>JBLNBQ010000024.1:0-28568 GCA_050260095.1 Chitinophagales bacterium
AACAAAAAGACCCGCAGGAGGCGCAAGAGCAAGTCCCGGGAATTTACTCCCGATTACTTCGCCAACCTTGGCCTCCTGCGGCTCTATGGGCGAACCCAGTGGCAGCTTGTGCATGCTGCAGGATGAAGGACATCGGAAAGCCGTGTGAGGGAGAACCTCACGCACGGTTTGATGAGGGGGCACTGAGGAGATCACCTCAAATCAGTGCTCCACTCTACCCGCCCCGGCGAGGCACACTCATATGGAAAGCACTGCCTCTTCGCCGGGGACTTTGCAAAAAAAGACGCGAAGTTGTCCAATTCCGAGAGGAATTCCTGTGCAGGACGGGGAAGTAGCTGCATAGATACATCGTGAAGGTTGTCACGAGTTTGTCGGAAGACTCTGGCAGTAAGGAGCTTCCAGAACGGAGGTACGCCGATGGAAGGTCAACGGGTGGTAGTGTTAGGCGCCGGATATGGTGGGCTCACCTGCATCCTCGCCTTGGCCAAACGGTTCCGGCGCAACGGCGTCGAGTTGGTGCTGGTGAACAAGCACGAGTACCACCAGTTCATCACGGAGTTGCACAAGCCAGCGGCCGGTTCGGCGGACTGCGAGTATATCCGGATCAAGCTCTCCACCATCCTGGGAGGGAAGAGGGTCCGGCTGGTCAAGGCGACCGCGGACCGCATCGACATCGAGAACAAGAAACTCGTGTTCGAGGATGGCTCGGAACTCCCCTTCGACAAGCTGGTGGTCGGCGTCGGCAGCCTGCCCGAGTACTTCGGCATCCCGGGGATGAAGGAGCACGCGTTTACGCTCACCAGCCTCAACTGCTCCCGCGCCATCCACGAGCACATCGAATTCCAACTGGCCAGTTCGAAGCTGGTGAAGTCGGACCTTGAGCGCCAGGCGTGCCGCACGTTCGTGATCGGTGGGGCCGGACTGACGGGAGTCGAGATGGCCGGCGAACTCGCCGAGACGCTGCCCGGCCTCTGCCGGCAATACGACATCGACCCGGCGGACGTGCGGGTGTACAACATCGAAGCCATCCCGACCATCATGAGCACCTTCGACACCAGCCTTTCCAAGAAGGCCGCCCAAGACCTCGAACGCAAGGGCGTCGACCTGATCGTTGGCGTGCCGATCGCCGAGGTGACCCCCGAGGCCATCAGCCTCAAGGACGGGCGCGTCATCCCGACCCACACCGTGGTCTGGTCGGGCGGCGTGCGGGCCCACGACCTGCTCCAGCAGTCCGGGTTCCCGGTGGGGGCGCGAGGCCGGGCGAAGTGCGACGACCAGCTGCGTTCGCAAGCGAGCCCGGACATCTACGTGATCGGCGACTGCGCCGAAGCCATCGACCCGGCCACCGGCAAGGCGGTGGCGCCCACGGCGCACAACGCGATCGACCAGGGCCTGGTGGCGGCAAAGAACATCTTTGCCGATCTCAGGGGCGGGCCGCGGGCGCACTTCCACCCGGTCGACCTGGGGGCGGTGGCTTCGCTCGGAGAGTCCTTCGCCGTGGGTTACGTCGGCAAGATGAAGCTGGTCGGCCGGCCAGCCAGCATCATGAAAGAGATGATCGAACTGAAGTGGATCTGGAGCCTGGGCGGCATCCGGATGGTCTTCCTCCGCCTGCCGCGCCTCTTCCACCTGATGAAGGTGGCGCTGCTCCGTAAGGTGCCCTACCGGCCGCTCATTGGGCCCCGCCGGCGGGCCAGCCAGGGGCGGCCGGAGGCGGCCGCCCGGGTGAGCCTGACCTAGGGCGCCGCCCTTGGTACCAGGACTTTTGGAAAGCCCGGGCAATCAGCCCGGGCTTTCCCTGTAGGAACTCTCGCCCGTTCGACGAAGTTATGCAAAGCAAAGTGGGACATCCGGGAGAGGCGGAAAGGGGGGGGCTTTCCTTAGTGACTCGCCCGGGACCACTGGGTTCCAGTTCCAGCGACACATGTACCAAAGACCGCACCACTGCATCGCACTAAGGAGGAAAACAAGTGAAGAAGCTCGCGATCGTTCTCAGCGCAGCCATGGTGTTCGGAGCGGCCTCGGCGGCCCTGGCGGCCGACCCGGCCAAGATCAGCGGCGAAGTCGTGTTCAAGGGCATGTTCGGGCGCAACGATTCCATGACCCAGATTCACCCGAAGACCTGGGAGACCGGTAAGCTCTCCGCCAGCGGGAGCATCAACCCGCAGCTCAGCTACACGTTCGGCGTGAAGTACGACATGCCGTCGGCTGGTTCGACGGGAGTCAACAACTGGCCCGGCGCGAGCAACGGCCTGGCCCTCCAGTTTGACAAGGCGGCCCTCACCTACACGCACAAGAGCCTGCCCCTGAGCGTGACCCTCGGCAAACTGGCGATGGCCGGCGCCCGGACCAACTACTGGGACATCTACTCGAACAACCTGGGCGCTGAGGGCGTGGAACTCAAGGCCACCCCGGTCCAGAACTTGACCCTGCAGGCCCTGGTTCAGCCGTTTGACAAGGAGGACAGCACCTCCGTCTCCATGCCGAGCATCTTCGCCGACTACAAGACGGCCCTCGGCGAGTTCGGCCTGAACCTGAACCGCACCCGCGACGCGAACGGCACCTACATCGACTACTCGGTCGAGGGTACCGTGCCCGTGGGCAAGAGCCCGGTGACGGCTTACGGCGAACTGATCAAGAAGCACAACGTGGATGAGTTCAACTACATCGTGGGCGCCAAGGCGACCCTCGGTGCGAACACCCTCTTCGTTGAGACCACGGACCAGGCGTACGGCTACGATCACACTGCGAAGCAGACGGTTGACCCGATCGCTTCCCGGATTCGTGGCACTGCGATCGGCGTGAGCCGCACCATCGCCGGCGGCATCCAGGCCAAGGCGACCTACGCCATGATGGAGAACGGCTCCAGCAAGGCGACCGGCGAGATGAAGGTGTCCTTCTAACAGAACCTACCCCCCATGCCGGAAACACGAGAAGGAGGCGCTTGCCTCCTTCTCCTTTCTTTTCTGTGCGTCGACCCGCGCCGCCTACTTCCCGGCGGCCACGATTGCCCCGCAGGCCAGGCGCTTGCCGGAAGCCCCCGCCGGTTGGGTCCGGTAGTCGTCGGGGAGCTCGTGGATGATGACCGACCGGCCGATCGCGTCCTGGGGCCGGAAGCGGCTCGTGTAGACCACCATGAGCGCAGTTCCGTTGTTCGAGAGCAGAACCGGGAGGTCGCCTGCATGGTCGGGATGCGGCTGGCCGGTGGGGTTCCAGTGCCCGCCCGCGGCCAGGAAGGGGTTCGTTGGATCGCCCACGGCGCAATCGCCGAACTCGTGGATGTGGATGCCGTGGAAACCGTTGGACTTAAGACCTGAGATGCGAGCGTAGACGATCGTCCCTTCGCCGAACCGCCGCAATTCGACCACGCCGGAAAGGCCCGGCGCCAGGGGCCCGCCTTTGATCCGGGCCACCGCGTCGGGTTTGACCGCCGCCGGGGCCAGGGTGGCCTCGTCCCGCGTCGACCAGAGGGCGAACGCCGTAGCCAAGCCCACCAGGACCACCAGGAGCCAGAGAATCCGCCTGCCCGAAATCACCCTGATCATCCTGCATCCCCCCAATCACCACATCGCTTCCGCCGAATGAATACTCCGCCGGCCTCGTCCCAAGACCCGCGGGCGGGGGGACTTCGTTCGTGAAAGCACGCACAAGTTGTGTGAATTATCGCACAAAGGGTTGACGGAGCTTTTTCGCCCGTGCTAGTTTAGAACCAATTACCATCGGGACATCGCCCAAAAAATCACGAGAAGGGGCTGCGGCATGAACGCCATCAAGCTTCCCGGCGAACACCTCAACGACTTCCTCGCCTGCCTTGCGGACCACGCGCCGGTGTTGGCGCCGCAGCGGGCGGCCACCGGAGAAGTCCGCTTCGCCGAATTGGCCGACCCGGAGCGGGTGACCATCGACTATACCCGGTCGTCGCTGCCGCTCAAGAAGTTCTTCGCTCCGCCCGCCGAGGTGCTCTTCCACTTCTCGCCCAGGGGGTATGAAGTTCCCACGGACTCGCTGCAAAGCGGAAGGCGGATCATCTTCGGCGCGCACGCCTGCGACCTTCACGCCCTCCAGCTCCTCGACCGCACGTTCCTCGCGGAACGCCCCGACCCGTACTACGCCGCCCGCCGCCGCAGCACGTTGCTGATCAGCCTCTCCTGCACTCCCGACGAGCTTTGCTTCTGCAACTCCTTCGGGACCGGCTTCGTCACCGACGGGTATGACCTCGCCTTTTCGGCGGTTCCCGGCGGTTTTCTGGTCCAGATCGGCACCACCCGGGGCAACGACCTGGTCGGCCTCGCCCCGAACCTCTTCCGACCGGCCGAGGAGGGCGACCGGCTGGCCTACCGCAGGTACCTGAAGGAGCACAACGGCAAGTTCGGCCGGGAACTGGTCACCTCCGCGCTGCCCGGCATCCTGGAGCTGGAGATTAACTCCGCGCACTGGGCGCACGCGGCCGATGCCTGCCTCGGGTGCGGTTCCTGCACGATGGTCTGTCCAACCTGCTACTGCTTCTCGGTGATCGACCGGCTCGACCTCGATCTCACCCAAGGGGAGCGCTTCCGGCGCTGGGATTCGTGCCTGTACAAGGAGTACGGCACCGTGGCGGGGGGCCACAACTTCCGCCCGGACCGCGCCGCACGCCTCAGACAGCGAGTCCTGCACAAATTCACGGAGTTCCCGGAGCGGCACCACCGTTACGGCTGCGTCGGCTGCGGCCGGTGCACGGCCGCCTGCCCGGCGGGTCTCGACTTCGTACGTCTCATCACCGAATTGAGGAGTGAGGCCAGTGCCTGACCTTGACGCGCTCGTCCTGGAAGAGAACGTGTTTCGCCCGCATCTCGCCCGAATCGTGCGCAAGCACCGCCTCACGGAGGACACCACGCTCTTCGCGCTGCGCTTCGAAGACAGCCGGCTGGCGGAACGGTTCACCTACCGCCCCGGGCAGTTCATGGAAGTCTCCTTGATGGGCGTGGGCGAGGCGCCGATCTCGCTCTCCTCGACGCCGACCCGCTCAGGCATCATCGAGCTGGTGGTGCGCCGGGTGGGCCGGGTCACCCAGGCGCTCCACCGTCTGGAGCAGAACGCGCTGGTCGGCCTGCGGGGCCCTTATGGCAACGGTTGGCCGATGGAGCAATTGAAAGGCCAGGATCTCCTTTTGATCGCCGGCGGGCTGGGGATGGCGCCGCTCCGGTCGGTGGCCTTGGCCGTGCTGGACGAGCGCTGCAGCTATGGGCACCTGAGCGTCCTGTACGGCGCCCGGACCCCGGCGGACCTGCTCTTCGCCGATGAACTGGACGATCTGGGGAGCCGCCCCGACGCGACCGTCAGGCTCACCGTCGATCAGGATCCGGGTGGCCAGTGGCGTGGCCGGTTGGGGGTGGTGACCGCGCTCTTCGAGGGCCTCGACCTTGACCCGGCCCGGACCTACGCTCTCTGCTGCGTTCCGCCCGTGGCCTTCAAGTACGTGGCGGCCGAACTGGTGGCGCGCGGCTTCCCCGGGGAACGCATCCTGATGACGCTGGAGCGGAAGATGCAGTGCGGCGTCGGCAAGTGCGGCTACTGCAAGATCGGGCACAAGTACACCTGCCTCGACGGGCCGGTCTTCAGCTATTGGGACGCCATCAACCTGCCTGGTATGATCTAGCCGGGATGCACCGGCGATGGGGGAGAAGCGATGAAGCCGCGGGTTGGAATTTACGGCCTGACCTCCTGTGCGGGAGATCAACTGGCCCTGCTCAACTGCGAAGATGAACTTTTGGACGTCGTGGCGGCGGTGGACCTGCGCGCGTTTGCCATGGCCCAGAGCGGCCCGGAGGAGACCGAACTCGACGTGGCGTTTGTGGAGGGCGCCGTGACGCAGCGACGCGACCTTGAGGCGCTCAAGGACATCCGGCGGCGGGCCCGGCTCTTGGTGGCCTTGGGCACCTGCGCCACCTGGGGCGGCATTCCCGCCGCCCTGGCGGACGACGCGCCGGCGGTGAGCCGGATGGTCTCCGGCGAGACAGCGCCTGCCGGAAAGCCGGGGTTCTTCGAACACCTGCCGGCGACGCCCCTCTCCGCTCACGTCCAGGTCGACCTGGCTGTGCCGGGGTGTCCGGTGGAGAAAGAGCAGCTCCTTTCCGGGCTCGCCTCGCTGCTCCACGGCGACCTGCCGCGCCCTGCAAAGTTCCCGGTCTGCGCCGAGTGCAAAGCGAAGGACCTCGCCTGCGTCCTGGTGCGCGACGGCGCCCCCTGCGCTGGGCCGCTGACCGTGGCAGGCTGCGGCGCCCGCTGTCCCGGCCTGAACCGCCCCTGCGCCGGCTGCCGGGGCCCGGTCGAGGAGGCCAACTTCGCCTCCGCGTACCGCCTCCTATTGGCGCAAGGACACGACCCCGAGCAGATGCGCCAGCGGCTGCGGGCGTTCGCGTCCCGGGCCGTGGGCCTGTAGGGGAGGGAGCAACGTGGAAGCGATCAGAGTGGCCGAGATCGCCCGGGTCGAGGGGCACGGCGGGGTGGAGGTCCGGTTGGCCGGCGACCGGGTGACCGAGGTCAATTTCGAGATCTTCGAGGGTTCCCGCTTCTTTGAACGACTGCTGCTGGGCCGGTCGTACCAGGAGATCACCGGCCTGGTCTGCCGGGTCTGCGCCATCTGCTCTGCCGGGCACACCGTCACCTCGCTCATGGCCATCGAGGACGCGCTGGGGCTCGTCGTTTCCGAGCAGACCCGGCTTCTTCGCGAGCTGATGTTTCTCGGGCAGATGATCGAGTCGCACGCGCTGCACCTCTTCTGCCTGGCCCTCCCGGATTACCTGGGCTATGGTGGGGTGCTGCCCCTGGCGAAGGATCGTCCGGCCGAGGTGGCGCTGGGGTTGGCCTTGAAGAAGCTGGGCAACGACCTGCAGGCGGCGGTCGGCGGGCGCGCCATCCACCCGGTGAACGCGGTGGTGGGCGGGTTCGGCCGGGTGCCCGAGGCACCGGAGCTGGCCGCCTTGGCGGAGCGCCTGGACGCGGCACTGGCCCAGGCTCCTGCCGTCTTGAAGCTCCTCGCGGCGCTGCGGGTGCCGGACCACGCGGTCTCGCCTTCCACCTTCGTCGCGCTCGACCCGGGCGAAGGGTTCGGCTTCTTCGGAAAGACCGCTGTCACCTCGAACGGGCACCGGTTCGACGTCCACGACTACCGGCGGCTGACCAACGAACGGGTGGTGGGGCACTCGCACGCCAAGCATTCCCAGCTGGACGGCGAACCCTATATGGTCGGTTCGCTGGCGCGGCTGCATCACTGGTTCGACCGGCTGACTCCCCTGGCCCAGGACGCGGCCCGGGAGATCGGGCTATGCTTGCCCAGCGAGAATTGCCTCCACAACAATCACGCCCAGGCGGTGGAACTCATCTGGTCGCTGGAGCGGGCGGCGTCGGTGATCCGCACCCTCCTGCGCGCTGGCCTCGGGGAGGAGCCGTCGGCGCCGGTGGCCTGGCCGGGGCCGTGCCGCGGTGTCGCGGCCACGGAGGTGCCCCGGGGGACGCTCTATCACGCTTACTCCTTCGACGGGGCTGGCCGCCTCACGGAGGTGGACATCGTCACCCCCACGGCGCAAAACCTGGCCAACGTCGAGAAGGACTTGCGGGCCTGCGCGGAAGGCCTGGCCGGACGCCCCGACACGGAACTGGTCCCGGCCCTCGAAATGGTCGTGCGGGCCTACGATCCCTGCATCTCCTGCTCGGTCCACGTCATCCGGCCGGACGCCGCGGGCGTGCCGGCGCAATCGCGACGCACATAGGAGGAAATCTCGGCACAGCGGCGAATCATGTTCTAACCAGGTCACCTGGAACGCGTGACTTACGGCCGGCAAGCCACTCTTGCCGGCCTTGGCCTTATCCAGGGGATTTGTATACAAAAAGCGGAGGAGGGGTTCGTCATGGCCGACGGGTTACGCTACTCCACCCAAAAGCGTCCGAACAAGATCTACATCATCGACGTCACCAACCGTGACGGGGTGCAGACCGCGCGCATCGGCCTCTCAAAGCTGCAGAAGACGATGGTCAACTACTATCTGAACCAGATGGGGATCTACCTGAGCGAGTTCGGGTTCCCTGCCCTTGGCCACGAGCGGAACTACATCAACGCCAACCTCGAACTGGCGGAGATCGGCCTGCTCTCGCCCATCATCCTCTCGGGCTGGTGCCGGGCCAAGGCGGAGGACGTAGAGAAGGCCGTCCAGCTCACCAAGGTCAAACACCTCAACCTGTCCATCTCGGTCTCGGAGATCATGACCCAGGGCAAATTCGGGGGGCGGCTCTCCCGGCGCGACGTCATCAAGATGATGACCGACGCGGTGGACGCGGCGGTGGCGGCCGGCATCCAGACCATCGGTGTCAACGCCGAGGATGCGTCGCGCACCGACGAGCGCTACGACGAAGACTACCTCATCGAATTCGCCCTGGCTGCCAAGGAACACGGGGCGCACCGGATCCGCTACTGCGACACCCTGGGCTACGACCGCACCACCTCCATCTACGATTCGGTCAAGCGCTTGGCGGAGGCGGTGAAGCTCCCTATCGAGCTGCACACCCACAACGACCTGGGGTACGCCGTGGCGAACTCCGTGGAGGGCGCCATGGGCGCGATCGACGGCGGGGTTGACGCCTACATCAACACCACCGTCAACGGGATGGGCGAGCGGGCCGGCAACGCCGACCTAGTCTCGGTGATCCTGGCGCTGACCAAGTCGCGGGGCATCGCTGAGGCGCAGGTCCTCGACCCGCGAGTCAACCTGAAGATGGCCTGGCGCATCTGCAACTACGTGGCGAACGCCTTCGGCATCCCCATCCCCATCAACCAGGTGGGGGTGGGCGCCAACGCGTTCGCGCACGAGTCGGGCATCCACGCCGATGGGATGCTCAAGGACCGGGGCAACTACGAGCTGTACAGCCCGGAGGAATTGGGCATCGGCGAGTACGAGACCAGGCGGATCGGGCGGGTCATCACCACCGGGGAGTACGGCGGGCTCAAAGGCCTGCAGTACGTCTACGACCAGCTCGGCATCGAGGTGAAGAACCCCCGGGAGACGCTGGAGCTGGTTCAATACGCCTGGCAGCACAACCAGATGCCGCTCACTCCGGACGAACTCTGGCTCATCGCCAACTATCCGGAGCAGGTCCGCCAGATCCTGACGGTCACGCCGTAGCCTGGGTGGGGAGCGGCCCCACTCCGCGGCGTCGGGTGCGGAAGCGGGGCCGCCCACGACGCAGGCAGTGGCGTGAGACGGGGGCAAGTACCGCGAAGGGACAGTTGGCCGGGGACCGGAAAGACGACGACGAGGGAGCGGTGCCTTGGCCAAGGCGAGCCCTCTGACCGAGGCTGGCCAGCCGGTGGCACTCTCGTGAAGTAACCAGTCGAGGAGGATAGCTTTGGGCAAAACCATAGCCGAAAAAATCCTAAGCCGTGCCAGCGGCGTCGACGCCCACGCGGGGGAACTCGTGGTGGCGGACGTCGACTTCATCATGGGCCAGGACGGGACCTCGCCGCTGGCCATCCGGGCCTTCCAGGCGATGAACGGCCGGAAGGTGGCCGACCCGGCCCGGGTCGCGATGGTGATCGACCATTCGGCGCCCAGCCCCAACGAGGGGGTCTCGGCGCTGCACCATCTCATGCGGGAGTTCGCCTCCGAGCAGGGCATCCATTTCTTCGACGTCGGCGAGGGCGTTTGCCACCAGTTGGTGCCGGAGCGGGGCCACGCGGTCCCCGGGGATCTGGTGGTGGGGGCCGACTCGCACACCACCACCTACGGAGCGATCAACGTCTTTTCGACCGGGGTAGGTTCGACCGACCTGGCGGCGGCCATGCTCACCGGCAAGCTCTGGTTCAAGGTGCCGGAAACCTACCGCATCACCTGCCACGGCCGCTTGCCGCTGGGGTTGTCGGCGAAAGACCTGGTGCTCTTCCTGATGGGCAAGGTGACGGCTGACGGCGCCACCTACATGGCGGTGGAGTACCTCGGAGAGGCCATCGACGCGCTCTCCGTCGAGGGGCGGTTCACGGTGGCCAACATGGCCGTCGAGATGGGGGCCAAGGCCGGGCTGATGCGCTGCGATGCGAAGACCCTGGCCTGGGTGGAGGGGCGGGGACTCGAGACCCCGCGCCCGGCGAACCCCGACCCGGATGCCGTGTACGCCGTGGACCAGGAGTTCTACGTCGGCGACCTCGAACCGCAGGTCGCCAAGCCGCACACGGTGGACAACGTGGCGCCGATCGGCGACGTGGCGGGAACTCCGATCCAGCAGGCAGTCCTCGGCACCTGCACCAACGGGCGCCTCGAGGACCTGCGGGCGGCGGCGGCCATCGTGCGCGGCCGGAAGGTCGACCCGAGGGTGCGGTTCATCGTCGCACCGGCGTCCCGGCGCATCTACCTGGACGCGCTCGCCGACGGAACCCTCGCCACGCTGGTGGAGGCCGGCGCGGCGGTCGTCACCCCGGGCTGCGGTCCGTGCGTCGGAACTCACAACGGCGTGCCGTCGGACGGCGAGAACGTGGTCTCCACGGCCAACCGCAACTTCAAGGGGCGGATGGGCAACAACGAGGCCTTCATCTACCTGGCTTCGCCGGAGACGGTGGCGGCTTCGGCGCTCGAGGGCTGCCTGGCCGACCCGAGGCCGCACGTGAGAAGGGGGATGAGCCGGTGAAGAGCAAGGCGCACGTTTTCGGCAACGACGTCAACACCGACTACATCATCTCGGGCAAGTACAAGTTCAAGACGCTCGACATGAAAGAGCTGGCCAAGCACGTGATGGAGGACTTGGACCCCGAGTTCCACCAGAAGGTTCAGCCGGGCGACTTCCTGGTGGCGGGGCGAAACTTCGGCTGCGGCTCCTCCCGCGAGCAGGCGCCGCTGGCCATCCGAAACGCGGGGATCGGCGCGGTGCTGGCCAAGTCGTTCGCCCGCATCTTCTACCGCAATGCGATCAACACCGGCCTGCCGGTCGTCGAATGCGACACCGACCAGATCGCAGCCGGGGATGAACTCGTCGTCGACCTGGCGGCCGGGCGGATCGAGAACGTGACCCGGGGCGTCGTGCTGCCCATCAAGCCGTTGCCCGAGGTCATGCTCAAGATCCTGGCCGACGGTGGCCTTGCGGAACACATCAAGCGGAACGGCGGTTTCGCGCTTTAGGAGGACGAAGATGCACCGCGTGGCGCTCATCCCTGGCGATGGCATCGGGCCGGAGGTGGCCCGGGCCGCCCGCCGGGTCGTGGAGGCGACCGGAATCGGAATCGAGTGGGAGGAGGCCCAGGCCGGCGAAGGGGTGATGGCCCGCTGCGGCACCCCGCTGCCGGAGGAGACCATCGCGACGATCCGCCGGTGCGGCGTGGCCTTGAAGGCGCCGGTCACCACGCCGGTCGGCGAGGGTTTCCGGAGCGTCAACGTGGCGCTCCGGCAGGCGCTCGACCTGTACGCCAACGTCCGGCCGACCCGGACCCGGCCGGGACTTCCCGTCCCCTACCAGGGCATCGACATCGTGATCTTCCGGGAGAACACCGAAGACCTGTACGCAGGCATTGAGCGCCAAGTGGACGCCGATACGGCCGAAGCCACCAAGCGGATCACCCGGCGGGCGACGCACCGGATCGCCCGGGCGGCCTACGACTTCGCCCGGCGTAACGGGCGCCGGAAGGTCACCATCGTGCATAAGGCCAACATCATGAAACTGGCCGACGGCCTGTTTCTCGCGGCCTGCCGGGAGATCGCCGCAGAGTACCCGGAGATCCAAACCGAGGACGTGATCGTCGATGCGCTCTGCATGCACCTGGTCACCCGGCCCCAGGCCTTCGACGTCCTGCTTCTGCCCAACCTGTACGGCGACATCGTCTCCGACCTCTGCGCCGGTTTGACCGGCGGGCTGGGGCTGGCCCCCGGCGCCAACCTGGGGGAAGAGGCCGCGGTCTTCGAAGCCGTCCACGGCAGCGCCCCGAAGCTGGCCGGCCTGAACAAGGCCAACCCCACCGCCCTTGTGCTGACTGCGGCGCTCATGCTCAGGCATCTCGGGGAAGTCAAGGCGGCGGAACGGGTCGAACGGGCCGTCGAGCGGTGTTTGGCCGCGGGGCAGACCACCGAGGACCTGGGCGGCGCGCTCGGCACGCAGGAGATGGCCGGGGCCATCATCGCCGCGCTGGACTAGGCAGGACCTTTGACCGCCTTCCCCCCAAGCTCATATGCTGACACCGGCATATGGATCTGGGGGGAAAGGCATGTCTTTAGGGGCGATCCTGCTGGTGGCGGTGGCCGTCAGCGTCGACGGGTTATGGGGCGGACTCGCCTTCGGGCTCCGGCGGATCCGCATTCCGCACGGTTCCCTGCTCCTGGTGGCGATACTCTCCGGCGGCGCGTCGGGCCTGGCGATGCTGCTCGGGCGCGTCCTGGGCCGGGGCGTGCCCCTGATGACGGCGAAGTGGGTATCGGCCGCCTTGCTTCTGGGGCTCGGCGTCACCGCCCTGTGGGAAGCCTACCAGGAGCGGCTCGGGGGGCGGGCCGGCCTGCCCCCGGGCCGGGCAGGCGGAGGCGAGGCGCGACCGGCGTGCACTGAAGGAGGCGGCCACTACTTCCGTCATCTGCTCAGGGTGCTCGCCGATCCGGAACTGGCCGACGCCGACTATTCCGGCGACATCAGCCTGGCGGAGGCGTGGGTGCTCGGGATCGCGGTGGCCATCGACGCGAGTCTCGCCGCCTTCACCATCGGGCTGGCGGGGCGCGGCTCCTGGGCGGTGCCCAGCTTCATCGGCGCGGCGCGCTACGTCCTGATCGGGCTGGGCAATCTGCTCGGCAGCCGTCGCCTGGTGGCGGGCGCGGGTTCCCGGCTGACCTATCTGCCCGGCGGCATTCTGGTCTTGCTCGGCCTGTTGCGCTTCCGCTAAACTGGGTGGTAGAGGTTTCCACGCATCGGGCGGCGCCGGCCGCCCTTCAGACAGACTCTGGGAGGGACAAGCCCTTGGTGCGCACTCTGCTCTTCGACCTCGACGGTACCCTGCTCAACGTGGATATGGAGCTTTTTCTGCCGGCCTACCTCAAGGCGGTGGCGGCCCGGATGGCCGGCGTCGTTCCACCGAAAGAATTCGTGGCGGCGCTGATGGCCTCTACCGACGAGATGGTCCGCAACGACGACCCGGAGCGCAGCAACGAGCGGGTTTTCTGGGACGGCTTCAGTGCCCGCACCGGCCTGGCGGCCGAGAAGTGGATACCGGTTTTCGAAGAGTTTTACCAGACCGACTTCCACCGGCTGAGGAGCCTCACGGCGCCTTTCCCGGGGGCCCGCCCCGCGTTGGAAGCGGCGTTCGCCCAGGGTTACGAGGTGGTCATTGCGACCAACCCGGTCTTCCCCCGGGTGGCCATCGACGCCCGGCTGGAGTGGGCCGGGCTCCAGGGACTGCCGGTGCGGCTGGTGACTTCCTATGAGATCATGCACTTCTGCAAGCCAAACCCCCGCTATTTCACCGAGATCCTGGCCATGATCGGCCGGTCGCCGGAAGAGGCGATCATGATCGGCAACGACGCGGCCGAGGACATGGCGGCCGGCGAGGTCGGCCTCCGGACCTTCCTCTCGACAGAGTTCTTGGTCAACAAGGACCACGCGGGACCCAAGCCCACCTGGCAGGGCTCGCTGGAGGATCTCACGCGTCGGATCGAAGCCAGGGAATGGTGACGCAGGCGCCGAATGCCGTGAACGGATGGGGCGCCGCTGAGTAGGCTGCAGGACGGGTCTTTGGCGGAGCAAAGAGGAGTGAGCGGCGGTGTACTGGGACCAGGCGACGGAGACCATGCCCCGGGAGCAACTCGAAGCGTTGCAGGCGCGCCGGTTGGCCTCCCTGGTGGGGCGGGTCGGGGCAGCGGTTTCGTTTTATCAGGAGAAGTTCGCGAGCCTCGGCATAACCGCTTCCGACGTGAGGGGGCTGGGCGATCTCAGGCACCTTCCCTTCACCACGAAGAAAGACCTCCGGGACAACTACCCCTTCGGGCTCTTCGCCGTCCCGCAACGGGAGGTCGTGCGGGTTCACGCGTCTTCGGGGACGACCGGCAAGCCGACGGTGGTCGGCTATACGCAGCATGACCTCGAGACGTGGCAGGAACTGATGGCCCGGGCGCTCACCGCGGTCGGGGCTACCCGCGACTCGGTGGTCCAGGTGGCGTACGGGTACGGGCTCTTCACCGGCGGCCTCGGCGTGCACTACGGCGCCGAGCGGATCGGGGCCTCGGTCATCCCGGTCTCGGGGGGCAACACCAAACGCCAGATCATGCTGGCGCAAGACTTCGGCAGCACGGTGCTCGCCTGCACGCCCTCCTACGCCTTGACCATCGCCGAAGTGATGGAAGAGATGGGCCTCGGGCCGGAAGACCTCAAGCTGAAGCAGGGCGTCTTCGGGGCCGAGCCCTGGACCAACGCCATGCGCAAGCAGATCGAAGCCAAACTCGGGCTCGATGCGTACGACATCTACGGGCTCTCGGAGGTCATCGGCCCGGGCGTCTCGATCGAATGCGAGCACAAGGCGGGCCTGCACGTTTCCGAGGACCACTTCCTGGTCGAAGTGATCGACCCGGCGACGGGCGAGCCGGTGCCGTACGGGGAAAAGGGGGAGCTGGTCTTCACCACCCTCACCAAAGAGGCTCTGCCGCTCCTGCGCTACCGGACGGGCGACATCTCCGTGCTCCACCCGGAGACCTGCGCCTGCGGGCGGACCTTCGTCCGCATGGAGAAAGTCAAGGGCCGGACCGACGACATGCTCATCATCCGGGGCGTCAACGTCTTCCCTTCGCAGGTGGAGACGGTCCTGCTCGAACTCGGCGAGACGGAGGCCCATTACCAGTTGGTGGTCGACCGGACGGGCACCCTCGACGAGGTGGAACTCTGGGTGGAGGTGCCGCCCGACTTCCCCATGGACGAGGTGCGCCGGCTGGAGTCGCTGGAGCGCCGCGTCAAAGGCGCCATCGAGGGGACGCTGGGGATTTCCGTGGCCATCAAGCTGGTCGAGCCGCATCGCATCCCACGGAGCGAGGGGAAGGCGAAGCGGGTGATCGACCGGCGGGAACTTTACGAAGTCTGACGTGAGGAGGGCGAACAATGGAGGTCCGGCAGCTATCTGTCTTCCTGGAGAATAAGGCCGGGCGGCTGGCCAAGGTGACCCGGGTCCTCGGGGAGCACGGGATCAACATCCGGGCGCTGTCGATCGCCGACACCACCGACTTCGGCATCCTACGGATGATCGTGGGCGACCCCGACCGGGCGGAGCGACTGCTGAAGGCCGAAGGGTTCGCCGTGACCACCACGGGCGTGCTGGCGGTGGAGGTTCCCGACCGTCCTGGCGGGCTGGCCGAGGTGCTCGGGGTGCTGGAGCGGGAGGGGCACAACATCGAATACATCTATGCCTTCGTGGAAAAAGCCTCTTCCGACGCCCTGGTGCTGATCCGGGTGGAGGACACGGCCGGGGCGGCCGCCACGTTGACCGAGGCGGGCATCTCGGTCTTGCCGGGGACGAAGGTCTATGCGCTCTAGCTTGGTCTCGTACGACATCTTCCCGACCAACCTGGGCTTTTGGGGCGTGGCCGCGGGCGAGCGGGGCGTTAAGGCGTTGACCCTCCCGCGGGCGACGCCGGCCGCCGCGGAGCGGCGGCTTCTGGCGGAGCCCGCTTTGGCCGGCCTGGCGATGGAGCGCCGGCCGGAGGCGCTTGCCGCCGTCCGCCTCGCCATCGAGCGGTACTCCGTCAATCCCGCAGCGCCGCTCGACGTCGCGCTCGACTTGGACAACCTCACGCCGTTTCGCCGGCGGGTCGCCGAAGTGGCCCGGCAAATCCCGCCCGGTGCGGTGCTCACCTACGGCGAGGTCGCGGCCCGCGCCGGGCGACCGGGTGGGGCCCGCGCTCTTGGTCAGGCCATGGGCGGCAACCATGTGCCGCTCTTCGTGCCGTGCCACCGGGTGGTGGCGGCCGGAGGGAAGCTGGGCGGCTTCGGCGACGGCCTGACGCAGAAAGTGCGCCTGCTGGTGCACGAGGGCGCCTTGTTGCCGGGGGCCGTCGAGGTCGGCGGCGAACCGGTGGGCGACCCGGTCCTCCGGGTGAAGCGCTTCCTGCGCCTGGCCGGCCTGGAGCGCCAGGTCATCCAGACGGGGGATAGCACGCGCACGGCTCCCGAGGCGGCGGCGGCGCTCGGCCTGGAAGTGGGTCAGATCGCCAAGTCGTTGCTCTTCGTGGCCGACGGCCGGCCCGTGCTGGTGGTGACCTCCGGCGACCGGCGGGTGGTCGAAGGGAAACTGAAGGTGGCGGTGGGGGCGACGCGCACCTCGCTCGCCGACCCTGCCACCGTGCTCAAGGTCACGGGCTTTCCGGTGGGCGGCGTCTCGCCGGTCGGGCACCTTCATCCTGCGCAGGTGATCCTCGACCTCAGCCTGCAACGGTTCCCGGTGGTTTATGCGGCGGCAGGGACGGCAGCCTCGGCCTTGCCGCTCTCCTTCGCCGAACTCGCGCGGGTCAGCGGGGGAGATCCGGCCGACGTGTGCTAGGAGGGACGAAGTGTGCGGTTGTCCGAACGCATCCAGGCGGTGGCGCCCTCGGCCACCTTGGCCGTGGACGCCCTGGTCCGGAAGGCCAGAGCCGAGGGGGTGGACGTGGTCGGGTTCGGCACGGGTGAGCCGGATTTCGACACGCCCGAGCACATCAAGGAAGCTGCCCGGGCGGCGCTTGCCGCCGGCGCCACCAAGTACACCGCTACAGGGGGCACCGCCGAATTGCGCGCGGCGATCTGCGACGACCTGGAGCGCCGCGGGCTTCTGTACCCGCCGAACCAGGTCATGGCCACGACCGGCGGCAAGCAGGCGCTGTACAACGCCTTTCAGGTCCTTCTGAATCCGGGCGACGAGGTCTTGATCCCGGCGCCCTATTGGGTCAGTTACGTGGAGATGGTGCGCCTCGCCGGAGGAAGGCCGGTGATCGTGCCAGCGGTGGAGGAGGAGGGGTTCGTTCCCCGCCTCGAGGCCTTGACCGGTGCCTGCACGGCGCGGACCCGGGCTCTGGTCATCAACTCGCCCTCCAATCCGACGGGCGAGATCTGGCCGGCGGCTCTGCTGGCGCAGGTCGCGGAGCTGGCCCTGGCGCGCGATCTGATCCTGATCTCCGATGAAATCTACGCCGACCTGGTTTACGACGGCGCTTCGGCGCTTTCGGTCGCGGGGCTCTCGCCCGACCTCAAAGAACGGACGCTGGTGGTGAACGGCGTGTCGAAGACGTACGCCATGACGGGCTGGCGGCTGGGCTACGCCGCCGGTCCCGCACCGCTCATCCAGGCGATGGAGAACCTCCAGTCGCACTCGACCTCCAACCCTTCCGCTCTGTCGCAGGCGGCTGCCGTGGCGGCGCTGACGGGCCCGCGGGAGCCCGTGGAGCGGATGCGCCAGGAGTTCGCCGCCCGGCGGTCGCTCATGGTGGAGGGCTTGCGCCGTCTCCCGGGCGTGAGTTGCCGGCTCCCGGCAGGCGCGTTCTACGCCTTCCCCAACGTCTCCGGCCTGTACGGGCGGACCATCGGCGGCGAGGTGGTCTACGATTCGACCAGCCTGGCCAGGGCTCTGCTGCAGGAGGCCCGGGTTGCGGTTGTGCCCGGCGTAGCCTTCGGCGACGACCTGCACCTGCGCTTCTCTTACGCCACTTCCCGGGAACGGATCGCCGAAGGGCTGGCCCGGTTGGCAGCGGTTCTCGCAAGTCTCACCTAGGGTGGTGGGCACAGGAAAGATCTTGCTGGGATAGAAATTGTCATGGAATACTCCTCCGGGGGGGCTTGCCCGTGCGACGACGGTTGATACGCTTCAACATGGCTCACGTCAGCCTCCAGACCAAGCTGGTCGGCGCGTTGTTTCTCGCAGTGGTCGTCACGACGCTCTCCATCGGTCTCTTGGCCTACTGTCGTGCGGTGTCCGACCTCACCGGCTCCCTGGGCGAACGCCTGGTCAGCGTGGCGAGCACCGGCGTGCTCATGATCGACGGCGACGCACACGAGAGCATCAAGTCGGTCACCGACGAACAGGGGTCTGCCTACCGCGACATCAAGGCGACGCTGCAGCGCATCCAGCAGGTCACGGGCGCAGCGTACGTCTACACCTTCGCACCGGTGCCTGGCAAAACAGACAAGGTCCAGTTCGTGGTCGATGCCGCGACGGGCAAGGATATGTCCCACGTGGGCGACGAGTACGACCGGGAGCCGGAGATGACCGAAGCCTTCAAGGGCAAGGCTTTGGCGACCAAGAGGCTGTCCACCGATGAGTGGGGAACGTTCATGACCGGCTATGCGCCCATCCGCAACCGGGCGGGCCAGGTCGTGGCGATCCTCGGCATCGACCTTCCGGCCTCCCGGGTGCTCTCGGCCAAGCGTGCCCTCTTCCTCAGCATATTGGCGGCGACCGTGCTCGTCTTAGGGCTCGCCGGGCTGGCCAGCTGGTTGGTCGCCCGGACGCTCGCCCGGCCGCTGCGCCAGCTCAAAACGGTGCTGCAGGCGATCGCCTCCCGCAGCGGCGACCTCACCCAGTCGGTCGCCATCATGACCAACGACGAGATCGGCGAGCTGGCCCGCACCACGAATGACCTGTTCGCCAGCCTCAGGATCACCGTGGCCGAGGTCCAGGGAATCGCCGGAGAGGTGGCGGCCTCCAGCGAGGAGGTGGCCTTGGCTTCCGACGCCTCCCACCGCGCCATCGCCGAGGTGGAGCAGCGGGTGCAGCATTTGGTCACCGGGGCGGAACGGCAGGCCGGCGATGTCGCGCAGGTGCTGGCCGGGCTCCAGGAGATCTCCGCCCAGCTGGCCCGCGTGGTCGAGGCCACCCGCGACACCCTGCAGGAGGCGCAGAGCGCGCTCGGCCAGGCCGAAACGGGGCACGGCGCGCTCCGGCGGGCTGTCGACCAGATGCAGGCCATTCACTCCGCCTCCGCCAACGCGGCGACGACGGTGGAGTCGCTGCAGGAGACGGCGCATCGCATCGGGGTCATCGTGCAGACGATTACGGCCATCGCCGACCAGACCAACCTGTTGGCCTTGAACGCGGCGATTGAGGCGGCCCGGGCCGGCGAGCATGGGCGCGGGTTCGCGGTGGTCGCTGAGGAGGTTCGCAAGCTGGCAGAAGGTTCTGCCGCAGCGGCCGAACAGATCGCCGGGATGATCCATTCCGTCCAGGCGGAGACCGCGCGGGTGGCCGGGGCGATGGCCTCGGGGGCTGCCGAGGTCAGCACCGGCCAGGCGGTCGTGACGGAAGCCGAGGGTGCGCTCGACGCGATGGCGCTGGCCCTCCGCTCGGTCACCCACCACCTCGAGGAGGTTTCGGCGGCCGCCGGGGTCATCGCCGAGGCCAGCGCTGGGGCCGTGGGCTCCGCCGCGCGCATCGCCGAAGTCTCCGCCAACACCGCCGAGGTCAGCCGGTCCGTCGGGCGTAGCACCGACGAGCAAGTCGCGGTGACCGCCCGGGTCGCCCAGGCCGGCGAACTCCTGCAACGTCTGGCGGACCGCCTCACCCATGCGGTCGGGGCCTTCCGCACCTGAGAATAATCCCTCCCTAAGCAGGGAAAAACCTCCATGCCGGGGAATTCTGGCGCGTACCGCCCAGGGATTTTCCCTGGCGTACCCAGTTGTGTGGGGTGGGCCGGCGAAGGCCGCCTCAGGTGGGAGGTTGTGATGATGACCACTGATCTGCGGAACGACCCGGGCTTTCGGGAAGCCGCCCGGATTGCCGTGCAAGACTGCCTGGCGGTGAAGGCGGGCGAGACCGTCCTCGTCGTGACCGACGCTCCTTTGTACGACATCGGCCGCCTGCTCTGGGAAGCGAGCAAGGCGCAGGGCGCCGACGCCCAGCTCATCGAGATCATGCCCCGTGAGGTGCACGGGGAGGAGCCGCCGGCGCCGGTGGCCGCGGCGATGAAGGCCGCCCAGGTGGTCTTCTGCCCCACGAGCAAGTCGCTCTCCCACACCGAGGCCCGCCGCCAGGCATCGGCGGCCGGCGCCCGGATCGCCACCCTGCCGAACATCCTGCCCGAGACCTTCCGCCGGGCCGTGGCCGCCGACTACGCGGCGATCGCCCGCCGCAGCGCAGAGGTGGCCGGCTGGCTGACCAACTGCAAGCAGGTCCATCTGACGACCCCTGCGGGGACAGACCTGACCTTCTCGCTCGAGGGGCGGGAAGGCGATCCCGACACCGGAATGTGCCATCAGCCGGGCCAGTTCTCCAACCTGCCGGCCGGCGAAGCCTACGCGGCGCCGCTGGAGGGGACGGCCAACGGGGTGGCGGTCATCGACGGCACCATGCTCGAGACGCGCCTCACGGAGGATCCCGTCCGTCTGGTCTTCCGCGACGGCGTCGTGGTGGAGTACAGCGGGCATCCCGACGTGGTGGCCAAACTCAAAGCGATCGTCGCCAAGCACGGCACCCCCGCGCTGGTCCTGGCCGAACTCGGCATCGGGACCAACGAAAAGGCGGAGCTGTGCGGCAACACCCTGGAAGACGAGAAGATCCTCGGCACCGTCCACCTGGCGATCGGCGACAACACCGGTTTCGGCGGGAAGAACCGCGTCGCCAGCCATCAGGATGGCATCCTGCTCCGGCCGACGCTCATCCTCGACGGAAAGAAAGTGATGGAGGACGGCCGCCTCTTCGTGAAGGAGGCGTGAGGATGCGCATCGCCGTCATCGGCGGGACGGGGGTCTACGACCCCGACCTTCTGGAGGACCGCCAAGAGCACGAGGTGGTCACGCCTTACGGGACGGTGCTGGTCACCGCGGGTCGCTACCGGGGCAAGGAGGTAGCCTTCCTGCCGCGGCACGGGGCCGGCCACACTGTCCCGCCGCATCTGATCAACTACCGGGCGAACCTCTGGGCGCTCAAGATGCTGGGCGTCAAATCGGTGATCGCGACTTCCGCCGTGGGGTCGCTGAACCGGGAGATGAAGCCAGGTGACCTGGCCTTGCTCGACCAGTTCCTCGACTTCACCAAGGGGCGGCCGGTGACGTTCTATGAAGGCGGGCCGGCGGGCGTGGTCCACGTGGATTACACTGAACCCTACTGCCCTGAGTTGCGGAAAGCCATCTCCGCCGCGGCGGACGAGGCCGGGCTGGCGGTGCATCCGAAGGCCTGCTATGTTTGCACCGAGGGGCCGCGCTACGAGACTCCGGCGGAGATCAAGGCCTTCGGCATCCTCGGGGGCGATTTGGTCGGCATGACCAGCGTGCCCGAGGTGGTGCTCGCCCGGGAGGCCGAGATGTGCTACGCCTCCATCGCGCTGGTGACCAACTGGGCCGCCGGTCTGGCGGGCTGCACGCTCACCCACCAGGAGGTCGTGGAGCTGATGAACGCCAACTTGGCCAGGCTACGGCGACTTTTGGCCGAGACGATCGAGCGGCTGTCCGAGGAGCGCGACTGCGCCTGCCACCACGCGGTCCACAGCCAGACGCCGCTGGGTCCGGCGAAGGAGGCCAAAGAGTGAGGGTCAAGACGCTGGAGTGGCAGCCGGGCTGCCTGAGGTTGATCGATCAGCGCCGACTGCCGGCCGCGGTCGAAGTGGTGGAGTGTCGCACCGTGGAGGAGACTGCCCGCGCCATCGAGACGATGGTTGTGCGGGGGGCTCCGGCCATCGGCGCGGCGGCCGCCTACGGGGTGGTCTTGGGGGCGCTGGCCGCCCCCGAGGGGCAGGTTCTGGAACAGGTCGAAGCGGCCTGCCGGCGCTTGGCGCGCACGCGCCCGACCGCCGTGAACCTTTTCTGGGCGCTCCGCCGGATGGAGGAGAAGGCCCGCTCTCTGGCCGGGCTGTCCGGCGCCGGCCAGCGGGCGGCGCTGGAGGCCGAGGCCAACGCCATTTACCAGGAGGACCTCGCGCAGAACCGCAAGATCGGCGAGCACGGGGCTGCCCTGGTGCCCGCCCGCGGCGGGTTGCTCACCCACTGTAACGCCGGGGCGCTGGCCACCGCCGACTACGGCACCGCCCTGGCCGTGGTCCGGGTCGCGATCGAGCAGGGCAAGGACCTCATGGTCTACGCCGACGAGACCCGCCCCTTCCTCCAGGGAGCCCGGCTCACAGCCTGGGAACTCATGGAGGACGGCATTCCGGTCACGCTCATCACCGACAACATGGCCGCGCACGTCATGGCGCAGGGCCTGGTGGACCTGGTGGTGGTCGGGGCCGACCGGGTCGCCGCCAACGGCGATGTCGCGAACAAGATCGGCACCTACGGGGTCGCGATCCTCGCCCACGAACACGGAATCCCCTTTTACGTGGCGGCGCCGTGGTCCACCGTCGACCTGTCGCTGCCCGGCGGAGAGGCGATCCCGATCGAACAGCGGGCGGAAGAGGAAGTCACGCACGTCTTCGGGCAGCGGGTCGCGCCGGAAGGCGTCAGGGTCTTGAACCCCAGTTTCGATGTCACGCCGCACCGGTACATCGCCGGGCTGATCACCGAGCATGGCGTGCTGCGCCCGCCGTTCGAGCAGAGCCTGCGGGAAGTGGCCGAGCGGCTCACGGCCCGGTAGGCGGCAGCCTTGGAAGGGGAGAGTCGCGTGAGTGAGACCAGACCGCCCAGCGTGATCCGTGACCCGGCTCTGGCCGGCGAGGGACAGCGGCGGATCGAGTGGGCGAAGGCCCACATGCCCATTTTGAGCCAACTGGAGCAGGATTTCCTCCGGGACAAGCCGCTCGCCGGCAAGAAGGTCACGCTCTCCATTCACCTGGAGGCCAAGACGGCTTACCTCGCGCTCGTCCTCCGGTCGGCTGGGGCGGAGGTGGCCGCCACCGGGTGCAACCCGCTGTCCACGCAGGACGCGGTCGCGGCCGCTCTGGCGGAGCGCGGCGTGAGCGTCTACGCCTGGCACGGCGCCACCCCCGAGGAGTACGAGCGCCACCTGACGCTGGCCTTAAGCCACGGGCCCGACCTGATCATCGATGACGGCGGGGACCTGGTTCAACTGCTGCACAGTTCGCTTCACCACCTGGCCCCCCAGGTGCGGGGCGGCAACGAGGAGACCACGACCGGGGTCAAGCGCTTGCGGGCCCGGGCGAAAGCAGGAGAGCTGCTCTTTCCGATGGTGGCGGTCAACGATGCCCGCTGCAAGCATCTTTTCGACAACCGGTACGGCACCGGGCAGTCGGCCTGGGATGGGATCATCCGCACGACCAACCTGGTTGTCGCCGGCAAAGCGGTGGTCGTGGCGGGGTACGGCTGGTGCGGGCGGGGCGTCGCCCGGCGGGCTGAGGGGCTGGGGGCGCGGGTGATCATCACCGAGGTGGACCCGGTGCGGGCGCTCGAGGCCGTGATGGACGGCTACCAGGTATTGCCGATGGCCGAGGCGGCCAAGGTGGGGGAGATCTTCGTGACCACCACCGGGTGCAAGGACATCATCCGGCGGGAGCACTTCGCCGTGATGCGCGACGGGGCCATCCTGGCGAACGCCGGCCACTTCGACGTGGAGATCAACAAGCCCGAACTGCGGGAGATGTGCGCGATGCCGCCGCACGAGGTGCGCCAGAACATCGAAGAGTACCGCCTGCAAGACGGGCGCCGCCTCTATCTGCTGGGAGAGGGGCGGTTGGTCAACCTGGCCTGCGCCGACGGACATCCGGTCGAGATCATGGACCTGTCCTTCGCCGTACAGGCGCTGTGCCTGCTGTATCTCGACGCGCAGGCTGCCGGCCTGAGACCGGGAGTCTACCCGGTGCCCGGCGAGATCGACTACCGGGTCGCCCGGCTGGCGCTGATGGCCCGCGGCGTCTCGCTCGACGAACTCTCCCCGGAACAGAAGGAGTACATCGCAGCCTGGGAAGTTTGAGCGCAGGGGAGGCCGGCGAGCATGGCGGAAAAGACGCAGAACAAACGGCGGATCCTGATCACGGGCGCCGAGGCGGTCATCACGGGGCCGCACGGTCCCGTCTTCGCCCCTGGCGAGGTGGCCATCGAAGGCGGGCGCATCGTCGCTGTCGGACCAGCGGGCCACCGGGGCGCCGGGGTGGCGGGATGGCGGCCGGAGGAGACCATCAAGGCTAACGGCGCGGTGGTCGTCCCCGGTCTGGTCAACGCGCACGGTCACGCCGCCATGACCCTTCTGCGCGGCTACGCCGAGGATATGCTCTTCCACCCCTGGCTGGCCGCGGTGCAGTCGATGGAGGACAGCTTCCAGCCGGAGGACATCTACTGGGGGACTTTGCTCGCCATCGCCGAACAGTTCCGGTTCGGGGTGACCACCTTCGCCGAGATGTACTTCGGCATAGAGGCGGTGGCCCGGGCGGTGGCCGAGACGGGCGCCCGGGCGGTGCTCGCCCGCGGCCTCGCCAGCACGGCCCCCAACGCGGACACGATGCTCGCCCAGGGGATCGCCCTCTGCCGGGAATGGCAGGGTGCGGGCGAGGGGCGGATCACGACGATGCTCGGGCCGCACGCGCCTTACACCTGCGAACCGGCCTACCTTGAGCGGGTGGTCGACGCGGCGGAGGAGCTGGGGGTGGGAATCCACATCCACCTGAGCGAGTCGCGCCGGGAACAGGAGGAGCACCTGGCCCGCTACGGCGAGACTCCCACGGCGACCTGCGCCAAGGCCGGCGTTTTCCGCCGGCCGTGCCTGGTCGCTCACTTCGTCCACGGCACCCGGGAGGACTTGGAGACGCTGGTGGCCGCCGGAGCGGCGGTGGCGCACTGCCCGAGCAGCAACCTCAAGTTGGCGAACGGCATCGCCCCGGTGCCCGCCTGGCTGGCGGCCGGACTCACGGTGGGGCTGGGGACCGATGGGGCGGCCAGCAACAACGACCTCGACCTCTGGGAGGAACTGCGGCTCGCGACTTTGCTGGCCAAAGGTTCCACGGGCGATCCCACCGCGCTGCCGGCCCCGGAGGCGTTCCACCTGGCCACCGGCGGCGGAGCGAAGGCGCTCGGCCTGGGCGATGCGGTGGGCAGGCTGGCGCCGGGCGCGGCGGCCGACCTGGCGCTGATCGACTGGACGGCGCCGCATCTCTGTCCCACCCATAATTTCCTGGCCAACCTGGTTTTTGCGGTTCACGGGCCCGACGTGCGGCTGACCATGGTCGGCGGCCGGGTGGTGTACGACCGGGGGAACTACCCGACCTTGGACATCGAGCGCGTCCGGGCGGAAGTCGCTTCCCGGGCGGGTCGCCTAGCCAAAAGCGCAGCCAGAGCCGGGTCTGCTTGACGGAATAGGCCTTCTCCTGCCGGGGTAGTCTAGCCTCGAACCCCGGAAGGAGGACGCAAAATGGCAAAGAACAACCAGTCGAACCGTTCCCAGAGCGCGTCCAAAGGCCTGACGAACGTTGGCCCGGGCATCTCTGGGAAGACCAGCGAGGAGTACGCAAGCGAACTGGGCGCTGGGCGCACGTCCGGCGCGGCTGGCGGCGCGATGAGCGGCTCCAGCTTCGCTGGGTCGTCCGCGGGCTACACCGCCAGCGGCAGCAAGGCGGGCAAGTCCGGCCAGCAGGCCGCCGCCGAGTTCAACGAGTTCGCCTCCGAATTCGCGACTGGTTCTGCCTCCGCCGCCAAAAAGGGCGGAAGCAAGAACAAGAGCCAGCAGTAACGTTTCCGGGTGTTCCACCAGCGGCTGGTGAGGCACAGGCCTTGCCAGCCGTTTTCGTTCATCCGGGCAGGAACTCCCGGACCCTCGTGGAATACTGTTCGTCCGGGAGATGAGTGAGAAAGATGGCAGTTCGGGTTCGTTTTGCGCCGAGTCCCACCGGTTACCTGCACGTGGGCGGCGCACGCACCGCGCTTTTCAACTGGCTCTTCGCCAGGCATTTCGGGGGCACGTTCATCCTGCGCATCGAGGACACCGACCAGCAGCGGTCCACCGAGGAGTCGGTGCAGGCCATCCTCGACGGGATGAACTGGTTGGGTCTCGACTGGGACGAGGGACCCGGCGTCGGCGGCCCCTACGGGCCGTATTTTCAGACGGAGCGGCTCGCCCAGTACCAGGCTTACGCCGAGCGCCTGATGAAGGCTGGACGGGCCTACAAGTGCTATTGCTCGCCGGAGGAACTCGAGGCGCGGCGTCAGGCCCTGCTCGCCGCCGGGCAGGCGCCGAAGTACGACCGGGCGTGCTTAGGGCTAAGTGAAGAGGAGTGCCGCCGGCGGGAGGCGGAGGGGCGGAAACCGGTCATCCGGTTCCGGGCGCTCGACGATGGCCAGACGGTCATCAACGACCTCATCCGGGGCCGGATCGTCATCGACAACTCCACGCTCGACGACTTCGTCCTCATGAAGTCCGACGGGATGCCCACCTACAACTTCGCCGCGGTCATCGACGACGCGGCGATGGAGATCACCCACGTCATCCGGGGCGACGACCACATCTCCAACACGCCGCGCCAGATTCAGGTCTATGAGGCGTTAGGCCTCCCGCTGCCGCAGTTCGCCCACGTTCCGATGATCCTGGGCCCCGACAAGACACGGCTCTCGAAGCGGCACGGGGCGACCGCGGTCGGGCAGTACAAGGAACAGGGCTACCTGCCGGAGGCGATGGTCAATTACCTGGCCTTGCTCGGGTGGTCGCTGAACGCCACCGAGACCCTCTTCAGCCGGGAGCAGTTGGTGAAGTACTTCACCCTCGAGCGGTGCTCGAAGAACCCGGCCGTCTTCGACCTGAAGAAGTTGGAGTGGATGAACGGGGTCTACATTCGCCAGACGCCCACGGACAAGCTGGCCGAGCTGGTCCTGCCGTTCCTCACCGCCGAAGGGGTGGTCACGGAGAAGCAGGCCGTAGAGCCGGGCTTCCGGGAGTACCTGCGCAAAGTGGCGGAACTCCAGCAAACCCGGCTGAAGCGCCTCGACGAGTTCGTCTCCGCCTCGCGGTACTTCTTCGCCGATCCCGAACTGGGGGAGGGGCTTGCGGACGCGGTGCGGGAGCAGTTGGCCAAGCCCTACGTCGCAGCGGCCCTCACGCACCTGTCGGCCAAGTTGGAGGCCCTGCCGGAATTTGGCCACGCCGAAGTGGAACAGGCCTTCGGCGAGACGATGGCCGACCTGGGGCTGGGGACCGGCGAGCTGATTCACCCGGTGCGGGCGGCTCTGACCGGGCAGAAAGTGAGCCCCGGCATCTACGACGTCGTGCTGGTGCTCGGGCGGGAAACGGTGCTCCGGCGACTCGGGAAGGCCCTTGCCTGGGTGGAGCGGCAGATCGGGTAAAACCCCTTGTCAAAGGCCCACGGTCTGTGGTAGAATGAAAAAGCCGCTGGGGGGTCGTCTAGTGGTAGGACGACGGGTTCTGGCCCCGTTAGCGAGGGTTCGAGTCCTTCCCCCCCAGCCAAGAGATTGACGGAGGCGCACCAGCGCCTCCGTTTTGTGATTGCGGGCGCGGGGAACCTTGCCCGAAGGGGTCGGCACCCCGAGAGGGACCGGCGCCCTCAGGCGGCCAGGCTCCAGAGCAACCAGCCCAGCCCGCCGACGGCCGCCAGGAGCAGGACGACGGCGACCGTCGCCAGGCCCTTGAGCCCTTTTCGCCAGAGCGGGGCGACGAAGGAAGACGCGACCACGCCGGTCATCGCGGCACCAAGGGAGAAAACCAAGAGCTTCAACATCGATCCATACCTCCCCCGAAAAATGAGAAGGGGAGACCGCTTTGACAGTCTCCACCTTCCGCCGGGACTATGGTTTTGTTATCTCAATGGTACGTCCCTGACCCGCCGAAGTCAACTGGGAGGAATTGCGCCAGACTCTTCGAACCCTCTAGCAGGTGACGCCAGAACGGAGGGACAGCATGGAACTACAAGTGGTCGTTTTCCGGCTCGCAGACGAAGACTACGGCGTACCCATCGAACAGGTCAGGGAGATCAACCGGCTGGTGCCCATCACGGCGGTGCCGAAAGCCCCGGCCAGCGTACTGGGCGTCATCAACCTGCGGGAACAGATCATCCCCGTGGTGAGCCTGCGGGAACGGTTCGGGTTTGCCCGGGAAGCGAACGACGATGCGACGAGGATCGTGGTGAGCGAAGTGGGCGGCCAGACCGTGGGCTTCGTGGTGGATTCCGTGAACGAAGTCCTCCGCCTCGGGGAAGAGGCGATCGAGCCCGCCCCGCCCAGCACCGCCGGAGTCGACTCCGCCTTCATCAAGGGCATCGGCAGGCTGGGCGACCGCTTGATCATCATGCTCGACCTGGAGCGCATCTTCGACTTCAGCACGCCGAACGCCTAGCGCCGGAGCGACTTCGGCTCCACCGGCACCAGGGAGGCGAGCAGCGCCTCTGCGTCCCGGCTCCCGATCGGTCCGACCACGACGACGCTCAGGCCGTGCAGGCTTCGCCGGGTCACGGTGATTCCCCGGGGGAGTCCCGGCGGCGGCGGCAGTTCGGCCGTCACGCCCGGATCCTCTGCCGGCCGTTCAAAGAGCGACACCGGATGTTTGCCCCCGGCGAACCGCAGCGCCACGACTCTTCCCTGGCCCACCTCCGCGACGTTGGCGGCCACCAGCGTGAAGCCCGCGGGCAGGCGCCCGGGGACGAGGAAACGGAACGGAGCCTCTTTCTTCAGACACGCGATGAGATAACGCCTGTACCATTCGGCCCGGTCGGAGACGACCGGGCCTTGCGGCCGCGGCCGATCGAGCG
>JBLNBQ010000025.1:0-6069 GCA_050260095.1 Chitinophagales bacterium
TTTCGCACCGCCCTGACGCGTGAAGAGTTCCTGGACACCGTCCGCCGGTGCGGGATGGCGGTCGTGGGTCAATCCGGGGCACTCTGCCCGGCGGACAAGAAGATGTACGCTCTGCGCGACGTCACTGCGACCGTCGACTGCATCCCCCTCATCGCCTCCTCGATCATGTCCAAGAAGCTGGCTGGCGGAAGCCGCGCCATCGTCCTCGACGTGAAGTGCGGGAGGGGCGCCTTTATGCGCGACCTGGAGCGTGCCCGTGAACTGGCGCAGGCGATGGTGGCCATCGGCCGGGGGGCGGGCCGGGAGACCGTGGCGGTGATCAGCGACATGAACCAGCCGCTGGGGAACGCCATCGGGAACGCCCTGGAAGTCGAGGAGGCGGTATCGACGCTGGCCGGCCGGGGGCCGCGCCGCCTGACCGAGCTCTGCCTGGTGTTGGGCGGGGAGATGGTGGCGCTGGCCAAGGCCGCTCCGGACCCGGCGGCCGGGCGGGCCATGGTGGCGGAGGCGCTCTTTTCGGGGCGCGGGCTGGCGCAGTTCGAGCGTTGGATCACCGCTCAGGGCGGGGACCCGGCCGTGGCTCACGAATCCGGGCTGTTGCCGCAGGCCCCCGTGAAGCAATCCGTGCGGAGCGAACGGACCGGCTACGTCGTGGCGGTCGACGCCGAGGGGCTGGGCCTGGCCGCCATGGAGTTGGGCGCCGGCCGGCGCCGGAAGGAGGACGTCATCGACCTCTCCGTGGGATTGGAACTCCGGGTGGAGTTGGGCAGTCAAGTGGAAGTCGGGGAGGAGCTGGCTGTAATCCACGCAGCCTCCGCCGCCGCCTGTGAGGGCGCGGCAGCCGCGGTCAAGGGCGCCATCCTTCTCGGAGAGGTCCCGCCCGAGGCTCCACCGCTGGTCTACGAGGTCATCCGGACCGCATAAGCCCCCAACGGGGAGGCATCCTAACCCCGACCCTTAGCGCCAAGAGAGAGGGAGATGGGTTCGGGTGCTGCGCAGGACGATGATTCTGTTGACAGTCGCGCTTTGCCTTGCCGGTCAGGTGGCGGGCGCGGCGCCCCTGGCCCCGGAGGGTGGTTCCGAACACGTCGCCGAGGTGCAAGTCGGGGCACCCTCAGCGATTCTGATTGAAGCGGGCAGCGGGAAAGTCCTCTTCGCGCGCAACGCCGATCAGAAACAGCCGATTGCCAGCCTCACGAAGATTATGACGTTGACCCTGGCACTGGAGGCGCTCCGCGACGGGAAGGTCAAGTTGACGGACGTCGTCGTGGGCACGGCTCTCTCCCGGTCCATGGGGGGGACGCAGATCTGGTTGGACGAGGGCGAACAGTTCACCCTGAAGGACATGCTGTATGCCATCGGGGTAGGCTCGGCCAACGACTGTGCGGTGGCAGTGGCGGAGTATCTGGGCGGCTCGTTTGAAGGGTTCGTCAAGGTCATGAACCGGCGTGCCCGGGAGCTTGGACTTAAGAACACTCACTTCTCGAACCCGACCGGACTCGACGACGAGCAGAACTACTCGACCGCCCGCGACCTCGCCATCCTCTCCCGTCACGCGGTCACTCTGCCGATGTTCCTCGAGTTGAGTTCCACCTGGGAGTATTGGGTGCGGAAGGGGACCCCGAAAGAGGTCTGGCTGACCACCTTCAACAAGCTGATCAAGTTCTACCCCGGGTATGACGGCATCAAGACCGGCTTCACAGACAAGGCCGGGTACTGCCTCGCCTCGACGGCGCGGCGGGGAGGGCTGCGCCTCATCGCCGTGGTCCTGGGCGAAACGACTCCGCAGGCCCGGCAGGCCGACGTGCAGAAGCTCCTCGACTATGGCTTCCGGCTCTACGAATCCGTGGAAGTGGCCAAGAGCGGTACGGTGGTCGGCCGGGTCGAGGTCTTTCGCGGCCATGACCCGACCGTAGACGCCGTGCTCGCTCAAGACTTCTTCGTCGCAGTCCCGCGGGTCGGCGAGAAGAAGGTCGCCACCGAGGTGAAGCTGACGCACCGGCGCATCAGCGCACCGGTCCGGAAGGGCCAGGTGTTGGGGATGATGATCGCCCGGCAGGGCAGCGAGGAGGTTGGCCGAGCCGAAGTCGTGGCGGTCCGCGACGTTCCGCCCGGCTCGTGGTTCCGGCTCTTTGGCCAGATGACCAGGGCGATCTTCCGGAGCTTGCTGGGCGCCAGGTAGGACTGTCGAGCAAGTCCGAGGGCGGGGACGCCGCAAGGTGTCCCCGTTCTGTCGTCCTTAGGCGGTCTGGTTACCAGAGACATGGCAGGATGTGGAAAGAGCTGGCAGGATTCGCTCCGGGGGCGGTGAAATGGTGACCCGGAGGCGAAGGGAGTCGTGGAATAGCGGATGAAGGTCGACACGAAGCGGGTTGGCCGAACACTGGTGGTCAGGTGTGCAGGAGAACTGGACTTGGCCGCGGCGCCCGAGTTCCGCCGGGTCGTGGATGCGGAGCTGGCGGAGTGGGAGGGCCTCAAACAGGTAGTCTTGAATCTGGGACAGGTCACGTTCGTCGACAGCTCAGGGTTGGGGGCGATCCTGGGGCGGTACAAACGGATACAGCAGAGACAGGGCGGGATGGTACTGGTGGAGGTGCCACCGGCGCTACGTCGGCTGCTCGAGTTCTCGGGAATCTTCCGGATACTACCGACCAGGGCCACGGAGGACGAGGCCCTGAGGCAGGCGTGAGGAGGGTTGGGGCCGTGGATGAGGGACGTGGACGCCATGCGGACTACTTGCGCCTGGAGTTTCCCAGCCGTCCGGAGAACATCGGGCTGGCGCGGCTTACGGTGGCGGCCTTCGCCGCGCGTTTGCCGTTTGCGGTGAGCGAGATCCAGCACGACCTGCGAGTGGCGGTCTCGGAGACGGTGACCAACGCCGTCGTGCACGCCTACCCGAAGCGGGCCGGCAGGGTGGTCGTCGAGGCCTGGGTCAGCGGGGGACGACTGGGCGTGACGGTCGAGGACTGGGGACGGGGTTTCGACCCGGAGGCTGTCGCCGAACCCGACCCCGACGGCGAGCACATGGGCATCGGTTTGCAGATCGCGCGGGCCTGCATGGATCGGCTGGTCATCGACAGCGTACCCGGTCGGGGGACCCGGGTCCTGATGGAGAAGGCGCCGACTGTTCGGACGGCCGAAGAGGCCGCCGCCACTGCGCCGGAAACACCTGGGGGATGAGCCGGGTTCCGGCGGGTGCGGCGAGGGACGCGGCGCCGCACCATCCGGGGGAGGCAGAAGTCGTCGAACTGATCGGGCGTGCCCGTCAGGGAGACGGGAGCGCCAGGGAGGAACTGATCGGGCGGAACCTGAGGCTGGTGCGCAGTGTCGCAGGGCGGTTCCGCCGGACGGCGGTCGAAGAGGAGGACCTCTTTCAGTTGGGTTGCCTGGGGCTGGTCAAGGCGGTGGACCGCTTCGATCCCAGCCGAGGGGTGGCCTTTTCGACGTACGCCGTGCCGTACATCGCGGGAGAGATTCTGAGCTTCCTGAGAAACGACCGTCCGGTGAAGATCGGGCGAGGTGCTCTGACGCAGGCCCGGGAGACCTTAAGAGCCCGGGACCAGTTGGCGCAGGAGCTCGGCCGGGAACCGACCATCGGGGAAGTGGCCGTAAGGCTCGGTACCTCGGAAGAAGACGTGGTCGAGTCTCTGGATGCACTTCAGGCCCCTCTCTCGCTGGAAGCGCCACTGGGCGACAGTGAAGGCCAGGGACTTCACCGCGGTGACACCGTAGCGGCGAGCGCAGAAGACCCTGATCCCGTCGAGCGTCTGGCGCTGGTCCAGGGCCTGGCGCGCCTGCCGGAGATGGAGCGGCGCCTTCTGGAGCTTCGTTTCTTCGCCCAGTTGACCCAGGTCGCGGTCGGACAGGCGCTCGGGATCTCGCAGGTGCAGGTGTCTCGAGTGGAGAAGCGGGCGCTCACCCGCCTCCGCAGATCGCTCCTGGCCTGAAGGCACTGCCCCCTGGAAGGTGTGGGGAACACGGCTCCCGCTCATAGGACGAGCGGGAGCCGCGATATTTTGTGCCGGGGGGATGACCGTGCTCAACCTGGTCTGGCTTGCTATCCTCACGGTCGGAGTAGTGACGGCCGCGGCCACCGGGCGCTGGCAGGCCGTGACGGAGGCCGCGCTGGGAGCGGGAAGAAGCGCCGTCGAGTTGTGGCTCGGCTTGGTCGGAGTGATGGCGGTCTGGTTGGGGTTGAGCCGCCTGATGGAAGTGAGCGGGCTGCTCCCGGCGCTGGTACGGGTGGTGCGACCGGTCACGCGCCGGCTCTTCCCTGAGGTGCCGCGGGACGACGCGGCCCACGGGCGGATTGCCCTCAACCTGCTCGCCAACCTTCTGGGGTTGGGCAACGCCGCCACTCCCTTCGGCGTCGAGGCCATGCGGCGTCTGGCCGAACTGGACCGTTGGTCCGGGGAGGCCTCGCCGAGCATGTGCACTCTCCTCGCCTTGAACACGGCCAGCCTCACTCTGGTCCCGACCGGGGTTATCGCCGTGAGGTTGGCGGCCGGGTCGCGTGCGCCGGGGGAGATCATCGGACCGACCATCGCCGCCACGCTGGTGGCGCAGGTGGTGGCACTGGCTTTGGACCGGATGCTGCGGAGACAAGCGCGGAGACACCGGTCATGATCCGGATGCTTCAGGCCGTCTCGGTCGGGCTTATCCCCTTCCTGCTGGTGGCGGTGCCTTGGTATGCCCACTGCAAGGGGGTTAGCGTGTACGAGGAGTTCGTGCGCGGCGCCAGCCGAACCTTCGGCGTTGGCGTGCGCATCATCCCCTACCTTGTGGCGATGCTCATGGCGGTCTCCGTCCTCAGAGCCTCCGGGGCGCTGGACGTTCTCGCCGCCGCGGTTTCCCCGGTGACCCGCTGGTTGGGGCTGCCTGCCGACCTCATCCCGCTTGCCCTGATGCGCCCACTCTCGGGATCCGGGGCACTGGCGCTCTTGGCCGAGGCGACGCGGGCCCATGGCCCGGACAGCTATGCGGGGCGGTTGGCGGCGATCATGGTGGGGTGTACGGAGACGACGTTCTACGTGATCAGCGTCTACTTCGGCGCCGTTGGGGTGAAGCGCTTGCGCTACGCCCTGACGCTGGGGCTGATGGCCGACGCGGCGGGGCTGCTTGCGGCCGTGCTCGTGACGCGTCTGGTCTTCGGACCGGCCTGAGGGAGGGCAGGAGTAGGCAGGGCGGAAAGCGAACTCTCGCGGGGTGGCGGACCGCGGGGGGTGGCGACATGGAAGGCACCCGGCGCCAGCGGGGACAGAAGAGAAGGTTCATCCGGCGGTGGCAGACAGCCGTCCTCGTCCTGAGCTTCGGTGCCACAGGCGCGGCGGCTCTCCTGGGCGCACCGCCCTGGCTTATCCTCGGCCTCGGCGGGGTTCTCTCCGTCCTGGGCGGGGGATGGCATGGCTGGGGCGGTGGAGTGGCCCTGGCTACGCTGCTGGGCGTAGGCGGGGCGGCGCCTCGCCTGACCGGGCATCCGTCTGCAGCCACCGGACTGGCATGGGCGTTCAACTGGGCCGTCTGGTTGGGACTCGGCCTGGCGGCAGCCTGGACCAGGGCGGGCTGGGAGCGCGGCAACGTCGACCGGCGGCGTGAGTACCAGGCGCTGGCGGAGGAGCATGTCCAGGCTCACGAGCGGTTTGAAACCACGACGGCGCGCCTGCGCGAGAAAAACGAGGCTCTCGAACGAAAGTATGCGGAGACCTCGGCGCTGCTCAGCGCCGTTGGGGCGATTGGGAGCTCCACCAAGGCGGCGGAGATCTACGAGACAATCGTGGATACGGCGGTGAAGCTGGTCGTGTGCGACTCCTGCGTGCTGGCGGTGCATGGGGAGGCGGGCGAGGCTTGGCCGGTCGTGGCCACCCGGGGTTCCTTCGGGGCCTGGCGCAAGGGGGATAGGGTGCGCTACGGGGAAGGCGTGTTGGGCTGGGTGGCGAAACACGGACAGCCGGTGGTGGTGGACGACTTGCCGCATGATGGCCGGTTCATCGCCACTCCTTCCGAGAGTTGGTTTCGCTCCATGGTGGCAGTACCGTTGACGATCGACGGGCGGGTGGCGGCGGTGCTTGG
>JBLNBQ010000026.1:0-10566 GCA_050260095.1 Chitinophagales bacterium
TGCTCGCCAGCGACGGTTTCGCCCCCCGCCATCTGCTTATCGAGGTTGAGCTGGCCCAACGAGCCACCCAGCTCTCCTTGCCGGCTTCCTTCGCGGCTGCCGCGCCAGCGCCGCATTCGCCGCCCGCCGCCCGCTCCGCCCCGCCCCCCGCCGTACTGGGTGAAGTCCTAGCCGCCGTCAACCGGGCCTTCGCCCGCGAGGTGCTCTTCCCGGCCGCCCGCCTCACCCTGTCGCGGCGGGAGCGCCTCCGCCGCCTGCTCCCCGGCTTCGGCTATGCGGCTCCTTGACGCGCCCGTCGAAGTCCGGCTGGGTAAGGCCGGGCGGCTTAACAGCTTCCGCTGGCGGGGGCGTTGGCGCACGATCCGGGAAGTGATCGACGCCTGGCGGGAGACGGGCGCCTGGTGGGACGGGGAGCCGGAGAAGACGTTCCTCCTGGTCCGCACGGACGCCGCCGGCCTTTTCGAACTCTACTACACCGGCCAGCCTGGAAAGGAGCAGGCCTGGCAGCTCTATCGGATCTACGATTAAGCGAGGTGAACGGGATGGGCAGCCCCGGCTTCGTCCACCTGCACGTCCATTCGTCATTCTCGTTCCTCGACGGAGGCAGCCCGGTGGGGGATTTGATCGCCAGGGCCGTGGAGTTGGGCATGCCGGCGTTGGCCCTGACCGACCACCACAACGTCAGCGCGGCGGCCGAGTTCCACCGGGCGGCGAAGGCGGCGGGGATCAAGCCGTTGACCGGGGCCGAGGTGACGCTCGACTCCGGCGCCCACCTGGTGCTTCTGGCCCGCGACCGCCGGGGTTACGCCAGCCTCTGCCGCCTTTTGAGCGAGGCCTGGCAGGCTGATCGCCTAAAACCCCACGTCAGTTGGGAGTCGCTCGTCCGCTGCCACGAGGGGCTCATCGCGCTTTCGGGCTGTCGCCGAGGCGAAGTCCCTTCCCTCCTCCTGCAGGGCCGGCGTGAGGAGGCCCGGGCCGCGGCGCTCCGCCTCCTGACCATCTTCGGGCGGGAGAACTTCCGGCTGGAGCTGCAGAACACCCTCCTGCCGAAGGCGGCGGCGCTGAGTGACGCCCTGGTGGAGCTGGCCGCCGACCTTAAGGTGGAGGTGGTCGCTACCAACAACGTCCACTACGCCCGCAAGGAAGACTTCCCCCGGCACGACCTGCTGACCTGCGTCCGCACCCATACCACGCTGGAGGAAGTCCACCCCGAACGCCCGCTCAACGCCGAGAATTACTTGAAATCCCCCGTCGCGATGGCGGCGCTCTTCAAGCGCTACCCTGAGGCCTGTGCCGCCACGGCCCGCCTAGCCGAGGAGTGCGAACCCGCCCTGCAACTCGACCGGCCCCTCTTCCCCGGTTTCACCCCGCCCAGCGGCGAAGCGCCCTCCGCCTTCCTCCGTCGCCTCACGCTGGAAGGAGCCCGCCGCCGCTACGGCCGCCTCACCCCCGAGAGCGCCGCCCGCCTCGAGCACGAACTCGACATCATCACCCGCCTCGGCGTCGAGGAGTACTTCCTGGCCGTCTGGGACGTAGTCCGGTTCGCCCGCGGCAAAGGCATCCGGTTGGCCGGACGAGGTTCCGCCGCCGACTCGGCCGTCTGCTATTGCCTAGGGATCACCGAGGTCGATTCCATCAGCCGCGGCCTGCTCTTCGAGCGCTTCCTCAGCCTGGAGCGGGCTCAGAAGCCCGACATCGACATCGATTTCGACGCCCGCCGGCGCGACGAGGTGGCCGCCTACCTCTACGACAAGTACGGGGAAGAACACGTCGGCTCGGTCTGCACCTTCCAGACCTTTCAGGTCCGCTCTTCCCTCCGGGAACTGGGCAAGGCGATGGGCTTCCCCCCTGCCGACCTGGACCATTTGGCCAAGCTCTTCCCCTACCTCCACGGCGGCGGCCTCGACTACGCCCTGACCCGCCTACCGGAACTGCGCGACTCCGGCCTGCCCCTCGCCAAATACGAGCGGCTCTTCGCCTTCTGCCGGGAGCTGGCGAACTACCCGCGCTTCTACGGCACCCACTTGGGCGGGCTCGTCGTGAGCCGGGAGCCGCTCACCCAGGTCACGCCGCTGATTCCGGCCGCCAAGGGAGTGCTGATCACCCAGTTCGACAAGGACGGCATCGAGGAGTTCGGCCTCATCAAACTCGACCTGCTCTCGCTGCGCACCCTTTCTGCAGTGGAGGACGCGGTGGAGAGCATCGCCCTTCGCGACCCGGCCTTCGACTACGACCGGGTCCCCTTGAACGACCGGTCCACCTACGCCCAGCTCCGCCGGGGCGAGACCATCGGCGTCTTCCAACTCGAAAGCCCGGCCCAAAGGGCTCTTCAGTCGCGGCTCGGGGCCACGGGGATCGAGGATGTGGTCGCCAGCGTCGCTCTGATTCGCCCGGGGCCGATCGAGGGGAACATGGTGGAGCCCTTCGTGCGGCGGCGGCGGGGCGAGGAGGCCATCGCCTATCTCCACCCCAAGCTGAAACCGATCCTGGAGAAGACCTACGGGGTGGTACTCTTTCAGGAGCAGGTCATCCAGATCGCCACCGAGCTGGCCGGCTTCACCCCCGGCGAGTCCGACCGCCTGCGCAAGGTCATGACCCACGCCCGCTCGCGGCAGGACATGGCGGCCATCGGCGAGGAGTTCGTGGCGCGGGCGACGGCCAACGGGGTAGAGCTGGCGGTCGCCCGGGAGATCTTCGGCTACCTGGCGGGCTATGCCGGATACGGTTTCTGTGAGGCCCACGCCGCCGCCTTCGGGACCACCGCCTACAAGACCGCCTACCTCTCCCGGCACTACCCGGCGGAGTTCTTCGCGGCGCTCCTCAGCAACCAACCGATGGGCTTCTACTCGCCGAACACCCTCTGCGTGGAGGCCCGGCGGCGGGGGCTCACCATCCTGCCGCCCGACGTCAACTTGAGCGGCGCCGCTTTCCGCGTCGAAGGGAAGACGGGCCTGCGGGTGGGCCTGAAGATGGTCAAAGGGCTGGCGGGCAAAGCGCTCGACGCCCTGCTCGCGGCCCGCGAGTCCGGCCCCTTCGCCTCCTACGCTGACTTCCACCGGCGGGTGCCCCTACCCAAGGACCTCCGCCAGAACCTGGTCCAGAGCGGGGCTTTCGACTCGCTCCACCCCAACCGGCGCCAGCTCTTCTGGGCGCTGGCGCTGGAGGAAGAGGCGGTCCCCGCCACGCTGGCGCAGCTCGCCGACTTCCCGCCGGTCGAGAAGGCTCTCCTGGAGTATTCCGTCTTGGGGCTGAGCGTGGAGAATCACCTGCTGGCCTACTTCCGCCCCGCCCTCAAAGCGCGGGGGCTGCTGAGCAGCCGGGAGGTGGCCAAGGCCCGGCCAGGGCAGGTGGTGAGCGCCGGCGGGCTGGTCATCCGCCCCCACCGCCCGCCGGTGCGCAGCGGGCGGATCGTGGTCTTCCTCTCGCTCGAAGACGAAGGCGGGCTCACCGACGTCACCGTCTTCGAGGATGTCTACCAGCGCTGCGGCAAGGCGATCTTCACCTGCCCCGCCCTCGTGGTGAAAGGGAAGATCGACCGGCGGGGAAACGCCGTGAGCGTGGTGGCGGAAGAGATATCGCCCCTGGCTCTGGAAGGCACGCAGGGTTAGGCCTCCGCTTGGGGTTGCACATATTTGGCAATCATGCTACAATCCTACAGAACCGTACCCTGCCCGATTTCGACGGCATGATCGGCACCCCCGGCCAGGAGATGACGATCCAGCAGGCTCACCTCCTGCTCGACCTGGGCTTCGGCGCCGACAAGCTCATCAAGCTCGGTGAGACGCCGGAGGGCGAGGGCCACTTCGTGATCGGCCTGCGCGCCGGCTACACCTGGTCGCCGGTGAGCAGCGAGTGGCGGATGGGTGAGTCGATCGTCCCGAACGGACCGACGGTCGGCTTCACAGTGCCCTACGTCCGGTTGGTCATCGGGGCGGGCGGCGTTGGCCCGTTCGTCGTCCCGCAGCCGGAGGCGGTCGAGACGAAGAAGTAACAGGCACCATGCTCAAAGCAGGGCCGGGGCAGCTGCCCCGGCCCTTTCTCTTCCCTGATCCTTATCATCCTGCTACAAGTCGCGCCGCCCGAAGACCAGGAGGGTCAGCCCGACGCACGCCAGGAGGTAGAGGCCGACGTAGAGCAGCATCCAGATGCTGGGCGCCGACTGGGCCCCGAACGGCCCGAGCATGATGAGGCCGTTCAGCGGGTTATCCTGGGCCGCCAGCGCCAGGCTCACCGCCTTGCGGTACAGGGAGTCGGCCGGGATGACCAGGCTGGTGACGATGCCCGCCGTGGTCAGCGCGCTGGACTGGGTGAAGCCGGCGACCTGTTCGAGCACCCCGCCGATCAGGCTGAGCGCGTAAAGGCTGAACATGACGACGCCGTTGGCCACCGTCGGGAGCGCCGCCGAGCCCAGCAGGGTCAGCCCGGCGAGCAGCACCGGCTGGAAGGCGAAGACGGCCGCGGTGGGCAGGAAGTTGCCCAGCGCATAGCCGGTGAGCGCCCGCAGCAACAGGTAGACGCCAAGGCAGAGCGCCACCGCGTAACCCGCCAGCACCGACCAGTACCCGAACAGCTTGCCGAGCACGATCTGCGACCGCCACACGGGCGCCGTGGCAACCACCTGCAAGACGCCGCTCTCCCGGTCGCCGGAGAGCCCGCCCACGGCCGAGGTGATGGCGAAGAAGGCAAGGATAAGCGAGGCGAAGAAGAGGCCGGCCGTGGCCAATTGCGGGATGAGCACCGCCCGCAGGATGGGGTTGTGGGTGTTGTTCACCGCCGAGGCGGCGTAGCGCAGCGTAACGCCGTAAGCCGTGAGGTAGAGGAGCGTCATGAAGAGCGTCACCGCCAGCGTGCGGCGGCGGACCATCTCGCGCAAAGACGCCCTAAAGAGCGGCCCCACTGCGGTCACCCCCTCTCACCAGGCGGAGGAAGACCTCTTCTAGGGTCGGCGGCACGGCCCGCAGGGCGTAGACCGCCACTCCCTCGCCCACCGCCACCCGGGCCACTTCCGGCAAGTCCTCCCGGGTGCGGAGAACGAGCCTGAGCCGCCCATCCTCCAGGCGGACCTCCTGGGCGAGCGTCCGCAGCTTGGCCAGCAGGGCCTCGGGATACTGATCGCAGGCCAGTTCCGCCTCGACCGCGGGGCTGAGCAGCGCCGCCGGCGCCCCCTGGCTCACAATCCGGCCCTGGTCGATGATGGCCACCCGGTCGCAGACCAGTTCGACCTCGCTCAGGAGATGGCTGTTCAGAAAGACGCTCTTGCCGGCGGCCTTGAGATCCTGGATCAGCCGGCGAACCTCGTGGCGGCCGACCGGGTCGAGCGCCGAGGTCGGCTCATCCAGGAAGAGCAGCGGCGGATCGGCCAGGAGCGCTACCGCCAGCCCGAGCCGTTGCTGCATCCCCTTGCTGTAGCTGACGATGCGGTCGTTTTCCCGCCCCGTAAGGCCTACCAGGTCGAGCACGGCCTGCCGCCGCCGGGGCTGGTCCTCCGGCGAAATCCGGCGCAGGGAGGCGTGAAAGTCGAGCAGCTCGCGGCCGGTCATCCAGTCTTGGTAACGGAAGAGTTCCGGCAGAAAGCCGAAGGTCCGGCGCGCCTCCAGGCTGCCGATGGGATGGCCATAGAGGCTCCCCCGCCCACCGGTGCGACGCACCAGCCCCACCAGCGTCTTGACCAGCGTGCTCTTGCCGGCCCCGTTGGGGCCGAGCAACCCGAAGACTTCGCCTGGCGCGATGGTCAGGCTGATCTCCTGGCAACCGCCGCCACCCCGGTACACCTTGGTCAACCCGGCGGTCTCGATGGCAGGCACTGTTCCAGTGGCTTTCGCAGGCGTCTGTCTCATTGCATCCTCGCGGCGAACGCCTTGGCCTCCGGCAGGTCGAACTCGCCTGCCAGGGCCAGGACTAGCCCACGCTGTCTCCACAGCAGGATATTCCCGGGCGCGTGCTCCCCTGCCCAGGGATCGCCCGACTCTTCCTCGTAGCGTCCCATCTGGCGGCGGGCCTCCTCCACGGCGGGCGGAAGCTTGCCCCGGCGATCACGCCGGGAGAAGAAGACCGCGGGTTCGCCAGCCACCTCGCACTCCTCGCCCACCCGGCCCCAGAGATCGGCCACCTTGGCCCGGCCCGCCGGCGAGCTGAGGGGAGCGTCGCCCTGCCCTCCCAGGGCATTGAGCGGCCGGCGCATGGCTTCCGGCAAGAACGGCAGCGAGAGGAGCGCGGCGCGCACCTGGACCACGTCCACCCCGGCCGGCAGCGTCAGCACGGGGTCCTGCGCCTCGCTCAGGAGCAGGTCAGCGCGCTCTCGCGGGTCCTTGGCCCGGTAGCGAACCCGCAGTTCCGGCGAGGTCGTCAGGGTGAAGGTCTTCCCCTCCAACTGCGTCGGAAGGAGCACCGTGCTCCCCAGCGAAGTGAGAAGCTTGTTCAGCGGCTTCACCTTCAGGGAAAACTGGACCTTGATGGGCGCCACCCGGTCGAACAGCGGGGCCTGGTAGCCGTCGAGCGCCGCCGGCGGGGCGATCGCCGGGAAGTCGGTGAACTGGCTGAGCCCGGAGAGCCGTTTGCGCTTCGGCCAGCTGACGAACCGGAGCCGGCCGAAGCTGCGGATGTCCACCTGCTGAACCTTGCCTTGCAGCGCGTCGCCGAGCTTCTCGAAGTCGGCCGGGTTGAGCGACTCCTCGCCCGCCGGCGTCTCCCGCAGGAAGGAGAGGCCGGTCGCCGCGACCGGACGGCCTCCGGCGAAAGCGCAGAGGGCGAGGGCGAGCAATATGCCGGTGAGCCAGGGGTGTCTCTTCATACCGGAGAGTGTTCCCCGCCAAGCCCGGTTGCTCCTGCCCAGAATCGAAAGGGGAACATCCATGGGAGAGTGGACGCTCGCCGCCACCGCCGCCTTCGGCCTCGAAGCGGTGGTGGCCCGGGAACTGAAAGAACTGGGATACCACGAGACCCGCGTCGACAACGGGCGGGTCTTCTTTACCGGCGGGCCGGCCGACGTGGCCCGGGCGAACCTGTGGCTTAGGGCCTCCGACCGCGTCCTGGTGAAACTCGGCGCCTTCCCGGCACCCACCTTCGACGCCCTGTTCGAACAGACGTTGGCCCTCCCCTGGAGCGACTGGCTGCCCGAGGACGCCGCTTTCCCGGTCGCCGGCAAGGCGGTGCGTTCGACCCTCATGAGCGTGCCAGACTGCCAGGCGATCGTCAAGAAGGCCATCGTGGAGAACCTGCGCCGGCGTTATCGCCGGGACTGGTTTCCCGAGACCGGCCCGGTCTACCCCATCACCGTGTCCGTGCTGAAAGACGTCGCAACGATCAGCCTGGACACGACCGGGATGGGGCTGCACAAGCGCGGCTACCGCCGCAAGGCCGGAGAGGCCCCGCTCAAGGAGACGCTGGCCGCCGCCATGCTGCTGCTGGCCCGCTGGACGCCCCAGTTGCCCTTGGTCGACCCCTGCTGCGGCTCGGGCACCTTCCCGATCGAGGCGGCCCTGCTGGCCCGCCGCATCGCCCCCGGGCTGCGCCGCACTTTCTTGGCCGAGGCGTGGCCCCAGGTGCCGGCTGGGCTTTGGGCGGAGGAACGCCGGGCGGCGGAAGCGCGGATCGACCGTGACCTGAAGCTTGACCTGTGCGGCTTCGACCTGGACCCGGAGGCCATCGCCCTCTCGGCGGAGCACGCCCGGGAGGCTGGGGTGGCAAACGACATCCGCTGGGAAACGCGCCCTTTGCACGAGCTGAGCCTGCCCGCCGGACCCGGCATGGTGATCTGCAACCCGCCCTACGGCGAGCGTCTGGGGGAAGTGAGGGCCGCGGAACGCCTATACCGCGAGCTGGGAGAACTCTACCGCACCTCGCCTGGCTGGGCCTTTCACGTGCTCTCCGCCCATCCGCACTTCGAGCGCTTCTTCCGCCGCCGGGCCAACCGAGCGCGGAAGCTTTACAACGGCAGGCTGGAATGTCAATTTCTGTCCTTCCCCAGTAGTCAACTCGTGCCGGACATGATATAATGCAGACGTCTACGCGGTCTTATGGGTGCGGTTCGTGGTATGAGCGGCGGTCTGTCCGAGGCGAAGCATCTCGTCCAAGCCCAGCTAGCCCTAGACAAATCAGCCCCCTGTTGGGCAAAGAGGAGATGTTCGCATGTACGAAGACAAGATTCTGGTCTGCCGCGACTGCGGCCGGGAATTCACGTTCACCGCTGGTGAGCAGGAATTCTACGCGATGAAGGGCTTCACGAACGAACCCGGCCGTTGCCCGGAGTGCCGTGCCGCCCGCAAGGCCAACGCCGGCGCGAGCCGCGGCGGCGCCCGCCAGATGTTCGAGGCCGTCTGCGCCAACTGCGGTGGCGTCGCTCAGGTCCCCTTCCAGCCGACCGCTGGCAAGCCGGTCTACTGCAGCAATTGCTTCCAGCCGCGCAACCGCTACTAGTCCGATCGACTTCGCCGCACGACAGACAACAAGGCCGCTCCGCAAGGGGCGGCCTTCTGCTTCTCTTTTTCCGGCTCTCCTCGTCCACAGGGCTCCGGCTCACGCCGGCCGGAAAGAGCCCCTGGAGGAGCGTCCCCACCTGCCACAATACCTCATCGCCCTGCTGGTGCCCGAAGAGGTCGTTGTACACCTTGAAGTCGCCCAGGTCGAGCATGACGAGGGTGAAGGCGGTCCCTTCCTCAAGCAGGTCGAGTTCGGGGCTGAGCCCGGCAAGGACCAGAAAAAGGGCGATCAGGCAAAACTCCAGGGCCCTCCTATCTCACCCGCAGCGTCTGTCCGGGATAGATGGTGTCGCTCGTCAGGTTGTTCAGGCGGCGCAGCTCTGCCACGGTGGTGCCGAACCGTTCGGCGATGGTGAACAGGGTGTCCCGCGGCTGGACGGTGTACGTCTGCCGCCCGCCGGGAGCCGGGACGAGCAGCGTCTGCCCGGCGTAAATGGTGCCGGTCGGCGGGAGGTTGGGATTCAACCGCCGCAGCTCCGCCAGCGTGGTGCCGTAGCGCTTGGCGATCAGGTAAAGCGTATCACCAGACTGCACGGTATAGGTCGTGGTCCCCGGACCAGGGGACGGCGGTGGGCCGGGAGGCGGCGGTGGCGGAGGGGTGCCCGCGCCGGGGATCACCAGCACCTGCCCGACGCTCAGTACATCCGAGGTGAGGTTGTTGGCCTGCTGGAGCGCGGCGACCGTGGTCCCGAACCGCTGGGCGATCAGCCACAAGGTGTCCCCCGGCTGCACGGCATAGGTGTTGCCCGCGGCCTGGCCCGCCACGATGCGCACCGCGTCTCCCACGTTGAGCAGCGGGAAGATCTGCTCGACGTCCTGATTGTACATGCGGATGCAGCCGTTGCTGACCGCAAGCCCGATCGAGGAGGGGTCGCTGGTCCCGTGGATGCCGACGCCGTCCTCGGTCACGCCCAGCCAGCGGGTCCCGAAGACCCCGCCCGGGTCGAAGGCTTTGTTCAAGATGGTGAAGTTGCCGATGGGGGTCGGAGTCGCCGGCTTGCCGATCGCCACCGGGAAAGTGGCCTGCTGGACACCGTTCTGCAACAGGGTCAGCTGGCGATTCGCCAGGTTCACCTCTACGCTGTAGCCCCCGGTCGCGACCAACCGGGGCGCGGCGGCCCCGGGCGCGGGCGGGGCGCCGGTCACGACGTCGGCGGGAAGCGGTTCGCCGCTGAACAGGCGCCGCCAGGTCGCCGCATCCACGATGCCGGTCACGGGCAGGCCGGTACGGCGTTGAAAGTCTTTCACCGCCGCTTCCGTGGCGGGTCCGAACACGTTGTCCACGGTGAGGCCGTAGTAGGCGACCGAGTTTAGTTGCTCCTGCACGTTGCCGACGGGGGGCAGGTTATCCCCCGGGTGAAGGACGAGGAAATCATCGGCCATAGAAGCCACCTCCTGTCGCCTTCACCCTATGCGCCTGGCCCAGGTGGGGTGCGTTCGTCCTAGTACGAACCGCCCCCCGCTATCCCAGGCGCACCCGCCGTATCTCGTCGCGGCGGGCGGTCCAGTGCGGGTCGTCGACCTCGCTCACCTGGACGACAGGCCGCAGGTGAGTGGTGGCGTGGAGGAAGCGGTCGGTGGAGATGGCCAGCCCCACGTGCCCATGATTGGCGAAGAACAGCAGGTCGCCCGGGGCGAGGTCGGCACGGGCGACGGGAAAGGTGCGAGGATCGCGCGCCTGGTCGGAGGCGTCGCGGGGGAGGACCAGGCCGTGCAGGCGGTAGACGAGCTGGACCAGCCCGGAGCAGTCGATGCCCCAGGGCGTGGTGCCCCCCCAGCGGTACGGCAGGCCGAGGAGCCCCTGGGCGGTGGCCACCAGGCTCCGCTCCAGCTCGGCCCGGGTCTGCCAGGCCCAGGCGTCCTGGCCCGCGCAGAGATCGCCCGCCTGCACGAAGCCGGTGCGGCCTTCGGGCAACTCCACGAGGCGCCACTCGTCGTTCACCACGTCGCGCAGGGGCACCGGCGAGCCGAGCGGCAAGGTGAGAAGGAGCGGCGCCTGGACCTTGGGGCCGGCGTAAACGTTGGCGAAGAGGTTGCAGACGGTCATGGGCCGCGCTCCCGGAAGCCAGGACCCGGGGAGCAACCGGCC
>JBLNBQ010000027.1:0-3433 GCA_050260095.1 Chitinophagales bacterium
CGAACCGTCCCTGTATAGCGGCGCGCGAGCTCGCGCACCCGCGTCTGCAGTTCGTAGGCGAGAGTCTCCGCCCGCCCCAGCATGCCGCCGAGCTGCGCCACCACGTCTACCTCCCACCCCCTGAGGTCGCGCCGGAATTGGCGGCGGGTGTGGCTCCGGCGGGCCAGCGTGACGCGCACCTGGAGCACCGCCACCTGGTGGAAGACGCGGTGGAGTCCGGCCACGTCCTCTTCCAAGCTTCGTTGGTAGTACCGCTGCAGTTCGGCTTCGGCCCGCGCCCGGCGGCGGGCGACTTCGCTCTCCCACTCCACCAGCACCGGGGCGAGCGCCAGGCGGCAGGCCGCGCAAGCCCAGGTATAGGCAGCTTGGACCTCGCCGGGAGGGCTGCCGGTCAGTTCGGACACCCCCCAGAGGGCTTCCAGCCCGGGGCGCCAGCTGAACGGGGCGCCCTTCCCCGCCACGGGGTTCACGGCGACCACCACCCCGGCCTCGCGCCAGAGCGGCCCACAGAGCGCTGCCCGGAAGGAGAAGAGGTAGAGTCCTGAGGCGCCCTCAGTCACCCGCAGGCCCCCCTTCGCCGGGCAAGCCCAGCAGTGCATCCACCCGGCTCGCCGCCGCAGCGAAGGACTTCCGGCGCTCGATGATCTCCCGTAACAGACGGGCGAATCCCAGCTCGAGCTCCCCCTCGGTCCGGCCGGCCAGGACAACATCGGCGATGCGCCGCTCCAGGCCGTGTTCCAGGACCAGCTCCAACTCACCCAGGACCGTTTCACAGAGCTCCAGTTTCGCGCCCAGCACCGAGAGGACGTAGGCTTCGACCGTTCCCGCCGCCACCAGGTTGGTGACCTCGACCGGTTTCTCCTGCCCGAGCCGGTGGAGACGGCCGATGCGCTGTTCGAGCCGCATCGGGTTCCAGGGCAGGTCGAAGTTGACCAGCCAGTTGCAGAACTGCAGGTTATGTCCCTCGGCGCCGGCTTCGGTGGCGACCATCACCCTTGCCTCACCGGCGAAGGCCTCGACTGCCTTCGCTTGCGCCTCAGCCGTCAGACCCCCGTGATACTTGACCGTGCAGATCCCGACGCCCAGGAGCTCTTTGGCGATCACCTCCTGCGTTCCCCGGAACTCGGTGAAGACGAGAAGCTTGTCGCGGCGGGCAGCGGCGAGGTCCCGGAGGACCGCGGCCTTGCGGCAGAAGGCTCCCTTGGCCGCCGCCGCCACCTCGCGGTAACGCGCCGCCGTGGCGGGGTTCACGCCGGGGGTACGGGCCATCCTGAGCAGGGTCCGCCGCGCCGCCTCGGGCGAGCTGGTCGCCTCGCGCAAAAGGACCACCAAGGGCAGGATCTGCTGGCGTGTGCGGGCGGTCCCCCGGGCGGCGTCGAGGAGACCGAGACAGGCGGCGTAGAGTTCCGCCTCACCCGGCGAAAGGTCGACGGAGAGCGTCTTGACCCGCCGGGCCGGCAATTCCACGCGGGCCTTCCGCCGGTCGGAGCGCAACATGACCGAACTCAGGCGTTCTTTGAGGAGGTCGGCGTTCCGGAGCGCCAGCCGGTCCGCCTGGAAGGTCTGTCGGAAGTCGGCGAGGGTCGAGAAGAGACCGGGCCTAACCAGCGTCACCAGGCTGTACAACTCCCGGAGGTCGTTCTGGAGAGGCGTGGCGGTAAGCAGCAGGAGGTAGGTGGTCTCCAGGTCGTGCACGAGCTGCCAGTTGGCCGTCCGGAGGTTCTTCAGCCGGTGGGCCTCGTCCACGACGACCAGGTCCCACGGCTCTGCCAGGAGCCAGCGACGGTGGTCCTCCCGCTTGGCCAGGTCGAGGGAGCCGACGACCAGCTCCTGCCGCCAGTCGGCCGGCCGCCGGGCGACTACCGGCGTGAGTCCGAACCGGCCAAAAAGCTCCCCCTCCCACTGCTTGAGCAGGGCGGCCGGGGCCAGGATCAGCGCCCGGCGGATCAGCCCCCGCCACCGGTATTCGCTGAGCAAGGCCGCCGCCTCGATGGTCTTGCCCAGGCCGACGTCGTCGGCCAGGATGGCCCGACCGCCGAGCTCAGTCAGGACTCGGCTGACCGCCGCCTCCTGATGGGGATAGAGGCGCAAGGTGGGAAGACGTTCGGGGAGATGGAGGGCCGCGGCCCCGCCCGGCTGGGAGTCCCCCGCGAAGAAACGGAGGGCCGTCCGGTCTCCGGACGACCCCTCGCACATGAGGCGCAGCAGTTCTTCGTTTTCGGGAGCGAAAACGACCTCCATCCCTAACGGCTGGCCGGTACCTTCTCCTGCCTCAGTCGTCCGACCAGGTCCTCGGCGACCATCCAGACATCACCCGCCCCCATGGTGATGACCATGTCGCCCGGCTTGACCGTACGCGCCAGGAAGTTGACGATGTCCCGGTTATCTTCGATGAGGGCGACCTGCCGGTTCTCGTTCTGCTCGATGAGGCGGGCCAGCCGCTCGGCGGTTACGCCCGGAATGGGCTTCTCCGGTGGCGGGGAGTAGATGCGGGCGAGGATGACCTGATCGGCATAGCCGAAGGCCTTCCCAAACTCCTCCATGAGGAAGTGGGTCCGCGTGTAGCGGTGGGGCTGGAAGACGGCGACGATCCTCCGGGAAGGCCACCCCTCGCGGGCCGCCCGGAGCGTGGCCTGGATCTCCGTGGGGTGGTGGGCGTAGTCGTCGACGACGGTGATCCCGCCCTCCTCGCCTACGAACTGGAAGCGCCGTTTGGCGCCGTGGAACGTAGCGAGGTGTTCCGCTACCGTCTCGAAGGGGATCCCCACCTCGGCCGCCACCGCCAGAGTTGCTAAGGCGTTCGCCACATTGTGGCGCCCGGGGACCACCATGCTCATCCGTCCCAGGCGCTTCCCGCGATGGAGGACCGTAAAGCTCGACCCCCGCTCGGCCAGTTCGATGCCTTCGGCGGTATAGTCCGCTTCGCCAGAGAGGGCGTAGGTCGTCGTCCGGTGGGGCAGCCGCCCTTTGAGTTCCGCGACCCTGGCATCGTCGACGCCCAAGACCGCCAGCCCGTTCGGGGGAAGGTGGCCGAGGAACTCCTCGAAGGTGGCCACCATCTTGGCGAGCGTTCCGTCGTAGTACTCGAGGTGGTCTGCCTCGATGGTCGTCACCACGGCGATGCGCGGCTTGTAGCGCAAGAACGACCGGTCGCTCTCGTCCGCCTCGGCCACGAGATACGCCCCGCGGCCGTACTTGGCGCTCCCGCCGATGTCGTTCAACTCGCCGCCGATGACCACTGTCGGGTCGAGCCCGGCCCGCTCCAGGACCAGGGAGATCATCGAAGTCACCGTGGTCTTCCCGTGGGCCCCAGCCACGGCGATGCCGTAACGCTCGTTCAGGAGCGCCGCCAGCATGTCGGCCCGGTGCACGACCGGGATGCCCTGCTCCCGAGCCGCCACAAGCTCCGGGTTCGCCTCGGCGATCGCCGTCG
>JBLNBQ010000028.1:0-27145 GCA_050260095.1 Chitinophagales bacterium
TTCCGGCATGTAGCCAGACCAGACCGGCACACCCCGCCGCAGGCAGAGGTCGTGGATCGCCTTGGCCGGGCCGAAACCGCCCACCCGCTGCAGCTTGATGTTGATGATCCGCCCGGCCCCCAAGGTGAGCGCCCGGTCGACCATCTCCAGGGTCTCCGCGCTCTCGTCGAGGCAGATGGGGGTGGCGATCATCGCCTGAAGGCGGGCGAGGTCCTCCAGCGCGTCCCCCGCCAGGGGCTGCTCGTACATGAGCAGGCCGTAGTCGTCGAGGGCCTGGAAAACCGGCGCGTCGCTCAGGGTGTAAGCCGCGTTGGCGTCAACGAAGAGCGGCACTCCCCCGAACGCGCTCCGTACGGCGGCCACCGGCTCAATGTCCCACCCCGGCTTGATCTTGATCTTCAGCCGCTGGTAGCCGTCGGCCAGATGGCGCTCGATGGCCCGCAGCAGTTCGGGGATGGTGTCGTAGATGCCGACTGCCAGCCCCGAGGCGACCGAACTCCCTTCCCCGCCCAGCAGGCGCTGGATGGATGCGCCCCGGCGGCGGCCCTCCAGATCCCACAGCGCCATCTCGAGCCCCGCCTTGGCGAACCGGTTGCCCGGCACCCGCGCGGCGAGGGCGGTGAACGCCTCCGGCCCGTCGATCTCCGCGCTGAGAAGCAGCGGGATCAGTTCCCGACGCAGGACCTCCAGGCACGACTCGGGCGTCTCGTCGGAGTAGAAGGCCCCGGCCATCGGCGAGGACTCGCCCACGCCGGTCACGCCACCGGCTGAGACGCTGAGCAGCAGAGCGTCCTTCACCGCGACGCTTGCCTTGCTGATGCGGAAAGGCTCAACCAGCGGAACCTGGACGTGGACCAGTTCGACCTGCTCGACCTTCACCGCCGGACGCCTCCGATCTGGCCGGCCAGGAGCGCCTCGACGTCATCCAGGCTCACGATGGCCAAATCGCCCGCGATCGTGTTCTTGAGCGCCAGCATGGCGTTGCCGATCTCCACCGCGGCCTGCAGGTCCCGCCGCAGGTAGCCGTAGAGGAAGCCGCCGGCGAACGCATCACCGGCGCCGAGGCGGTCGATCGTCTGGATGGTGTAGCTGCGCGACGGCCGTACGACCTCGTCCCCGCGCACGGCGACGACATCCCAGAGACGGCCGGTCCCCGCCGGCGGGTTGTAGATGTAGCTCACGACCTGGAACCCATAGCGCTGCGCGAGCAGGCGGGCGGCCGCCACCGGCTCTGTCTCTTCCAGGCCCAGTACCTGCTGCGCGTCACCTTCGGCGATGAAGAAAAGGTCGACCAACTCCAGCAGCGGTTCGAGCGCCCGGCGCGCCTCGGCGGGTGTCCAGAGCTTGCTGCGGTAGTTGAGGTCGAAGGCGGTCTGGACGCCGGCGGCCTTGGCGGCGGTGAGCGCCTCCCGGACGACCTCCGGCAGGCTGGGCGAGAGCGGCACGTTGATGCCGCTGGTGAGAAAGAGCCGGCTGCCCTGAAGAAGCTCAGCCCAGGGGATCTCTCCGGGGACCAGCGTCGAGAAGGCCGAGCCGGCCCGATCGTAAACAACCTCCGCCGGGCGCGGGAGCGCGCCGTACTCGTAGAAGTAGATGCCAAGCCGTCCGCCCGGCCGCCACGTGCAGTGGGACACGTCGATCCCCTGCTCCTGCGCCCGCCCGGCGACCATCCGGCCCAGCACGTTGTCGGGAAGGCCCGTCACGAAGCCGGCGGAGAGGCCGAGGCGGCTGGCGGCCACCACGGTGTTGAGTTCGCTGCCGCCGATGAAAACATCGAGACTGGTGCTCTGCTCCAGGCGCCGCATCGACGGAGGGGACAGGCGAAGCATGACCTCGCCGAAACCGATCACTTCCGGCATGATTCTCAACTCCTGCTGTGATTCAGACTTTCCAGCGCCTCGTCCCAACCCACCGGCGTGGCCGGCGACACCGTCATCCGCCCGTCGCGCTCGCTCACCACGAGATAGACCTGGTAGGCTGGGTCCTGCCGGGGGCAGGGCACCGCGCGAGGGGCGACCTCCTCGAAGTAGAGGTGCGGCCCGCGACTCTCAGGCCGGGCCGCGCAGGCCTTGAGGACCATCTCGGCGACGAGCAGGAGGTTGACCGTCTCCAAGGCGTAGGCCAGGCCGTGCTCGTCGGGGCGTACGCCCTGCCGCGCCACCTCCGCCAGGGCGGCCAGCCCATCGGCCAGCCCCTCCTCGGTACGGATGACGCCGGCGCTGCGGTAGGCTATTTCCTGGATCCGCCGCCGCACTTCGTAGGCGGACGGTCCGTCCTCCACGAGGCCCGCCGACCAAGGTCCGGCCTCCGCCGGCACCGTTTCGCCCGAGACGGGGTGGGCGAGCGCCGCCCGCGCCGCCGCCTCGCCAGCCACCCGGCCGAAGACCTGGGCGTCCATCAGCGCGTTGCCGCCCGGCCGGTTGGCGCCGTGCTGGCCGCCGGCCGTTTCCCCCGCGGCGAAGAGGCCCGGCACCGACGTCTGCCCGTCGGGGCCGATCTTGACCCCGCCTTGGAAATGCTGGATGGCCGGGGCGAGTTCCAGGAGGTCCCCCGCCACCAAGTCGATGCCCCGTTCCTTGAACCAGGCGATGACCGGCGGGTTGATCTCCTGCAGCCGGGCAAGGGGCGTCCCGGGCGCCGGGGCGTCCGCCTCGGGGACGCACTCCAGGCCCGCCCGCACCGCGGCGGCCGCCCGTTCGGAGGCGTAGCGCTCCTTGATCTCGCCGGGCAGGGCCGCGAAGTCGAACCCTTCCGGGTTGCGAGAGAAGTCCAGGTAAACCTTGCGCCCGGCCAGGATCTCCTGGAAGACCGCCACGTCGAGCCGGTGCGTGGGGTGCTCGTAGCTGACCGGCCAGGTGGCGCCCTTCCGGAAGACCAGCGCCCCGAGCTCGGCCGGCGTGAGATCGCCCGGGAAGTAGCGGCCGAGGAACTCCTCGCCCGCGTCGTTGACCAGCCGCGGCACCGCCCGCATGATGCTGCCGGAACAGGCGAGCTTGGTGCGGACCGAACAAAGCCCGATCTGGATGAACTCCAGGTTCACCAGTTCGGCCCCGGCGCGGTAGGCCGCTGCGAAGCCGTCGCCGGTCTGGCCCGCCGGGAAGACGTTGACCGCGAAGGCCTTGCCCGCGCCCCCGGTCGCCAGCACCACCGCGGAGGTGGCGCAGAAGACCTGCTCTTCTCCGCGCCGGGGCGAGCCGGTAAGCAGCCGCGCCCCGGTCACCCGGCCCTGGCCGTCTTTCACGACGTCGACCAGCATCGTCTCTTCCAGAACCCGCACCGGCGAGCGCCCCAGCGCCTCTACCAGCGCGGCCTCGATGTGGTTGGCGGTGTATGGGCCGGTATACATGGCCCGGGGGTATTCCGAGCCGTCCGTTACAAACTGGTCGAACCGCCCGTCGGCGGTGCGCGCGAACGGCACGCCGAGCCCGGCCAGGTACTCCGCCGCCTCGCCCGACCCTTTGGCCAGGATCATGGCCAGGTCGGCGTCGGACACGTAGCCGCCGATGCGGTAGATGTCAGCCGCGTGATGCAGCCAATTGTCGGGGGTGCCAGGGGCGGTGTAGGGCAGGGTGGCGTGGAAGGCCATCCGGTCGGAGCAGGCCAGCGCGGTCACGCCGCTCCGGCCGAGCTCGCCTTTGGTGGCCAGCACCACGGGGCGGGCCGGGTCGAGCCGGCCTTCCCGCTCAAGATACGCAGCGGCGGCCAGCGCCGCCCTCAGGCCCGCGCCGCCGCCCCCGATCACCAGCACGGAAGCCTCGATCCGCTTCATGGCACGAGCACCGCCTTCACGCACTCCCGGCCGGCCATGGCGGCCAGCGCCTCGTTGGCCTCGGCGAGCGGGAAACGATGCGTCACCAGCGGAGCAAAGAGTTCCGGTTGCCGGACGACCAAGTCGACCGCCTCCACGGTATGGCGGGTATCGGAGACCCACGAACCCTGGAAGCGGATGTTGCGCGAGTTGAGGTCGGCGAACGGGTCGATGGTCACCGGACCCTCCGGCACCGCGATTCCGAGCGACAGGTACGCGCCGCCGCGGCGCACGAGCCCCAAGCCTTCGGTGATGGCCGCGGTCGTCCCGGAGGCCTCGACCACGATGTCGGCGCCCCGGCCGGCGGTCAACTCCGCCACGAACGCCCGCCGCTCCGCCTCGCTGGTCGTCCGGCGGTTCAAGGTCAGGGCGCCGAAGCGCTCAGCCATCTGGAGCCGGGCTTCGCTTCCCCCGATGACCACGACGGCCGACGCGCCGTGCCGCAGGGCGAAGGCGGCCGCGAAGATGCCGACCGGTCCGGGTCCCTGCACCACCACGACGTCGCCCACCTCCGGCCGGACCAGCTCGTACCCGTGCGCGACCGTCGCCCCCGAACAACCGGCGGCCACCAGCACGGCCGGGTCGGGAACCTTCGCCGCGTCGATCTTGATGAAGTCGGTGCCCGGTCCAAGCACGATCCGTTCGGCATAGCAGCCGTTCAGGTACGGGTAGACGCCCGAGGAGACGTTGATCCCCCAGGTCTTCCGGGAGGGGCAGAGCGCGGGCGTCCGCTTCACGGCGCACCAGTAGCAGTGCCCGCACGAGATGCCCCGGTTCCACATGACGAGGTCGCCTTCGGCGAGGGGCCGCCCGGAGATGTCGGTCAGCCCCGGCGGGACGACCTCCAGGTGGCCGACCCCTTCATGCCCAAGGATGAGGGGCAGGGGCGTGCGCGGGTCTTCCCCTCGCTGCATGTGGACGTCGGAGCCGCAGAGCCCGGCGGCAGCCAGGCGGACGACCGCTTCGCCGCCGGTCAGAGTGACTTCGAACTCCCGGGGCACGAGGGGCCGGCCGAACTCCTCGAGCACCATCGCCCGGCCCCGAACTGTGGTTTCGCTCATGATAAGTCTTCAGCCTCGCTTGGTTCGGGAGGTGGCAGCCAGAACTCCCAGGATGATGAGACCGTAGATGATGCGCCGGATCGGCTCGGTGATCTGCAGGATGGTGAGCAGGCCGGTCAGGGCGGTGAGCGTGACGACCGCGGAGGCGGTTCCCGTGTAGCCGCCGACGCCGCCCCTAAAGAGCGTGCCGCCCATGATGACCGCCGCCATGGAGATCATCTTGTAGTCGTCCCCGAGGTCGAGCGTGCCGGTGCCGATGTAGCCGCACACGATGAACCCGGCGATGGTCGCCATCAGGGCGGAGAGTACGTACACGCCGATGATGACCGCATCGCTGTTGATGCCCGACAGCTGCGCCACCCGCTTGTTGGCGCCCACCGCGTACACCCGCCGCCCGAAGGTGGTCGAACGCAACACGACGACCGCCAGGATGGAGGCGCCGATCCAGATCAGGATCGAGACCGGCAGGAAGTTGAAGAACCGCCCGGTGCCGATGAACTTCAGGATCGGCGAGGCCGTGCCATGGGTGGCGCCGCCGGTGAAGACCATCGTCAGGCCGTCAAGCGTGATGCCCGTGCCGAAGGTCATGACGAACGGGTTGATGCCCAGCTTGGTGACGCCCAGGCCGTTCAGCAGGCCGAACGTCACCGTCATGGCGGCCACCTTGAGGAAGGCCGGCAGGAGGTTGGCGTTGGAGCCCATCATGAACGTCGAGCCCAGCATGCCGGAGAAGACCGTGACCGCCTGCACGGAGAGGTCCACGTGGCCCGTCAGGATGGCGAAGGTCTGGCCGATGGCCACGAAGCCGAACGGCACGGCCTGGCGGAAGAGGCGGAGCAGGTTCTCGGGCTGGATGAACCCCGGGCTGACGTAGCCGCTGACCGCCAGCAGCACGACCGTCGCCACCCAGAGCAGGAACGTCATGTTGATCTTGCTGAGGAGACGCCGGGTTCCGCCGAGACCCGTCTCCTGGACCGTCACTGCGCTGCTTCTTGCCATTTCTTTCTGATCGCTCCTCCCGCCACGGCCACCACCAGCAAGGCTCCGCGGAACACGTACTGGTAGAAGGTCGAGACACCCAGGTGGTTAAAGATGTTGCCGAGGATCACGATGAGCATCGCACCGCCGACGGTGCCGACCACTCCGCCGACACCGGTGTTGAAGAGGGTGCCGCCGGCGATGACCGCCGTCATCGAGTCCATGCTGAAGCTGGCGCCCGCCGTCGGGTCACCGGTGCCCATGCGGGCGGCCAGGAAGAGGCCGGTCAGCGCGGCGAGGAAACCGGTGATGGTGTGGGCGGCGATCTTGATCTTCGCCACGTCGATGCCCGCCCGGAAGGCAGCTTCCGGGTCGGCGCCGACCGCCCGCAGGTGCAGCCCGAACCGGGTGCGGTCCAGCACGTACCAGGCGATCAGGGCCACCACGAGGGTGCCGAGCACGGGAATCTGGATGGGGCCGATGTTCCCGGTGACCGCCGACATGAACCGCGGCGGGATGATCTTGCTGTAATCGGGGAAGGGCATCAGATAGAGGGCGAAGCCCAGGAGCGCGGCGTTGATCGCCAGCGTCAGGACCATCGCCTCGACCTTGATCCGGGTCACCAAGAAGCCGGTGAGCAGGCCGACCCCGGAACCGATCAGCAGCATCAGCAGCGCCCCGCCCACCATGCTCGCGATGGTGTCTTTCATGATGATCGCCGCCGCGCAGACGACGATGCTGATGATGCCGCCGACCCCCAGGTCGACGTCGCCCACCAGGATGGCGAAGGTCTGCGCGATGCCGGCCAGGGCGAAGGCGACGACCTGAACGGTGAGGTTGGCGAAGTTGCCCAGACTGCGGAAGCTCGGCGCGACCGCCCAACCGATCACGACGGTCACCGCCAGGATCAAGTAGATCGGAAGCGCCGGGTTGTGCCTGAGCGCCCGGCCCAAGGCGCCACCCGATCGGATCTTGGTTTCTTGCGCAACAGCGGAGGTCTTCACTTACCTACCCCTTTCGACGACCCGGCTCAGGCGAGGCCCCACTGGGCGGCCATCATGGACTCGCGGGTGGCTTCGGTGCCGGCGAACTCCTTGACGATTCGCCCTTCGAACATCACGAGAATCCGGTCGCAGACCCTGAGCAACTCGCCCATGTCGGTGGAAACCATCAGCACGCCGGCGCCGGCGTCGGTCACCCGGCGCATCAGCTGGTAGATCTCCTCCTTGGCCCCGACATCGACCCCGCGGGTCGGCTCGGCGAAGAGGAAGACTTTCGGCTTGGCGGCGATCCACTTGGCGATGACCACCTTCTGCTGGTTGCCGCCGGAGAGGTTGTTCGCCTTGTGGCTGGCTGAGGGGGGATGAACCTTGAGCGTGTCGATGAGCCCCTCGACCATCTTCCGCTCCTCGGCGAACTTGATGAAGCCGAACCGGTGGCGCTGCCGCAGCGTCGGCAGGGCCATGTTCTCCAGAAGATCGCGCACCAGGCAGAGGCCCTCGACCTTCCGTTCCTCGGGAACGAAGGCCAACCCGGCCCGGATGGCGTCGCTGGCGGAGCGAATCCGGACCGGACGCCCGTCGACCAGGATCTGCCCGGCGGTGGTCTTGACGATGCCGAACAGGCTCCGCAGGAATTCCCGCTGGCCTTGGCCCTCCAGGCCGATCAGGCCAACCACCTCGCCGGCGTGGAGCGTCAGGCTGACATCCCGGAACCCCTTCTTACCGGTCAGGCCCTGAACCTCCAGCAGTTTCCTCGGCTGCGCCGGGTTCTGCCCGTCGACCCGCGTGCCCGTGATGGCTTTCCCGGTCATCATGCGGACCACGTCGTCCATCGTGAGGTCCTTCGCCGGCTTCGTGTCCACAACCTGGCCGTCGCGGAGGACCGTAACTGTGTCACAAACCTCGAAAACTTCCTCCAGGCGGTGCGAGATGAAGATCACGCCGTGATTGCTGGCCGCCAGGCTCTTGATCAGCTCCATCAGCTTCCTGACTTCGTTGCCGTTGAGCGCCGCAGTCGGTTCGTCCATCACGATGATCTTCGATTCGTGGGAAAGCGCCTTGGCGATCTCGACCATCTGCTTCTGCGCCAGCGAAAGCTCCCGGACGCGGGTGTCGGGATCTACGTCGACACCGACCCTGGCCAGCAGTTCCTTGGCCTTCTGCCGCACCGCCCGGGCGTCGATCGCGCCCATGGCCGCAACAGGCTCGTGCCCCAGGAAGAGGTTCTGCGCCACCGTGAAGGCCGGAACCAGGTTGAGTTCCTGGTGGATGACGGAGATGCCCAGCTTAGCGGCTTTATCGGGGTGAGGCACCTTGACGGTGTTCCCGTCGATGATGATCTCGCCGCAACTCGGCTGGTAAACGCCGCAGAGGATCTTGATGAGCGTGGACTTTCCGGCGCCGTTCTCGCCCACGAGCGCGTGCACCGAGCCGCGGTGACACTCGAAGCTGACGCCCTCCAGGGCCCGCACGCCGGGGAACTCCTTGCCAATCCCGCTCATTCTCAGAAAGGCTTCGTTCGCCATGGCCAGCCTCTTTTCTTCAAACGGGCCGGCTCCCCGGGTCCCCGCCCGGAGGCGGGGACCCGGTTCGCCTTCAGCCCTGACATCGGGTTTTCAGGGTTCGAGAGCTTACTTCTTGCCCCAGAGCTGCTGCTTGATGTTCTCGGGCAGGAAGGTGGAGTTGATGTAGTCAGCCGAGAGGTCCGGACGGGCGACCTTGTCGAGGGTCTCCTCGGTGGCGGTCCACAGCTTCATCTTCTCGATGTGGTGGACCGGCTCGCCGTGGAGGAGCTTCATGCCGAGCTGGAGGGCGACCGCCGCGTCACCCGGCGGGTCCTGGATCGCGAAGCCCTTGATGCCCTTGTCCTTGTATTCCTTCCAGAGGTTGAAGTAACCGTTGGAGCCGGTGCCGACCACGACCATCTTGTACTTGCCGGCCTCGATGGCAGCCTGGAGAGCGCCGTAGCCGGACGGGCCGCCGTCGGCGTAGATGGCGTCGAGGTCAGGGTTGGCGGCGATGAAGTTCTCGGCGGCGCGCTTGGCGACGTCGTAGGCGGAGTTGGTCCAGACCTGGCCGACGATCTTGATGCCCGGGTTGGCCTTGAAGACCTTCAGGGCCGCCTCATACCGCATCTGGCCCGGGGTGGTGCCGGCGATGCCGGTCAGCATGGCGACTTTGCCCTTGCCCTTGAGTTCCTTGACGATGAACTTAGCCAGTTCCTCACCGATTTCGCTCTGGTCGGCGATGTTCTTGACGGTGACCTTCTCGGTCTCGACGACGGAGTCGAAGGTGACGACCGGGATGCCGGCCGCGACGGCCTTCTCAACGGCGGGGCCGAGGGCCGTCGGCGGAGCGGTGATTACGATGAGGTCGACCTTCTTGGCGATGAGGTCTTCCATGTCAGCGATCTGCTTGGCGACGTTGTTGTTGGCGTCGGTCACGATGACCTGCTTGATGTCCTTGTACTTGGAGGCTTCGTACTTGAACTCCTCGACCAGGGCCACGCGCCAGGAGTTGACGACCGAGATGTTGCAGAGAGCGACCGTGTACGGGCCAGGCTTCTTCCACTTCTTGGCGTCGACGACGTAGTTCGCCTCGAGGGCGAAGGCCGAGGTCGTCATGCCGAGGATGATCATGGCTGCCGCGAGGACTACCATCCACTTGGACTTCATTCTCTCGTAACCCCCTTTTTTGTGGTACCGGATCCTGACTCCTGAGAACGCCAGTGAGCCTTCCTTTTCCTGAACCCCTCCTCCCACAAGCCCATGAATGGTCCAGTCAAGCTTTCTCTTCGACCGACGGGCTGAAGCCCATAGCCCGGGATATTTCCATCGCCATCGTCCTCACGAGCGGCCCGACCTCGGCAGCGATCCGTTCGAGCGTCAGCCGGGCCGCCGGACCCGACACGCTGATGGCGCCCGCCACCGCCCCCTGGTGGTCCCGGATGGCCGCCGCCGTGCAGCGGACTTCCGGTTCGTTCTCCTGGTCGTCCACCGCGTAGCCGCGGGCGGCCGTGACGATGAGTTCCGACCCCAGCGACGCCGCGGTGGTGAGCGTCCGGCTGGTCCGCCGCTCCAGCCGCCCGTGCACCACCCTGGCCGCGAGGGCCGGATCGGCGGCCATCATCGCCTTCCCCAGGGCGGTGCAGTGAAGGGGGTTGCGCCCCCCTAGGTTCGTGTGCATCCGGAGCGGAAGCGGGCTGTCGATCCGGTCCAGGTAGACCACTTCCAACCCATCCGGCACCGCCAGGTAGGTCGTCTCCTGCGTCCGGCGGGTCAGCTCCTCCGCGAAGGGCCGCGCCACAGTGCGCAGGCTCAGCGACTGAAGGCAGATCCCGCCCAGCTCCACTACCCGCAGCCCCAGGCGGTACCGCCCGCTCCCCGGCTCCTGGCAGACGAGGCCGAAGGAGAGGAGCGGCATCAGGTACCGGTACGTCGAGCTGGGGGTGAACCCGGTCGCCCGGCCCAGCTCGGTCAGGGTCGCCCCCTCCGGGTGCTGCCGCATCCAACCTGCCAACGCGTCCAGAACCGCCAGAGCCTTCACGACCGTCGACGACCCGGCTGCGTGCTGCTCCATCCTTGCGCCGCCTTTTTGCAATATCTGAAAAGGCACTTCAAATCTTGCAAAAAGAACATTTCCCGCCAAGGCCGCGAACTCCTGCCAAGACTGGCTGGTGTTTGCCTCCAGCGTTTTTTCCGAGGCGCGCTACCGGAGCGCCACCCGGCGGCCTTCCGCGGCGGACAGGTAAGCTGCGTAGACCACCTCCGCAGTCTCGCAAGCCAGGTCAAGGCCGGAAACGGGCTCCCGTCCCTCGGCGACGCAACTCACGAAGTCCTGACACTCGTGCGGGTAACCCCGCATCCAATCCTCGTCGGGGGCCGCGTACTGCCAGCCGCCCTTCGTCTCGACCTTCTCGGCCAGGTACTCCTCGCCCATGAACGCTGCGTCGGGGGTGTACACCATAACGGCGTTGTTCGGGTTCATGTTGCACTGCACCACACCGCGCGACATGAAGACCTCGAGTTGGTTGCGGATGCCGCCCAGCACCGAGTCGGCCGCCACCACGACGGCTTTGGTCCCGTCGGTGAAGGTCAGCGTTGCGCTGGCCCAGTCTTCGACGTCGCAAGGCCCGGTGGCGATGTACCGGCCGGCCTCCTCGGCCACGCCCGGCACGGCCAGGACGCTGCCGACCTCGGCCACCACCGACTGCACCCCGATGGCGCCCTTACCTTTGAGCAGCCCTTCGTGATGCTTCAGGTGGATGACCGTCCCCACCGGGTGCGCGCCCTGCCGCAGGAGCGAACCGCCGCCGGCCAGCCGCCACTCCCGGGCGTAGCTGGCGTGCGAGCCCGAGTGGGCCTCCTCAGCCCGCTGCGAGAGGATGGTCGAACCGGTCGCCGCGAGGATGCGCTTGGCCTTGGTCACCGGCGGGGCATAGACCCAGTTCTCGGCGTACATGAAGAGCACGCCCGCCCGCTCGATGCCGGCCCGGATCTCGGCGAGTTCCTCCCGGACGGCGTCGAGCATCACCTGGCGGCTCACCTTCTCGCCGATGGGTTCCGGATCGCCTGGGCGCCCGAAGTAGCCGGTCAAAGGCTTTTCGCAGACCACGTGCTTGCCGGCGGCGGCCGCCTCCAGCACCATGGGCTTGTGGAGCACGTTGGGGGTGCAGATGTCCACCAGGTCGATGTCTGTCCGCCGGAGGAGATCCCGATAGTCGGCGACCACCTCCCGCACGTGGAACCGCTCGGCGAACTTCTCCGCCCCGCCGACCGCGGAGACCGCGACCAATTCGACTTCGTGCCCGGTGACCTTGTGGTAGGCCTCGGCGTGGATGTGCGCCGAGAAGCCCGCCCCGATGAACCCGATCCTGACTCGCTTCATGCAGTCATCTCCTTGCCACTTGGACCATCCGCTACCGAGGCGCCCTCCACGAGGCTCGCCGTGAGCCAGACCTGCTCACAGGCGTCGCGACGCCTTTCGATGCGGTCGATCAGCATCTTGGCCCCCAGTTCCCCGATCTCAGAATCCGGCATCTTGATGCAGGTCAGTGGCGGATCCACGAGCCAGGTCCACGAAGGGCGCCCGTACACCAGGAGCGAAACGTCGTGGGGAGCCCGTTTGCCCAAGCGGCGCATCCCCACGACCAGCCCTTCGGCCAGGTACTGGTGACCGGCGAAGATCGCGGTCGCGCCCCCCAGCCCGCCCTTGCAGAACAACTCATCGGCCAGCCGCTCCCCTTCTTCAGGGGTGTGCGGCCGAAGATAGGCCGGCATCTCCGCCGCGGGCAGCCCCCAGCGCGCCACTTCCTCCCGGAACCCGTCGTACCGGTCGGTCATGATCGGCAACCGGGTGCGCCACCCCAGGTAAGCGACGCGCCGGTGACCTTTCTCCAGCAGGTAGCGCGTCCCGAGGACGGCCCCTTCCCGGTTGCTGAAGCCGGCGAAGTCGTATTCCCCCCGGAAGCCCTTCAGCGGGCGATCCACGACGGCGTACGGCACGCCGCGCTCCCGCAGCACTTTCGTGTTGGCGGTCCCCCCCAGCGTGGGGCTGAGGAGAAAACCATCGACCTGCTGGGAGATGAGACTCTCGATGTAGGACCGCTCCCTGGCCGGGTCGTCGTATGTGCTGCAGATCAGCAGGACATACCCGTGCCGGTAAGCCACCCGCTCCGCCCCGGTCACCAGTTGCGTGAAGAAGAAATTCTCGAATTGAGGGATCAGGATGGCCAGCGCCCGGCGTCCCTTGCCCCGCATGCCGCGGGCCAAAAGGTTGGGCCGGTAGCTAAGCTGGCCCGCCGCCGCGAGCACCCTCTCCCGCACCCGCGGGGAGACGAACTTCACCGAATCAGGATTGAGGACGTGCGAAACCGTCGCCACGGACACCTGGGCAGCGCGGGCGACGTCTTTGAGTGTGGGCGGACGGGGCGTGACTCTGGGCGGCCCTGACATTCTACCACCGCCTTGACCTTGCGGGGAGAAATCCCGGTTAAACGATTAACTGGACTGTTCGATTATTTCCCCACAACTTCGCCAACTCCTTCTACCATTGACAAACGATTGCACCAGTGGTAACCTTCGAATTAGATACTTGTTAGTATGTGATTAAAATACCCATGGGTATGGGGAGAGTGGCTGCAACTTATGAACGTGCGTGAACGTCTGCTGGAGGCGGCCCGGACCCTGGCGGCCGCGCGCCCCCTCGACCGCCTGAGCCTCGCCGAGATCGCCCGGACGGCCGGGGTGAGTTGGCCCACCGCCCGGCGCCACCTTGGCAGCAAAGAACGACTGCGGGCGCTGCTCGCCGAGGAATCGGCAGGACAGGCGGAGGCCGGCACCCGGTCGCGCCTCCTCACTGCGGCCGCCCGGGTCTTCGCCCGTCACGGCTACGCGGAGGCGACGCTCGATGAGGTGGCGGAGGAGGCCGGGCTCACCAAGGGCGCAGTCTATTGGCATTTCGCCAGCAAGAGCGACCTCTACCTTGCCCTCCTCCAGGAACGGGTCCAGCAGGAAGCGGCCGCGCTCCCCGCCGCCATCGGGGAAGCCGCCGAAAACGCCGATCCCCTGGCGGGCCTGGCCGGCCTCCTGGCCCGGCAGTTCGCCGTGGCGTACGCTGAGCCGGAGCGGCCCCGGCTCTCGCTGGAGTTCATGAGCCGCACCTGGGATCCGGAGGTGCGCCGCCGGCTGGGCGACCTCTACTTCGCCGCGCACCAGCGCCTGGCCGAGATCCTGGGCACCGTCCAGAGCAGCGGCCTGATGGCGGGCGACCTCGACCCGCTCTTGGTGAGCGTCTTCCTGAGCGCCGTCATCGAGGGTCTCGTCCGCTACTGGCTGATGGACCCCGACCGGATCGACCCCAAGGCCTGGGCGCCCCAACTCGCCCGTATCATCTTCAAGGGGGTAGGCGCATGAACCCGCCGTCCATCGCCATGGAAACCCTGTTCAAGGCTCCGGTAGGCTCCCTCCGGCGGCGGGAAGGCATCCCGGTCTTCGTGGAGCCGGAGGCGGTCTCCGGCCTCAACCGCAAGTACCGCGACCTCTACGACCGCTTCTCGCCCTTCTACGACCTGGCGCAGCGCCTCTTCTACGCCTTCCGGGGCGGGGAGGCCGCCGCCCGGAACCTCTACCTGCGAGAACTGGAGATCAAACCAGGCGACCTGGTGCTGGAGGTCTCGGTGGGAACCGGGGCCAACCTGCGCTTCCTGCCGCCCACCGCCTCCTATGTCGGCCTCGACCTCTCCTGGGGGCAGTTGCGCCAGTGTCGCAAGATGCTGCAGCGCACCGGCCGGCAGGCGGTGCTCGTCCAGGGGCTGGCGGAGGACCTGCCCTTCCGCGACGGGCTCTTCGACGTCGTCTTTCACATGGGGGGCATCAACTTCCTCGGCGACCCGGGCCAGGCCATCCGCGAGATGATCCGGGTGGCGAAGCCGGGGACGAAGATTGTGCTGGTCGACGAGACGGAGCGACTGGCGCAGAAGGCTGCCCTCCTCAACCCCTTCTTCCGACACCGCGACTCGGTCATCACCGCGCCGGTCCACCTTGTCCCGCCCGGGATGGAGGAGGTCCGGGCCACCGAGATCCGGAACGGCGAGTTGTGGCTCCTGACCTTCCGCACGCCCCGGGCCTGAGGCGGACGGTGAGCCGTTCCGGGCGGCCGCGCTGGCCTCTGGCCTACGCCGGTCTTCCCGGGACCGTCTACGCGCGGTTCGTCGCCAACGTCGCCTTCAGCCTGGGCAACCTGGTCTGGCCGATGCTGACCCCCCTGCTCCAGCAGGGCTTGGGGTTCCCCCCGGGCTGGGCGGGTGTGCTGCTGACGGTCTCGATGGTCGCGACGGCGCTCGGCGCCCTCACGGGAGGCCAACTGGCCGACGGCTTCGGACGGGCGAAGGTGTTCGTCGCCTCACGGGGGCTGGTCGCGGCATCGGTCGGCGCGTGCGTCCCACTGGCGATGGTGAAAGGGGCGGCGCCGGAAATCGCAGGCCTGCTGGTGGCCGCCAGTCTCCTGCGGGGGGCCTCTGAGCCGGCCCTGCAAGTGCTGCTCGCCGACCTCACGCCGGAGGACCGGCGCCCCGCGGCCTTCTCGCTGCTGTATCTCGGCAATAAAGCCGGCTTCCTCGCGCCGTTGCTGGCAGGGTTGTTCTTCCGTTCGCACCTCGCCTGGCTCTTCCTCGGCACGGCTGCCACCGCCGCCTGCTCGGCCGTCCTGGCCGCCCCGGCGCTGCGGCGCCCCCGCCCGGACTCGCCCGGCACGCCCCGCCGCACGCCTGGGGACGGCAGCGCGGCCGGCCTCCTCACCGTCCTTCGACTGAGACCCCGCCTGGTAGTAGCCTCCCTGCTCCTGGCCGCGCTCTCCTTCGTTCACGTGCAGCACCTTTACGCGCTGCCCCTCCAGGCCAGCGAGTGGTACGGAGCCTCCGGCGCGCCGCTGTACGGCTATCTGCTCAGCTTCAACGCGCCGGCCTATCTCCAAAGCCAGGCGCCCCCCTCCCACCGGGGGCGGATCGGCGCCGCCACTGGGCTTTTGGCCCAGGCCGGTTACGCGCTGGGCCCGGGCCTGACGGGCATCCTGCTGGTCCGGAGCGGGCTGCGGGCCGTCTGGCTTGCCAGCCTGCTCGTGTCGGTCGCCGGGGCGGCCGGTCTTTTCTTTTTGGGAGAGGAACCGGCCCCGCTTGACGGTGGACCCCAGGGAAGGTAGACTTAGGATAGTTTCCCACAATCGAATACGCGCTCGTATAATCTCGAGAATACGGCTCGAAAGTCTCTACCGGGCGACCGTAAATCGTCCGACTACGAGCAAAAGCGCTCCTAGGGTTCCGTCCCTCCGGGGAGCTGGACCGAGCGGGGCAGACAGCGTCGCTGTCACACCTCAGGGATAAAAGCCCAGGCGGATAGGTTTTGCGTGTAGCACGAGACCTCTCCCCTGGGTTTTGTGTTTTTCTCGGGCCGGCAGAAAGGAGGCACTCCCTGATCTTCGGGTTCGCCACCAAATCTGACTGGGAGGGACAAGCAGCATGAATCTCCAGGATGTCCTCGCCGCCCTGGGCGTCATCGTCAACGGACTGCCGCAAGGGCTACTCGCCCTGTCGTTCGGTTTCGCCTCCATGCCCACCGCGATCGGCTTCGGGATCGGCGCCCTCGGCGCCCTGCTCTTCGGTCTCGTCGCCCCCATCTCGTTCCAGGCCGAAACGATCACCCTGGTCGGAACCATGGGCCGCAATCTTCACGAACGGCTCGCCATGGTCTTCCTCGAGGGTCTCGGCATGGCGGTCATCGGCTTCTCGGGGCTCCTCACCACCATCGTCAACACCGTGGGACCCGAAGTAACCAACGGCATGATGACGGGCGTCGGCATCATGCTGACCCTGGTCGCGGTCAACATGGTCAAGAACCGGCCGTTCGCCGGCGGAGCCTCAGTGGCGGCCCGCCGTCTGGTCTACGTGACCACCAACAACCAGGTCTAAACCCACCGCGCCGCGGGGGGCGCGGCCCCCCGGGTCTCCAGGCTCCCGAAGGGTGAGCTCGCCGCCACCGCCGAGGAGCACCACGACGGCTTCCGCTTCCGGTTGCCCAACCTCATGAACTGGCGGGTCATCCGGGGCGGCCTGGCGCTGATCTGCCTCAACATCGGCGCCACCATCGCTTTCGGCAGCATCACCGGCAACATCGCCAAGGCCTCGGTGAACCTCGACCATCTGACCATCATCTCGGCCCTCGCCGACTTCGGCTCCTCCCTCTTCGGCGGCGGGCCGGTCCAGTCCATCATCTCCGCCACCGGCGCGGCGCCGCACCCCGTGGTCGCCTCCGTCCTCATGATGGGTCTGATGGCGGCCATCCTGCTCACCGGCCTCTTGCCCCGCATCGGGCGGCGCGTCCCCATGGAATCCATCGCCGGCTTCCTCTTCGTGCTCGGCGCCCTGGTCACCGTCCCGATCGACGCCAAACTGGCCATGACCGGCGCCAACCCGCTCATCGGCGGCGTGGCGGCAGCGGTCACGGCGACCACCGACCCGTTCCTCGGGCTCCTGGCCGGTTACGGGATGAAGGTCCTCGTGGGCCTGCACCTGTTCTAGGAGGGCGAAAACCATGACAGAACGGCGCTACCACACCCTGACCATCTGCGGCGTGACCCGCAAGCTGCCCATCATCCAGGTGGCCCCGCACCTTTCCATCGCCAGCTTCGTCATCCTCGGCGACACGGAGCTGGTCACCGCCGTCGCGCCGGCGCTCGTCGCCAAGCTGCCGCCGGTGGACGCCCTCATCTCCGCGGAGGCGAAGGGCATCCCCCTGATCCACGAAGTCTCGCGCCTGCTGGGGATGAACTACTTCGTCGCCCGCAAGAGCGTCAAGCCGTACATGGACGAGCCGCTGGTCGACGAGGTGGTCTCCATCACCACCCAGAAGAAGCAGGTCCTCTGCCTCGATGGCAAGGACGCCCGCCAGCTGGCCGGCAAGCGGGTGGCGATCATCGACGACGTGATCTCGACCGGCGAGTCTGTTTCCGCGGTCGAGCGGCTGGTTGAGAAGGCCGGCGGGACGGTCGCCGCGCGGGCCGCCATCCTGGCCGAGGGCGATGCGGTGAAGAGGCCAGACATCATCTTCCTGGGCGAGCTGCCGCTCTTCCCGACGTAAGCAGGTGCGGATTCGCGTCAAGGAGTGCGGCGACCGCCCCTCGTCCTCGACGACTACCACCTGATCCGTGAGCAGAAGGTGCACCAGGCGGTGGAGGCGCTGCTCCCGGCCCTCTTGCTCGTCATCACCACCCGGGAGGACCCGCTGCTCCCGCTCTCCCGGCTGCGGGCCCGGGGCCGCCTCGTCGAGCTGCGGGCCAAAGACCTCCGGTTCACCACCGCCGAAGCGGCCGCGTTCCTCAACCAGACCATGAACCTGGGCCTCACTCCCAGCGAGGTCTCACCCCGAAGCCGCGGGAGGAAAGGGAGGCGGTGCGACCGTGAACGACGTCACTGCATCCGGCGGGCTGAACCGACTGGTCGACACCTCCGTCTGGAACCTCGGACTATCCCGATCTCATGTTCGCCCTCTTCACCAACGGCCTGCTCATAGACGAGGACGTCGCGGCTGAACTGGCCCGGCAGCGCCAGGTGGTGCCCGTGATCAGCTACGAAGGCTACCGGGAGGAGACCGACGCCCGGCGCGGCGACGGAGTCTACGAGCAGCTGGAGGCGGTCACCGGGGAGCCTTATCTGAACTCCCTGCTCGACTTCGGCTGCAAGCTCTTCTTCTTCTTCGTGGAGTACGTCCCGGTCGAGCCCGGCACGGAAGAGCTGACGCTCGACGACGACCAGCGGCGGCGCCTGCCCCGGCTGATGGAGACCTTGCGCGCCGCCCACCCCGGGCTCTTCATCGCCTTCCCCGGCGACGAGGAGGCCTTCGGCGGCTGCCTGGCGGCCGGGCGGGGGTCCGTGCACGTCAGCCCCGAGGGGAACGTCGAGCCCTGCCCCTTCGCCCCGTTCCCCGACGCCAACGTGCGCCAGCGCTCGCTCAAGGAGGCCCTCGCCTCGGAGTTCCTGAGCGCCGTCCGGAAGAACCACGACCTGCTCGGCGAGACGCGGGGCGGCCGCGCCCTGTGGGCCAAACGGGAGTGGGTCGCCTCGCTCCTGCCCGAAACCGGCGTCCACCGGCTGCCCGTCCTCAACACGAAATAGGGAGGCAACAAGATGAAGTCGCAAACTCTCCGCCGGCTCGGCCAGCTGCTGGCCGCAGCCTTGATCTCCATCGCCCTGCTGGTCATGGTCTTTCAGTTCGCCGTCCGTCCCTGGTACCTGAACTGGGGGGCAACGCCGGCCGAGATCAGCGGCGTCCTCCCCGGCGACCGGTTGGTGCCGGAAGCCCAGACGGTGACCACCCGGGCCCTCACGGTGAACGCCCCGCCGGAAAAGATTTGGCCATGGCTGATCCAGGTCGGGTTCAAACGCGCCGGCTGGTACAATTTCGACAAACTCAACCAGCTCCTCGGCGCCGCCGACTACGTCGACGGGCACCGGTCGGCCTGGCGGATCGTGCCGGAGTTCCAGCGCATCAAGGTGGGCGACTATATCCGCATCCACCCGGTCAGCGGTTTCTATGTGGCCGGCCTGGAGCCGAACCGGTATCTCGCCCTCTGGTCGGGCACCGACCTGGCGACCAACAAACCCCTCGCCCTGGGCGAGGCGCTCCCCGCCCGGTACATGCAGAACACCCTCACGGTCGTCCCGGTGCCCGAAGGCGCGCAGACCACCCACCTCATCGTGCGGGAGCGGGTGCAGGCCAGCGAGAAGCTGGGCGGCAGCTGGAGCGTCCTCGAACCAGGGGTGGCGCTGCAGGAGACCGCCTTCAGGCGGAGGCTGAAGGTGCGGGCGGAACGAGGTGAGGGCGGCGGAGGGAAATAGCTGCGTGCTCGGCTGAGACCCAATCGGGGCAGAGGCTACCGCTCCAGAATGCCGGCTAGTGCGACCTCCCGTCCGCCCGCAGAGCGCTTGACCACCGGCCAGCTTGGAGTCGAGGTGAGCAGAACGGGGCCGCCCTCCGTCACCAGGACGGTTTCTTCACACTTGGTGCCCTGGAGCGTCGGATTCCAGGCCAGCCCGCATCCAGCCTCAATGGCGACCGTCGAATTCGGGTTTGCCACGCTCTCCCGGGGCAGATAGCCGATGAGACCGCCTTGATGGTGGAAGCGCCACTCACCGGGGAAACCCGCCGCGGCGTAGGCCTCCTCGGCGGCGGCGAGAGCCTCCGCCAGTGCGACCCCGGGCCGGCTGGCGCCCAAGAGGGCGGCGAAAACCGAATCGACGGCCTCCTGCCTCGCCTTTAGCTCGCCCGGCACGGGGCCGAAGTGGATCGCCCGGCTCAGGGAGCAGTGCAGGCCGCCCCGCTGGACGACCATCCCCATGAGCACGTATCGCTCGATGCGCCGGCCCACCATCAGCGGGTGGCGGCGGGCGAAGACGCGTTCGTCGGCCCCCACCAGCACGCCCGGCACTTGGCAGCCCCGGGCCGTCGCCTCCGCGGTGAGAAGCGCGGCGACCTCCCATTCGGTGAGGCCGGGCGCGATCCGGGGCGCGGCCGCCTCGAAGACGGCGGAAAGGTCGGCGGCCAGTGCGCGAAAACGTTCCACCTCCGCGGGCACGAACGGCCGCCGCAACGCGGCGATCTCCGCCGAGAGGTCGAGGAAGCCGGAACCGGCAAAGTCCGCGCCCACCCGGCGTCCGGTCGCGGCGGCCTCTTCGCCCAGCCGTCCGAGCAGGGCGGGCAGGCTGTCTTCGAACCAGTTCACCGCCGTGACCGAATCAGGCTCCAGGCCAGGCAATTGCTCTTCAACCAGCCGGGCGGCCTCGATGTTGTTGGTCAAAAGATGCACGCCGGCCTCGTCGACGAGCAGCGCCCCCACGCCCCGGTCGGTGGCGAAGGTCACGTGGTTGTCACCTCCGCCCGAGAGCCACGCGTAGTTGGGGAGCGTGGCCAGCACCAGCCGGTCGACCGCCTTGGCCGCCATGAGCGTCCGGAGCCGGTCGAGTTTCGCGGCGACCTCCGGCGAGACGCGGGCCATCAGCGGCTTGCCCCCATCTCCAGAGCGACCTTGATCGCGCCGCCGGCCCGGGTGTGGGCCGTTTCGAGGGCGTGCGGGAGTTCATCAAGGGGGAAGCGGTGGGTCACGATGCCGTCGGTCTTGATGCGGCCGGCGGTCATCAGGCGGATCGTCCGCTCCCACAGCCCCGGGGCGCCCAGGCTGCCGGAGACCCGCAGGTTCGCCACGACCAGGCGGTTTAGGTCGAGCGCCGCGACGGCCGACTTGTACAGGCTGACCACGCAGAGCGCGCCGCCCTTCTTCAAAGCCGCCAGCCCCGCCCCGAACCCCTCGGGCGAGCCGGTCGCTTCCAGCACCACGTCGGCGGAGTTGGCCAACTTGGCGGCCTGATCGGGCGAGGTCCGCACGTTGACCGTCACGTCCGCGCCGAGGTTCCGTCCGACCGCCAGGCGGTCTTCCCGGGTCCCCGCGAGCACGATCTCGCCCGCCCCGAGCGCCCGGGCGAAGCTGACGCCCAAAAGCCCCAGGGTGCCGGGTCCGTAGATGACCACGCGCTCGCCGCCGGTGAACCCCGCCCTGGCCAGAGCGTTGTGTACGACCGTCGACGGCTCGAGCAGGGTCGCCTGGAAGGTGGGGAGGTCCTCCGGGAGGTGGTGCAGGGCTTTGGCCGGCAGCAGGATGTAGTCGGCGCAGGCGCCCGGCAGCCCGCCGATGCCCACCCGGAGCATGCTGGCGCAGGCGTTGTACTTCCCGGCGAGGCAGAATTCGCATTCGCCGCACCCGAGGTGGGTCTCGCCGGTGACGCGGTCGCCCGCCGCGAAGCTGGTGACCCCCTCGCCGACCTCAGCCACCCGCCCGACCCACTCGTGTCCGGGAACGACAGGGTATTGCATGGTGCCGGCCTTGAGATAGGGCAACTCGCCGGTGAAGATCTCCACGTCGGTGCCGCAGATGCCGAGGGCGTCCACCCGGCAGAGCACCCACCCGGCGGGCACCTCCGGCACGGGGACGTTCCGCACCTCCGCCCGCCCCGCCCCCACGACGGTTCCCTGGCGCATGGCCGCGGTCATGCCTTGCACCTCCGCTCAAGCTCCTCCCGGAGCGCCTGTTTCATCACGTCTAGCGGCGGGGTCACGCCCGTCCAGGCCTCGAAGGCCAGCGCGCCCTGGTGGACCAGCATCGGCAGCCCGCCCAGCGCCCGCGCCCCCCGCGCCCGGGCGAGCCCGACCAACCGGCTCTCCGGCGGGTTGTGGATGACGTCGTAGAGGACTTGCCCTTCGTGCAGGAGCGCGGGGTCGACCACCGGCGTTGCGTCCACGTTGGGCCACATGCCGACCGGCGTGGCGTTGACCACGAGGTCGGCCTCAAAGACGGCTCCGGCCAGTGTCGCCCCGTCGAGCTGACGCCCCCGGCAGCTTCCGCCGGCCACCTTGGCGGCTTTCTCCGCCAGACCGGCCACGTCTGCCACTCTTCCGGCGTCCTGATCGAAAACGGCGATCTCCGCGGCGCCGGCCATGGCGAAACTGGCGGCGATCGACCGGGCCACGCCGCCGGCCCCCACCAGCGCGATTCTGAACCCAGCCGGCTCGACGTCGAGTTCCTGCCGCAGGGCGCGCAGGCACCCTTCCCCGTCGGTGTTGTGCCCGTAGAGCGAACCGTCCTCCCGGACGACCACGGTGTTGGCCGACCCGACCAGACGCGCCTTCTCCGAGAGTTCGTCGAGGAATTCGACCGCGGCGATCTTGTGCGGCAGGCTAAGGTTCACTCCGGCGATCCCCAGCGCGGGCAAGCCCCGCAGGGCGTCGCCGATCTTCTCCGGGCGCACCGGGAAGGCCAGGTACAGCCAGTCAAGCCCCAGCGCCTGGAAGGCCGCGTTGTGCATGTAAGGCGAAAGGTTCTGGGCGACCGGCCACCCGCAGACACCCGCCAGTTTGGTCATCGCTGATCCCCCCGCTATTCGAGGTAAGCGCCCTTGGCGGCCGGCGCGCAGCCTTTCTGGTAGATGCGGAGCCACCCGGTGCAGGGGCGCTCCGGGCGCGTCCAGGCCTTCAGCCGGGCCGCCACCTCGGCCTCCGGGACCAAGAGGTCCACCGTCCGCCGGGGGATGTCGATCGCGATCAGATCGCCCTCCTGCACGATGGCCAAGGGACCGCCGTCGTACGCCTCCGGGCAGACGTGCCCGATGGCGGCGCCGCGGGTCGCCCCCGAGAAACGCCCGTCGGTGACGAGCGCCACCGAGTCGTCGAGGCCCGCGCCGCAGAGGGCCGACATGAAGGTCTCCAGGTGCTGCATCCCGGGGCCGCCCCGGGGCCCTTCGTAGCGGATGACCACCACGTCGCCGGGCTTGATCTTCCCGGCGAGGAGCGCCTCCCACCCGGCCCGTTGCGAGTCGAAGACCCGGGCCGGCCCGGTGTGGACCAGCATCTCCGGGCGGACGGCCGACCACTTGACTACCGCCGTCCCCGGGGCCAGGCTCCCGCCGAGCACCGCCAGACCGCCCTCCGCCTGGAGAGGCTTCTCAAGCTCGTGGATCACGTCGCGCCGCCGCACCGTGCTCCCGGCGATGTTCTCGCCCAGCGTCCGCCCGGTCACCGTGAGGCAGTCGAGCGCCAGCAGGGGGCGCAACTCCTCGAGCAGCGCCGGCACGCCGCCGGCCTCGTCGAAGTCCTTCATCGTCTGCTTGCCGTTGGGATTGACCGCCATGAGGAAAGGCGTCTCCCGGGAGAGGCGGTCGAAGGCCTCGAGCCCCAGGTCGACCCCGGCCTCCCGGGCGATCGCCGGCAGGTGAAGGCAGGTGTTGGTCGACCCGCCCGCCGCCATGACGAACCGGATGGCATTCTCGAACGCCGGCAGGGTCATGATGTCGCGCGCCCGGATCCCCCGCCGCACCAGCTCCATCACCTGGCTGCCGGCCTCTTTGGCGAGTTGCAGCAGGTCGGCGCTGGTGGCGCAGGCCGCGCCGTTGCCGGGGAGCGACATCCCCAGCGCCTCGGAGACGCAACACATCGTGTTGGCCGTCCCGATGAACGGGCAGGCGCCCACGGCCGGGCAGGAGCGGTCGGTGACCTCTTCGAAGTACCGCCGGTCCTTCTTGCCGGTGATCATCGCCGCGTACGCCGACTTGACGTCGGAGACCGTGACAGCCGCCCCGTCCACGAAGGCGGGGGTCATGTAGCCCCCGGTCACCAGGATGGCCGGCAGATTGAGGCGGGCCGCCGCCTGAAGGAGGCCGGGCACGATCTTGTCGCACGTGCCGAGCAGCACGAGGCCATCCAGGGCGTTCCCCTCGGCCATGGTCTCCACCTCGGCGGCGAGCAGGTCGCGGGCGGGAAGCGTGTAGCGGTCGCCGGGATGGTTGGAGCACATCCCGTCGCAGATGCCCAGCCCCGGGAATTCCAGCGGGCAGCCGCCGCCCTCGCGGATGCCTTCCTTGACCTTCGCCGTCAGTTGGCTCAAGTGGTAGTGGCCGGGGTTCAACTCGCTCCAGGTGTTCACGACGCCGATCCACGGCCGGGCCAGTTCCTTGTCGGTGAAGCCTTCCGCCTTCAGCAACGCCACCTGGTGGGCGATGGTCTCTTCCCCCAGCTCGGCCAGGCGGTTCAGCCGCCACTGCTTCATGTTCTCTCCCCCCTAGCGCCCAGCGCTGTCACGCTTTCCGGTCACTCACGCCTTGCGGTTGCGCACGCCTTCCTGGTAGATGGGCAGGTAGATCTCGCTGTCCCTGACCACGCACCCGGTGCGCCCACCGTCGCGCATGATGTCGGTGCACTTGCTGCAGGCGATGCAGACTTTGGCCGGGTCGAGGGCGCCCTTCTCCAAGAGGTCGCGGGCGAACGTGGGATACGCGAAGGCTTCCCGGCCCACGGCGGCGATGGACTGGTGACCCAGCCGCAGGTTGGCCGCGGCCGCGTTGCCCAGGAACTGGCGCAGCCAGGAGTAGGCCGTCCCGATCACCGTGATCTTTGGATGCCGCGCCTTGAGCTCGCGGGCCACGTGGAAGGCCCGGGCCACGCCGACCAGCGGATGCTCGTCGGGAATCGGCAGCCCGTTGGGAGGAGTGTCATACGGGCGGGTGAGGTAGGGGATGTGGTAGGGGTTGGCCAGCGACAGGCTCGCCAGCCGGACGCCGCGCCGGGAGAGTTCCCCAAGCAGGCGGTCGGGCTCGGTGAGGTCCACCGGCAGCGAACCAGGCTGATCGCCCTCGGTGTCGCGGCTGACGCCCCAGCCGTACGGATACGGCAGGCCGTCCCAGGTGTTCATGCGCAGCGCGATCTGGACATCGCCGCCCAGTTCGGCCCGGATCTTGTCGACGATGTTGAGCAGGAAGCGGGTCCGGTTCTCGAAGCTGCCGCCGTACCGGCCTTCCCGGAGATGGCTGCCGAGCAGTTCGGAGACGAGGTAGCGGTGGCAGCTCTTGATGTCGATCACGTGGAACCCGGTCGCGGCGGCCACCCGGGCTGCCTGGACGTACCGGTCCTCCAGCCGCTCCAGCTCGTCGTCGGTGATGACCGGATAGTCGGGGCCGATGCCCACCCGGGGGTCGAGGAACGGGTTGTGCTGGGCGATCACCGGCTTCGGCGCGCCGTCGGGCTTGCTGTAGCGGCCGGAATGGGTGAGCTGCAGCACGCAGAGCGGCTCATGGTCCGGCCCCATGGCCTCCTTGGCCGCCTTCAGGGCCGCCTCCCTAAGCCGCGCCAGGGCCGTCACGTTTTCCGGGCTAGCGTATAGCTGCCGCGGGTTCGCCCGCCCCTCGTGCGCCACCGCGGTGGCCTCGAACCAGAGCAGCCCCGCCCCGCCGGCGCCGAACCGCTGGTAGCGGCGGAAGGTCAGTTCGTCGGGCTTGCCGTCGGCCGTGCCGTCGCAGCCCTCCATCGGATGGATGGCCAGCGAATTGGGGGTGCGGTGGCCGTAAACCTCCACCGGCCGGGCCAAGGGCGAAAGGTCGCGGTCGAAGGTGATGTCCAAACCCAACTGCTGTACGGCGGCCTCGAGTTCCTCAAGGCTCCGGTAGTGGAAACGTTCGTGCATGCGCTGCTTTTCCTCCCCGTTGACCGGTTGCGCGCCAAGGGCGCCCAGTTCTTGCTCGGCTTTCTTAGTCAACGGCCCGATTTCCTTCTGTCACTTCCACCCTGGCGACCCCCAGTTCCACCGACCGGACCTCCCATTCCCCCGCCGCGGTGAGCCACTGCGGGCCGGCCATGGCTCCGGTGAACACGAACTGCCCGGCCTCGAGCGCATCTCCCTGGGCGGCCAGTTTGCCCGCGAGCCACGCCACCAGTCCGGCCGCATCGCCGCCCAGTTTCTCGGCGGAACCCGAGTCGACCAGTTCCCCGTCCCGCCACAGGGTGAGGAAGACGCGGGCCAGGAGATCCCGGCCGCCGCCCTCCGCCAGCGACGTCCGGGCCGGACCCAGAAGGACGGCCCCCGCGCCGCAGTTGTCCGCGACCGCGGCCCGCCAGGTCGACGCCCCGCCCGCCAGGCGCGAATCCATCAGGTCAAAGCCCACCCCGATGGAGCAGGCTGCGAGAATATGCTCGACGGTGATCGCGGTCCCCTCCGGAAGCGGGCGGTCCACGTGGAAGACGAGTTCGCCCTCGATCCCCGGCTTGAGCGCCGTCTCAAGCGAGTGGACTCCGCCGTCGGCCAGCACGTCGCCAGGGGCGAAGCGTCCGAAGATCGGCTCGGGCACGCCGTGCCTGGCCCGCGCTGCCGGGTCGGCCCATCCGATCTTGTAGCCGGCCACGCGCCCACCTCCCCGGAGGCGGAAGCCCTCCTGCTGCACCGCGTAGGCCGTCTCTCCGTCCAGGGCCGCCAGCTTGGAGTTTAATTCGACCGCGCTCCCCGTCCGGCGCGCCTCGTTGAGCGCCGCCGCGAACCTCGCCACGTCCGGCATCGTCAAGGCCAGACCCTCCTCTTGCTTTCAGGCTTCGTCCCTATTTCCATCACCGGGGGCCTCACTCCTGTGTCCGGAAGAGCCCCAAACCGCTCAGAAGCACCACCAGGATGGCGAGCGGCGCGGCATAGCGGACCAGGAGGCAAAAACCCCACAGCAGCGTCCCGTTGCGCAGGCGGCCGCCGTTGCTCCCCTCCTTCCTGACCTCCGCGAAGCTCCACCGCCAACCAACGAAGAGGGCAGTGAGGATGCCGCCCACCGGGAGCAGGAGGTTGGACGAGACGAAGTCGTAGAGGTCGAAGAACCCTTTGCCGAAGAACCGGACCGGCCTTAGGACGCTGAACGACAAGGTCGCCGGCGCGCCGAGCGCGGCCAGGGTCGCGGCGATCCCGGCGGCCGCCAGGGGGCGTCGCCACCGCAACCGCTCGACCAGAAAGGCCACCGGCACCTCGAAGAGCGAGATCATCGCGCCGGTCGCCGCGATGGCTGTGAGCAAAAAGAAGAGCGCCATGAAGACTCGCCCGAGCGGCATCGCGCTGAACACGGCCGGGATGGTGATGAAGAGCAGGGAAGGACCGGCGTCGGGCTTGAACCCGAAAGAAAAGACGGCGGGAAAGATAGCCAGGCCGGCCAGGAGCGAGACCGCGGTGTCCGCCGCCACCACCCGGACCGCCGTGGCGGGGAGGTTCGCTGCGTCTGGCTGGTAGCTGCCGAAGGTGATCATGGTGCCCATCCCCAGCGACAGCTTGAAGAAGGCCAGCCCCAACGCGGTGAGGGCGCCGGCCGCGCCGACCTTGGCGAAGTCGGGCTTGAGCAGGAAGGCCAGGCCCCGGGCCGCCCCTGGCAGGAGCAGCGCCCGGACGTCGCAGACGATCAGGAT
>JBLNBQ010000029.1:0-3877 GCA_050260095.1 Chitinophagales bacterium
TTCTCCCACGCGATGGTGTCGGCGAGGAGATCGTTGGTCTTGAACTGGACGTAACCGTTGGTGGTCCAGGTGGTCGCCGCCGCGGCGCTGAGGCTCAGGGCGAGAACCAACATGACGGAGAGCATGATCTTCTTCATTGTTGTTCCTCCTTGGTTAATCGACATTCTTGGCTTGCCAGAAGCCGTCGCCGTCGGAGGACACTGCAGGAGTGTCCGTGTTTCCTCACTGCCTGTCCACCTTCGGTTCAGGCTTCCCCCATTCACCGGCCCCGCAGCTTAACCAAAGATTGCACCTCCTTTCGGACTGCGAAGCTCAAGCGAATGAGTCTGGTGCTAACTGGGTCCCGTGGACATAGTTAGCCTCCATTGGTGGTTCTTTTCTACCCCGTCCAGGCTTATCCTCCAGGCTCCCCGAAATATTTTTGCGTGGGGCTTCCGGGGCAATTGAGGAGGGCAGGTCTTAAGACCTGCCCCCAATGAGGCGTACCGGCGCGGAAGGAGCCGGGGCGTCCGCCCCGGCTCCCTGGCCTGGCAATGATCCGCTCCGCCTAGAAGACGACCTTCGCCCAGACGGTGATCTTGCCGTCCTCTCCGGCGTTCACCCATTCTTCCGCTTCGCTGTCCCAAGTCTTCTCGTAGCCCTGGCCGCACTGGTACGCGGCATTGAGGGAGACGCCCTGGAAGGGGACAGTGACCTGGAAGTAATTCTGCTTCTTCGCTACATCGCTCTCCCCGTAGAGGGTGAGGTTGCCCAGCACGGCCTTGGCGCCGATGGTCTTGGCGTCGCACTCGTCCAGTTCGCTGTCGGTCTTGCCCAGCTCGCCGTAGACGCTGAATGCGTCGCTCAGCTTCACCAGCGCAGTCCCGGCAAACGCAGGATTGCCGTCACCCTGCCGGTAAGCGGCGAGACCGACGGTGGAGCCCTCCAGGAACGGCAGCGCGTAGTTCACCTCGCCGGCAACGAAGTGGTCCTCGGCCTTCGGAGCCCAGAAGACCTGGCCCGAGATGCCGCCCATCTCCTCAGTGGCGAACAGGATGCCAGTCCCCTTGTCGCCAGTGTTGCCCCACACCGTGCCGAAGTTTGCGAACGGGGCGGAGCCGTAGTCGTTGTAGTCCTGGCCGAGGGTCAGCGTGCCCACACCTGCAAGCTTCGTGGTGAGCTGGGCGTTGTAGACCGTATCGATGTGCGCCTTGTCGGTGGTGGGCTTCGAGCGGAAGTAGATGAGCGCGCTGGTGGTCTCGTTCAGGTCCGCGCTGATCTTGATCCGGTACTGAGCGGCGTCACTCCAGTCAGGAGCCCCCTCCTCGCTCTTGGGGAAGGTGAGAATGTACCGGGCTTCCCCGCCGACCTTGACCTCGGCCGCCAGGGCGGCGCCGCCCAAGGACAGCACCATGAGCAGCACCAGGATGATGGCCTTCTTCACGTGATTCCCTCCTCTTCCTTTGCCTGACCTTTGGAAACGCACGACCACTGGCCGGGCGATGGCGAGTGGCCTTGTTGCCTCGCTCACGCCCAGCCCGGTCGGCTCGCCGGCCGACTGCCCTGCCAGGCGCCCGCACTTTCACCTCCTCCGGGGCGCTCCAGGCGGAAGCGGTGCCAGCCATGAGCAGAACCGGGTCAGACTCCATGTTTCAGCGGTATTATGCCCAGATTTACAGGTTTATCCACGCGTCCGAATACGTCCGGCGCCGTGCAGAAGACCGGGCGCTGGCGGCCTGCCGGACTATCATACGCACCTTGCTCAGCAGCCAGAATGGGCGAAACAACGGAAAGGAGGAAAGGGAAGCAAGAAGAGGACGAGGCCACCCCCGACACGGGGCGGCCTCGGCTGATGGAACCCGGGTTGTCGTCGGCGTCCTCACCGGCCCCAGTGATCGGTGCAGCGCGCCACAACTCCTGCAAACAGAAGGGAGACTTTCGCCGAACGACTAGAGATATGCAGCGTGGTGTCGTAGATGACCAGCCGTTCCGTCATGCCGCTCCCCCCCTAGCCCTAAGACAGGACGGCCTCAGCCACCTGGCGCCCCATCTCCTCCGTGGAGATGGGAGCCTCGCCGGGCGCGGCCAGATCCGCGGTGCGCGCGCCGCTGGCCAGGACCTTCTCGACTGCGCTCTCCACCGCCCGGGCCGCGGCCTCGTGTTTCACCGAATACCGCAGGAGCAGGGCGACCGAGAGAATGGTCGCCAAGGGGTTGGCGACCCCGCGCCCGGCGATGTCCGGCGCCGAGCCATGGGAGGGCTCATAGAGGGCGGTCCGGCCGCCCAGGGAGGCCGAGGGCAGCATCCCCAACGAGCCGGCGAGCACCGCCGCCTCGTCGGAGAGGATGTCGCCGAACAGATTCTCCGTCACGAGAACGTCGTACTGCCGGGGATTCCGCACCAACTGCAGGGCTGCATTGTCCACAAGCTGGTGGGAGAGGGCGATCTCCGGAAAACCGGCCGCCACCTCCCGGGCCGTCTCCCGCCAAAGGCGCGAGCTCTCCAGCACGTTCGCCTTATCCACCGAGGTGACGCGCTTCCGCCGCCCGCTTGCCAGCTCGAAAGCGAGCCGGACGATCCGCCGGATCTCCGCCGAGGAGTAGAGGAGGGTGTCGGTGGCCAACCAGCCGTCGCCGTTGGGCACGGGGTCGCGCCGCCGGGGCTCGCCGAAGTAGAGGCCGCCGGTCAGCTCCCGCACGATGAGCAGGTCGACGCCGGCCAGCACCTCGGGCCGGAGCGACGAGGCGCCCGCCAGCTCCGGGTAGGCCTTGACCGGCCGCAGGTTGGCGTAGAGGCCGAGGCCTTTGCGCAAGCCAAAGAGGGCGTTCTCCGGCCGCACCGCCGCCGGCAACTCGTCCCAGGCCGGCCCGCCCACCGCGCCGAACAGCACCGCGTCGCACTCCCGGATGGCGGCCAGATCCTCCGGCCGCAAAGGCTCTCCGTAAGCCTCGTACGCGCACCCGCCCACCTGGAACTCCCGGAAAGCAAGGTCGAGCCCGAACCGGCGACCGGCTGCCTTGAGCACCCGGACGCCCTCCCGGATCACCTCCGGCCCGATGCCGTCGCCCGGCAGGACGGCAATCACGAAGGGTCGGCTGCTCACCGGCGGGCCCCCCCTTCGCTCTCCCCCTCCGCCAAGCGGCGCCGGACGTACGGCATGAGTCCGCCCGCAGCGAGCAGGTCCCGCATGGACTCGGGGAAAGGGGCGGCGGAGAACTCCTCCCCGGTGGCCCGCCGGACTACCTTGCCGGCCGCCGGATCGACGGTCAGCTCCTCCCCCTCCTGAATCGTCGCCGCGGCCTCGGGAGCTTCGAAGATCGGCAGCCCGATGTTGATGGCGTTGCGGTAGAAGATGCGGGCGAAGGAACTCGCCACCACCCCCGCTACCCCGGCCGCCTTGAGCGCCAAAGGGGCGTGTTCCCGGGAACTGCCGCAACCGAAGTTCTTGCCGGCGACCACGAAGTCGCCCCGCCTGACCCGGCCTGCGAAGGTGGGGTCGGCGTCCTCCATCACGTGCCTCGCCAGCTCAGCCGGGTCGGAGGTGTTCAGATGGCGCGCCGGGATGATGAGGTCGGTGTCGAAATCGTCGCCGAACTTGTGCACGCGTCCGGTGAGCATCGCCTGCGTCCCCCCCGTTAGCCTAAAGTAGATCGGGCGAAGTGATCCGCCCGGCCACCGCCGAGGCCGCCGACACCGCCGGCCCCGCCAGGTAGACTTCACTGGTGACGTGACCCATCCTGCCCTTGAAGTTGCGGTTGGTGGTCGAGACGGCCCGCTCCCCCGGGGCGAGGATGCCCAGGTGGCCGCCGAGACACGGCCCGCAGGTCGGCGTGTTGACCGCGGCGCCCGCCGCCGCGAAGATGTCGAGCAGCCCCTCGGCCGCCGCCTGCCGCCAGAT
>JBLNBQ010000030.1:0-6324 GCA_050260095.1 Chitinophagales bacterium
AGAACATGATCGGAGAACTGCTGAGTGGTAAGGTCGCCATTGCCCTGGCGCCGCCGCGTAAGCTAGACGACGGGTTTTACATCAAGGGCCGTTACGCCCTCCGGACGTTCGTCGGCAACGAAAGAGTGACTGGCGGTGAACCGGGCAATACCAGCTTCCCCTTCGTCTTCCCCGGCGACTCCCAGTGGACCGTCAACGACCAGGATGGCTACCGCAACTCCGAGTTGATGCTCGCGCCACGCTATGTGAACGGCAAGGTCGAAGCAGGCGCTGAGATCTGGACCCGTATACACGTGGACCGGCCGCAGAATGCTGAGCTCCAAGAAACCTACCCAATCACCAATGGTCAGTCTTTCGAAGCGTGGAAGATCTATACAGTTTCGGTGCCCACAATCATGACGGCGTGGACTAAAGTGAACACGAAGGAATTGCTCTTCACCGCAGCGCACCAGCCAGACCGCGGCTTCGATCCAATCGGCGACCTCAAGATGGTCGGTTCGAGCGATCCGCTGGGTCTGGTCTCCCCGAATGCCCTCAATAACACCAACTGGGCGAGCAACGCCAAGCTGCACATTAAGAACCTCAAAGGCTGGACTGGCCTAGTGGGAGTTGGCATCACGCAGCCAGGGTATCCTTCGTTCCCGAGTCCCTGGACGGATAACGCCTATCTCTACCTGCGTGAAGACACCCTAAAGATCGGCAAGTCCCGTATCGAGGCTGGCCTGACTTATGACCTGCGGCGGCTCGATGTTTGGGGAACCGACAAGAACTTCCTCGGAGCTACCCAAGTCCTGAGCCCTGATCTCAAAATCAAGACGCCGTACGGAAACGTCGTACTACAGTCGGCCAACAGCGACCACCGCTGGACCTACCAGAACACGACTCCCAGCAACGCGCTTGGGACCGCTTTCAGTTATCCATCGGGTAAGGCAGCACTGGTCGGGATCGAGCGAGTACCGGTCGGCGGGCTGAAGGTTAGCACCCAGTACCGTTTCATGAGCGATGACTTCCGCAACTACGCCTATGTGGGCATGATTGACCTCGACTACGGCGACGCCTACTGGAAGCGGAAGATGTACGACTCTGCCGCATGGATCAACAATGCCACGGCCAATGATCCCACCACCAAGCGAGGCTACATCGACAACCGTCTGGTCTTCGGGAGCGCAGACCAGAGTAAGGCCGAAGAGGCGATCGAATCCTGGTACAAGAATCTCGGTAAGCGGGTTCAGAAGACCAATGTCACTGGTGACCTCATCAAGGGTGTGCTCGCAGTCAACTACGACAACGAGTCCGTGAGGAAGCTCGATGACATGAACACATCGTTCTACACCAGCCACAAGCTGGATCTCCAGGGCAAGAAGGCTGTGGGCATCTTCACCCCGCGCTTCACCTTCGAGCGTGAGGATGGCACCGAGTACCGCTGGGCATACAAGGACGAGAATCTGACCTGGACCAAACTGGTCACCACTGGTGGCGTGACTTCGACGGTCGTCATGTCTGACACGAATGATCACATCGCCCCATATCCAGTGAACAACTCCGTGATGAAGCTTGAAGCGGCGTATCAAGCCTCGCCGAAAGTCTCGGGGGTGCTCCGCTACACCAAGACGAGCATCCATGAGCACCGTGAAGCTGACAGGGATGTGAATCCCTACCAGCCAGAGGTGTACATCGATAAAGTCCCGTACCGGAACGTCGTGGAGGAGAGCGGTACCCTGCACGGGGATGTCAAGGTTACCTTGTCTCCGAAGACGTTTGTGACTACCGGCATCGACCTCTACAATGCCGACGAGCGCAGCAGCACGATGGACGCCACGCTCAAGCCAGGACGCTCCGTGTCTGTCCTCAGCAAAGTCGGTCATACGTTCTCCGACAAGATGTGGGGTAACGCCGCCGTGAAGACGGTCAGACTGGACGACGGCACCGCAAAGAACAGCGCTTACGCGGACCTGAGCCGGCAGCTGACCAAGAACATCAATGGGAAGGCTGTCTTCCTGGCCGACGGAGAAGGCGGGAAGAACATCCTCTACGGCCAGCTCGGTTACAGCCTCCCGATCAGTTCGACCACTGGTATCTACCTGAAGTGGCGGCGGACCACGAGCCACGCCGACCATGCTACGAACGACAATACCTACATCAGCCTGACCCACATCGTGGGGAACGCGCAACTCACCGCCTCCTACGGCAAGGTGCCGTTCGACACCACGTACACCGACTACGGCAATCCGTGGGACTGGATGGTTGGCGGCAGCGCCCAGTCGGTCGACACCGCTACGATCGACTACAAGATCACGTTCTAGGCAGCACTGCCCGTAGGGGCGACCATCCCGACGAGGAGGAGGTTCTCCGGAACCTTCTCCTCGGACCCGGGGTGGTCGGAGGAGGCTTCGACTGTGAAGCTGGGAGTCAACCAATGGTGTTTCCCGGAAGGATACGCACTGGATCATTGCATGCGGCTGGCTGCCGCCAGCGGTTTCCACGGCTTCGAGCCCAACGTGGGCGAGTCGGAGGCGCCGGAGAGGGGCGGCGTTGGCCGGGACGGACAGTTGCCAGCCAGACTGAGCATCGCAAGCACCGAGGCGGACGCCGCGGCCCTGAGGCGCCACGCGGAAACCCTGGGCCTGGAGTTACCCAGTCTTTCCACGGCGCTTCACTGGACGTATCCTCTAACCGCCACGGACGAGCGGGTCAGGGAGCGGGGGCTCGCCATCGTCGAACGGATGCTGGTCCTGGCCAAGGCGGCCGGCGCAGGCGCCGTCCTGGTGGTTCCGGGCCTGGTGACCGCCGAGGTCTCCTACCGGGCGGCGTATGAGAGAGCCCTGGAAGCCCTGCGCCACCTGGCCGGGCTGGCCGAGCGGCTGGGGGTCACCATCGGGGTCGAGAATGTTTGGAACAAGTTTTTGCTCAGCCCTCTGGAGATGCGGCGGTTCCTCGAGGAAGTCGGCTCGGCGCGGGTGGGGGCCTACCTCGACGCCGGAAACGTGCTGGCTTTCGGGTACCCGGAGCACTGGATAGAGGTGTTAGGCGATCTTATTTGTCGGGTCCACGTGAAAGATTTCCGGCTGGACGTCGGCAACATCCACGGATTTGTCCCTTTGGGTCACGGCGATGTCGCGTGGGGGCGCGTTGGGCAGGCCCTCCGCCGGGTGGGTTACGAGGGTTACTTGACGGTCGAGTTGCCGCCCCGACCGTTCCGGCCTGACGATGGGGTACGCGAGGCGGCAGTCACTCTCAAGGCGATAGTCGAGGGGGAGTAGCAAATGATCAAGGTCGGCCTCATTGGATGCGGGACCATGGGCCGAGTCCACGGCGAAGCGTATGCGGCGTTGCCGGGAGCCCGTCTCATGGCGGTGACCGACGTACGCCGTCACCTGGCGGAGGAGGTGGCCGCCTTCTCGCACGCGGAGGTGATGGCCGACGCTGAAGCGCTGATTGCGCGCCCGGAACTGGACGCCATCGATATCTGCGTTCCGACGCCACTCCACAAAGACCTGATTCTCAAGGCCGCCGCTTCCCGGAAGCACATCTTCACGGAGAAGCCGCTGGCGCGCACCTTGGATGAAGGGCGGGAGGTGCTGGAGGCCGTGGGCAAGGCCGGCGTCAAGCTGATGGTCGGACACGTGCTGCGTTTCTCACCTCCCTACCAGAAAGCCAGAGAGGCGCTCACGCAGGGGCGGATCGGCCGGCCGGGAGTCGTGCGGACCACTCGCGGCGGCGGGGGCTTTCCCACCGCATGGCAAGACTGGTACGCCAGCATCCCGATGAGCGGCGGGATCATGCTGGACATGCTCATCCACGACCTGGACTTCCTGCGCTGGTGTTTCGGGGACGTCGAGCGCGTCTACGCGAAGACGACCCTCAACCGGGAGATCGGACGCTATGAGTACGCCTTGATCGTCCTCCGGTTCAAGAGTGGAGTGATTGCCCACGTGGAGGGCACCTGGCACGATGTGGGCGGGTTCTTCTACGGCTACGAGATCGCCGGCGACGGCGGGCTGCTCTCCTTCGACAGCCGGACTTCCACCCCCATCCGGACGGTGACGTTCGACCAGGAAGCGGGAAGGACCGCAGGGGTGGCCATTCCGGAGAATCCGACCGCGGAGAACCCTTACCAACTAGAGATCTCCCACTTCGTCGACTGTTTGGAGTCGGGGACGGAGCCGGCGGTTACCGGTGAGGATGGGTATAAGGCCATGGAGATCGCCCTGGCGGCCATCAAGTCGGCCGAGACCGGCGAACCCGTGACGCTGTAGGGGGTGTCGTACGTGAAGGAACGGGTGAAAGACGTCATCAAAGTGGGCTTGCTAAGCTTCGCCCACATGCATGCATACAGCTACGCCTCGGCCCTGAAGGCCCTCCCCGGAGTGGAACTGGTGGGGATCGCCGATGAAGACGCGGTGCGGGGGCGGGAGGCGGCGGCGCGCTTTGGGACCGAGTATGTCCCGGACTACGAGATGCTGTTGGCCCGCACTCTCGACGCGGTGGTCATCTGCTCGGCCAACGCCCAGCATGCGGAACTGACCATCGCAGCGGCCAAGGCGGGCAAGCATGTCCTGGTCGAGAAGCCGATCGCCACCAACGTGGCCGATGCTCACCGGATGATCGACGCCTGCCGGGAGGCGGGCGTGCAACTGCAGGTGGCCTTCCCGGTTCGGTATCAGCCGGCGGTCGCCCGAGTCAAGGCCCTCATCGACCAGGGCATCATCGGGCGGGTGGTGGCGGTCAAGGGCACGAACCACGGGCAGATGCCCGGCGGGTGGTTCATCGACCGGGCCCAGGCCGGCGGCGGCGCGGTGATGGATCACACCGTCCACGTCGTGGACCTGATGCGCTGGTTCCTGGGCAAAGAGGTGATCTCGGTCTACGCCGAGGTGGGCGATTCGCTGCTCCATCCCGGCCTGGGGATCGACGACGCGGGTCTGCTCAGCATGGAACTGGAGGGCGGAACCTTCGCCACGCTCGATACCAGTTGGTCGCGGCCGCAGTCTTTCCCGGTCTGGGGCGACGTGACGATGGAGATCGTCGGAACCGGCGGCGTGATCTCACTGGATGCGTTTGCGCAGAACGTGCAGGTCTACTCCGACGTGGAGGGCAAGGCCAGCTGGGAGAATTGGGGCGACGACATGAACGTGGCTCTGGTGAGGGACTTCGTCGAGTCGGTGCGAACTGGCCAGCCGGTCAAGGTCACGGGCCATGATGGCCTGAAGGCGATGGAAGTGGCTTTGGCGGCCTACCGGGCCAGCGCCGAAGGACGGACTGTGCGCCTGGCGGAGCTGTGAAGGGTGGAGTTGGCAGGGATGGACAAAGTTCGGGTAGCTTTGGTGGGCTGCGGGCGGGTCTCGGTGGTTCATGCCGACGCCCTGGCGAAGATCCCCGAGGCGGAACTGGTTCTGGCGGTGGATAGCCGGCCGGAACGGGCTAAGGAGATGGCCGGCCAGTACGGCTGCGCCTGGGCCACCGATTTCGGCGCAGCCTTGCGGGAGGGCGTGGACGCGGTGCAACTCTGCACCCCTCACTACCTGCACGCGCCGATGGCCATCGCCGCCGCGCAAGCGGGCAAACACGTGTTGACGGAGAAGCCGATGGCGATCAAGGCGGACGATGCCTACGCCATGATCCGGGCGGCGGAAGCCAACCGGGTGAAGCTCGGCGTGATCTTCCAAACCCGCTACAACGAGGCCGCCCAGGCCGTGAAGGAGGCGGTCGAGACGGGCCGTCTCGGCCGGGTACTCGGGGCACGGGCCATCCTCACTTGGTATCGGGATGACGACTACTATCGCGAGAGCGACTGGAAAGGAACCTGGGACAAAGAGGGCGGCGGAGTGCTGATCGATCAGGCGATCCATACGATCGACCTCATGCAATGGATTCTGGGCCCGCCCACCCAGGTCGAGGCGCACTGCCGGAACGTCGTGCACCCGGCGTTGGCCGTCGAAGATGTCGCAGAAGCCGTGTTCCACTTCGAAAACGGAGCCCGGGCCTGCCTCTACGCCAACAACTTCTACACCTACGACGCCGACGTGCTGCTGGAGTTCCACGGCGAGGCTGGCGTCGCCCAGATCATCAAGGATGTGGCGCACATCCGGACGGGCAACGAGACCTTGGTCGTCGAACCGACCACCGACAATCCCTCGCTCGGTAAAGGCTACTGGGGTCTCAAGCACCGGACGCAGATCCAGGACTTCTACCGGGCGGTTCTGGCGGGCGAAGACCCGGCCATCGACGGGTGGGAGGGCCTGCGGGCGCTCGAGATTGTGCTGGCGCTCTACGAATCGGCCCGCCTCGGCAAGCCGGTCGACTTCACGGCGGCGTCTCGCCGGC
>JBLNBQ010000031.1:0-20909 GCA_050260095.1 Chitinophagales bacterium
CGGTGGTCGAACGCCGCCGGCCTCACCTCCGGCCAACTGGCGGCTGCGGTGGCAGAGGTCCCGCAGGGACTGGGGTCGACCGCGGTCTTCACCGGCAAGGAGGTTCTCGGCTATCCCCGCCTGCTCAAGGAGACGGCCGACCGGTTGGAGCGGGCCGGACTCCGGTTCGGGCTCGTCGAGTTCGCCGACCAGGAGGGCGAGGAGGAACTGGCGCGGCTGCTCGGCTACCACGTCGTGCGGGTGCATAGCATCACGGCCCGGGAGATGGCGAAGATCCGGCCGGAGGTGGCGGTGGCGCGCGACCTCCGGGCCATCCGGGAGCGGAGCATCCGGACGCTCTACCTGCGGCCCTTCCTTGAGGAAACGCAGGTGGAAGGCGGCGGCGACGCGCTCGCCTTCAATCTTGCGTATGTGCGGACGCTGCGCCAGGGTATGGCGAAGCTGGGGTTCACGGCCGGCCCCGGCGCGAGCGTGCCGGCGCTTCCGGCGCCGCGCCCGATCCTCGGCCTGCTCGCCCTGGGGGCCTTGGCCGGCGGTCTCCTGCTCCTGCGGCGGTACGCCAGCGCGGGCGCCGCGTTCGAGTCGGCCATCCTGGCTTTCGGGGCGCTCGGAGCGGTCGGCGGGGCGACCGCGGGCTATGGGCAGCTGGTCCGCCAGCTCTTCGCGCTCGGGGCCGGGGTCGTCTTCTCCACCATGGGAGTGCTGGCCGGACGCGAGGTGCTGCGGCATGGCGGGCGAGGGAAGTCGCTAGCGGCCTTCGCAACCGCCTCAGCCTATTCGCTGGCCGGAGCGCTGTTCGTGGTCGGCTTCCTGGGCGAAACCCGGTTTATGGCCGCCGTGGCCACTTTCTCCGGAGTCAAGGTCCTGCACGCGGCGCCGTTGCTCCTGGTCTGGTTCGTTCTGGCCCGGGCGGCGCTGCGGGAGCGGGAGCCGGAGGCGAGCCCGGAGTGGACTTGGGGCTGGCGGCGGCTGTGGCGCGACCTCCGCCGCCTGCTGGCGAACCCGGTCACGTGGGAGCAGGCTTGCCTGGTCGTGGTGGGCGCCGGCGTGTTGGTCTTCTACCTCCTCCGCACGGGGACGTACACCAATGTGCCGGCTCCGGGCTGGGAGCGGGCGGCCCGGGAGGCGCTCGAACGCTGGCTCGAAGTGCGCCCGCGAACCAAGGAGTTCCTGGTGGGTCATCCGGCTTTGCTCCTGGCCTTCCTGTCCGAGGCCAAGGGCGCCCGCGGCCCCATGCTCTGGCTGCTCTACCTGGCGGGCACCATCGGGCAACTGTCGATGGTCGACACCTTCTCGCACATTCACACGCCGTTGTGGATCTCCGCCGTTCGCACCGGCCTCGGGCTCGGCCTGGGCATGGTCATTGGGTGGGTGGCGTACCTGCTCTGGGGCGCCCTGACCCGGCTGTGGCGAAAGCGCCGGCAGGGCCTACCCACCCCGGCCGAGGGCGAAGGTGAAGCCTGATGCGCGCTCTGCTCTCCGGCTACTATGGGCTGGGCAATGCGGGCGACGAGGCGGTGTTGGCCGCCATCGTGGAGGGGCTGCGCGCCCGTGACCCGGGCGGAGCGATCACCGTGCTTTCGGCCGATCCGGCCCTCACCCAGCGGGTGCACGGCGTGCGGGCCGTGCCGCGGATGTCGGTCCGGGCGCTCTTGGACGAACTCTCGCACGCTGATCTCCTGATCAGCGGCGGAGGGAGCCTGCTGCAGGACGTGACCAGCCTGCGGAGCCTTCTCTATTACCTTGGCGTGATTGTCTTGGCCCGCTTGAAGAGGGTTCCCGTCTTTTTTTATGCGCAGGGAATCGGACCTCTCCGCCGGCCGCTCGCCCGTTGGCTTACCGCCCGGGTGGCCGACCGGGCGGCCGCCATCACGGTCCGGGATGCGGCTTCCGCACAGCTCCTTCGCCAGCTGGGCGTCGCCCGCCCGGCGGTGACGGTGACGGCCGATCCGGTCTTCACCCTGGTTCATCCCGTGAACGAAGCGGAAGGGGAGCCCGGCGTGGCCTGCGACGCCCACCGGCGGCCGGCCTTCGGCTTCGCCTTCCGCCCCTGGCCGGGGGCGGACCGCTGGCTTCCCGCCGTCGCGGCGGCTGCCGGGGAGGCGGCACGCCGGTGCGGCGCCGAGGTGGTTTGGCTGCCCTTCCAGGCTCCTGGCGACGTGGAGGTGGCCGAGCGGCTGCAGGCCGCCTGCCCGGAGCCGTCGCGCCTTGGCACGGCGGCGCCCGATCCCCGGGAGGTGGCGCGCCAGGTGGCCGCCTGCGACCTCGTGGTCGGCGCCCGGCTGCACGCGCTCATCATGGGGGCCGCCGCCGGTCGCCCGGTGGTCGGCGTCAGCTACGACCCGAAGGTCGAGGCGCTCCTCGGGGAACTCGGCCTCTCCCCGGCGGCCCGGTTGCCCGGGGTTGATATGCGCGTGCTGGCGGAGGCCATCGTCGCGGCTTGGGAGGGGCGCCGCCCGCTTGTGGCGGCTCTGTCCCCGCGGGTCGCCGAACTCCGCAGGCGGGCCGAGGTCACGGTTGACCTGGCCCTGGCCGCCGCGCGCCCGGGTGCCCGGCCCGCGCCGGCGCCCGTTGCGCCGCCCGCGCCTGCGCCGGCGACGTCCGGCGGCCGGTCGGTGGTGCTGGGCGTGGCGGTGGACCGCGTCACCCTGGCGGAGAGCGTCGAGCGCGTCCGGGGCTGGGTGGCCGCCCGCCGGGCCGGGGAGTGCCCGGTCAGGCAGGTGGTCACGCTGAATCCGGAGATGGTGATGCGCGCCCGCCGCGATCCCGGATTTTCCGCGCTCCTCAAGAACGCCGATCTGGTGACCGCCGACGGCGTGGGCGTGGTGTGGGCCGCCGGCCGGCTCGGGGAACCGCTGCCCGGCCGCGTGACCGGGGTAGACCTCGCCGCAGCGCTGATGGAAGAGGGGGCCCGGGAGGGTTGGCGCTTCTATTTCCTGGGCAGCCAGCCGGGAGTGGCCGAGGAGGCGGCCAGGGTCGCCCAAACCCGGTATCCCGGCCTGGTGGTGGTTGGGACCCGGCACGGCTACTTCGGCCCGGCCGAGGAGGCGCAGGTGGTGGACGAACTCCGCCGGGCGGCGCCGGATATCATGCTGGTGGCACTGGGCAGCCCGAAACAGGAGGCCTTCATCGCCCGCCACCGGGAGCGGCTCGGGGCCGCCGCCGCCATCGGAGTCGGCGGTACGCTCGACGTTCTGGCGGGGCGGGTAAGGCGGGCGCCGGTTTGGATGCGCCGCGTGGGGCTGGAGTGGCTGTACCGCCTGGCGAGAGAGCCCCGCCGACTGGGGCGGGCTATGGATATCCCCCGGTTCATGTGGGCCGTGTTCCGGGCGACCGGCAAGTAGGGAGGGACAGAAGGTGCGCACCCGCTGGCAGTGGGTCTACGATTACCTGGCCATCCTCATCGGGGCGGTCTTGACCGCCCTGGCCCTCGACTGGTTCCTCGTCCCCAACCGGATCGCCGCCGGCGGCATCTCCGGCGTGGCCACCATCCTTTTCTACCTGTTCAAATTCCGGGTCGGCCTCACGATGCTCGTGATCAACATCCCGCTCTTCCTGCTGAGCCTCAAGATTCTGGGCCCCCGGTTCCTGGCCCGGACGCTCTTCGGCCTTGTGGCGCTCTCCTTCGCCACCGACCTGCTGGCCAGCCTCCGCCCGCTTACCCACGACCTCCTCTTGGCCTCCCTCTACGGGGGAGTTCTCTCCGGCCTGGGGATCGGGATCACGCTGAAGTGGGGCGGTTCGACCGGCGGGACCGACCTGGCGGCCATGCTGCTCCACCGTTGGCTCAAGACCAGCGTCGGTCAGGCCCTGCTCGTGATAGATTTCATCATCATCGTGGCGGCTGGCGTCGCCTTCCGGAGCGCGGAACTCGCCATGTACGCCATCGTGGTGCTCTTCGTGACCTCCTACGGCATCGATCTGGTCCAGGAAGGCATGCCTTACGCCCGGGCCGCCTACGTCATCTCGGCCAGAGCCGACGAGATCGCCCAGGTCGTCATGAACCAGATGGGCCGGGGCGTCACGGCGCTCAAGGGAAAGGGCGTCTACACGGGCACCTCCCGGGAGGTGCTGTTTGTCATCGTGGCCCGGGGCGAACTTGCACAGTTGAAAGAATTGGTGCGCGAGATCGACCCCCGCGCGTTCGTTGTCATCACCGACGCGCATGAGGTGCTGGGCGAAGGTTTCAAAGCCATCTGAGGCTGAGAATCCCAATTCCATAGCTCCTTGTAGGAATTTGGCGGGCCGGGTCAAGTTGTCAAGTGGACAGGCCTGGCGTATAATGAGTTGAGCCTGGGATGGGCATCTGTGGACCGGGGGAGGAAAACGGATGATCCAGCTCTACAACCTCACCAAGACCTACCCCAACGGGGTGGTGGCCCTTCAGGACGTCAATCTCCACATCGCCAAGGGAGACTTCTCCTTTCTGGTCGGCCCCAGCGGGGCCGGCAAGTCGTCTTTGATGAAGCTGGTCATTCGCCAGGAACTGCCCACCTCGGGCCAGATCATGGTCGCCGGGCGCAACGTCAGCCGTCTCAAGGGACATGAAGTGGCTTATCTGCGCCGGCGCGTGGGGTTCATCTTTCAGGACTTCAAATTGTTGCCCGACAAGACCGTCCGGGAGAACGCAGCTTTCGCGCTCGACGTGACCGAGGCGCCGGCCGAAGAGGCGTCCCGCCGGGTTCCCTCCGTCCTCGAACTCGTCGGCCTGGCCGACAAGGCCGACGTCTATCCGCACGAACTCTCCGGCGGGCAGCAGCAGCGCGTCTCCATCGCCCGGGCGATCGTGAACAACCCCCTCGTGCTGCTGGCCGACGAGCCCACCGGCAACCTCGACCCGGAAACCTCGTGGGGGATCATGGAACTGCTCATGGAGATCAACCGGCGGGGCACCACGGTGGTCATGGCCACCCACAACCGGGAGATCGTGAACCGGATGCGCAAGCGGGTGGTCGCCCTCGAAGGCGGTCGGATCGTCCGCGACGAAGAGCGGGGGACCTACGGTTATGAAAGCTAGGACAGTCGTCCGGTCCGCGATCCAGGCGGCGGTCAACCTGCGCCGCAATCGGCAGATGGCCCTGGCGGCCTTCTTCATCACCACCCTATCCTTGATCGTGCTGGGTTTCGCCTTGCTCTTCATCACCAACCTGAACTTCGCCACCGACGCCCTCGCCCACCGGGTGGTCGTCCGCGCCTTTCTGAAGGACGAGCTCACCCTGGAGCAGCGGACCTACCTCACGAACCGCCTGTCCAAGCTGCCGGACGTAAGGGCGGCCCACTTCGTGTCGCGCGATGAGGCGCTGGATCGGCTCAAGCGCCAGTTCGCCAACCGGCCCGACCTGTTCGAGATCGTCAGCGATAACCCGCTGCCCGACTCGTTCGACATCGAGGTGCGCGACCCGGCGCGAATCGTCCCGGTCGCGAAGCAGATCGCCCAGCTGCCCGGGGTGGACAAGGTGGACTACGGGAAGACCTACGTCGAACCGCTGGTCGCCTTCACGCGAACCATTTGGTTCATCACTGCTCTCGCCGCCGCGGTGATGGCCGGGGCGACCCTCTTCATCATCACCAATGCCATCCGGCTCACCTGTTACGCCAGGCGCCGGGAGATCGAGATCATGAAGCTCGTTGGAGCGACCGACTGGTTCATCCGGTTGCCTTTCGTTTTCGAAGGAGTCTTCGTGGGGCTTGGCGGGGCAGCCGTCGCCACTCTGCTCGTGGACCAGGCTTACCTGCTCATCTTCAACAAGGCGGCCCGGTTCCTGCCGTTCATCCCGCTCGTGGCGAGGGAGACGGCCGTGCCCAACATCTCGCTGGTGCTCATGCTCTCTGGGTTTGGGGTGGGCATGATCGGCAGCCTCTTGTCCATCAAACGTTACCTGCGTGTGTAACGGGGAAAGGACGTCGCCGGTGAGTTCACAGCGCTGTCCCGCCGCCGAACCGCATAGCCGTTTGCTGGCCGCCCTGCTGACGCTGGCCTTGAGCGCCGGTTGGCTCGCAGCGCTTCCCGTCCCGGCGTTCGCCGCCGACGATTCGCAGGAACAGCTGCAGAATGTCCGCAACAAGATCAGCCGGACGCAAGAGCAGCTTTCCCAGAAGAAACAGCAGGAAAAGTCGCTCCTGAAAGACTTGCAGGCCACCGAACAGGACTTGGAAGCGGCCCAGGCGAGACTGGCCCGCATCACCCGCGACCTGCGGACCACGAGCGGGCGGGTCAGCGACCTCCAGAAACAACTCGTGATGGCGCAGGCCAACCTCCAGGCGGCCGAGAAAGACCTGGCGGGCCACTACGACCGTTTCAGCCGCCGCCTGCGGGCGCTGTATGAAGTGGGCCCGGCCAGCTACCTGGAGATCATCTTCACCGCCAACAGCTTCTCCGACCTCGTGGTGCGGGCCGAACTTCTGCAGCGGCTGATGGCCTCCGACGTCCAGATGTTCAACGAGGTGCGCGACTACAAGACCCGGGTCGAGGCCGAGAAGGTCCGGATCGAGAACACCAAGAAAGAACTGGAGCAGCGCCAGATCGAGATCAGCGCCCTCCAAAAGAGCGCCCAGACCGAGACCAATCAAGTCAAGGCCAAGGTCAGGGAACGCGAGGCCAAGCTGCGCAAGATCCAGAGCGAACGCAAAGCGTACGAGCAGGCGTTGGACGAACTGGAAGCCACCTCCCGCCAACTCGAGTCGTTCATCCGCGGCAATTCGAAGAAGGGGTCTCAGGCCCCGCAGGCTACGAGCGGGAGCATGCTTTGGCCGGTCCGCGGCCCCGTCACCTCGCCTTACGGCTGGCGGGTGCACCCGATTCTCAGGACCAAGCGCTACCACTCGGGGTACGATATCGCGGTGCCGTACGGCACTCCGGTGGCCGCCGCCGCGAGCGGTACCGTCATCCTCTCCGGTTGGGTCGGCGGGTACGGCAAGGCGGTCATCATCGACCACGGCGGCGGTATCTCGACGCTGTATGGTCACAACTCGACCCTCCTCGTCTCGGAGGGCCAGACGGTCAAGGCGGGGCAGATCATCGCCAAGGCCGGCAGCACCGGGCTCTCGACCGGGCCGCACGTCCACTTCGAGGTGCGCAAGAACGGCGAACCGGTCGACCCGGGCCCCTGGCTCAAGTAGGGGAAGCGGGCGCGGCGGGCGAATAGGAGACAAGTCCCTGGCATAGAGTGTTGGCGCGGTCCGGCCCGGCCGGACGCTTACGAGAGGACGGGTGCTGGCGATGCGTCGTCGTGGATTAGTGGTGGTCGCGGCAGTGGCCTTGTTGCTCGGCTCGATCGCCGTGGTGGGCCTGAGCCGGGGGCTGGCCGAGAATGCGGGAGCGACGGGGAAGGAGAGCCTCCGCACTGTGCTGGAGGTCATCTCCCTGGTGCGGGGCAACTACGTGGAGGAGGTCTCCCTCTCGTCGCTGCTCAGCGCCTACGCCAAGAAGGGGACCATCTCCGGGATGCTCGCCTCGGCGGTGAAAGACCCGTACAGCCGCTATCTGAACCAGGCCGCATATGCTGAGATGAAGATCGACAACTCGGGCGAGTTCGGCGGGATCGGCGTCTACCTGGGAATGAGCAAGGACAACGAACTGCTGGTCATCGCTCCGATTGAGGAGACCCCGGCCGACAAGGCAGGGATGAAGGCGGGCGACCACATCGTGCTGATCGACGGGCGGAGCACCGTCAACATGAGCACCGACGAGGCGGCCAGCAAGATGCGGGGTCCCAAGGGGACGGCCGTCGTCGTGACCGTCGAGCGGGGCGCGGACAAGGTTCGCAAGCAGTTCCGCCTGGTGCGCGACGTTATCAAGGTCCCGAGCGTCAAGGGGAAGATGCTGACCAAGGAGGTCGGCTACCTGCGCATCGCCTCTTTCACCGCGACGACGGCGGACGACTTGGAGCGCAACCTCACCAAACTGGAAGGGGAGGGCATGAAGGGTCTCGTGCTCGACCTGCGCTTCAATCCAGGCGGCCTGCTCAACGCCGCCGTCGATGCGCTGAGCCGCTTCCTTGACCAGGGACCCCTCCTCCATGTGGTGGGACGCGGCGCGGCCAAGCAGACCTTCTTCGCACGGCCGGGCCTGGTTCATCCCGACTACCCGGTGGTCGTCCTGGTGAACGGGGGCAGCGCCAGCGCGGCCGAGATCGTGGCCGGAGCGCTGCAGGACACTCACCGGGCCATCGTCCTCGGCACCAAGACCTTCGGCAAGGGTTCGGTGCAGACCATCTACCCGCTGGCCGACGGGTCGGCGCTCTCGCTAACCACGCAGAAGTGGCTGACCGCCGGCGGGCATTCCATCAGCCAGAAGGGGATCATGCCCGACGTGGTGGTCAAGAACCCCGGCGACGACGAGATGGAGGCCGAGCTGCAGAAGCTCCGTGAGGAGCGGCAGCAGAGCGGCAGCCTCGATCCGCAGGCCGGAAAGAAGCCTTCCGACAAACCGGCCCAGACCACCACCAAGCCGGCCGAGGAGAAGACCCCGGGGCCGGCGGCCGAAGAGGACACCCGCGACTATCAGCTGGAGAAGGCGCAGGAGATCATCCTGCAACAGCTCCAGGGAAGAAGCGCCGGCAAGAATGCGGCGTAACCGGGCCGGCTTCCTGGCGCTCCTGTTCCTCGTCCTGGCAGCGATCGCGGCCGGCTGCGCCACGGCTCCGGCCTGGCGCCGCACGGAACGGGCCTTTCTACCCGGAGTCGCCGAGCGGGCGGTGACCGAAATCGACGCCGCGCTCCTCCGGATGGGGGTCGCCCCTGCCGAGGTGCGCCGCGACGAGCGCCAGGAGGACGCCTCGCTCGACCAGCCCGCCGCGGTCACTTGGAGCCGCTGGGTCTTCACGCTCGTCGCTTTTCCAACCTTCCGCCACCTGACGCCGGAAGACTACGCCCAGGCCGTCCGCGAGGGCGCCCGCCTGGCGGGGGGCGAGGCGGTGACGCCCGGCGGCCGCAGGCCGGACGATCCCCTGCGCCTGGTGGTCCGGGTGCCGGTCAAGGCCGGCGGCCGCCGGTTCAAAGTCGAGGCGCTGGAGGTCATCATCCGGCAGCCGGACCGGGAGACCGGCGCCAGCGCGCCCCCGGCCAGCCGGCCGGCAGGGCCGGCGGCGCCGGAGCCGGAACCGGCGGGCGGCGCGCCCCGGGTGGCGCTCATCATCGACGATTGGGGCTATGAGCAGCCCTTCGCCACCGACTTCTTCAACCTGCCGGTTCCCCTCACCATGGCCGTCATCCCCTTCCTGCCCGCCAGCGAGCGGCTGGCCAAGGCCGGGCAGGCGCACGGATGGGAGGTCATCCTCCACCTGCCGATGGAAGCCGAACAGCACGAGTACGAATCGACGAAGGGCCTGGTCCGGGTGGATATGACCGACGCGGAGGTCCGCACGGCCGTGGACCGGGCGCTCGACGCCATGCCCGAAGCCGATGGGGTCAACAACCACATGGGTTCCCTCGCCACGCAGAATCCCCGGGTGATGCGGGTCGCCTTGGAGGAGATAGCCGCCCGCCGCCTCTTCTTCGTCGACAGCCGCACCTCGCCGGCCTCCGTGGCCGCCGGTCTGGCCAAGGAGCGGGGCATGGCGTTCGGGGAGAACGCGCTCTTTCTCGACAACCAAAGAAACGTGGAGTACATCCGGGAGCAGTTGAACTCGCTCGTTTCGGCCGCCAGAACGGTGGGGTATGCGATCGGCATCGGCCACGTCCGCCGGGAGACGCTCAGCGCCTTGCAGCTGGAGTTGCCGGAGTTGATCCGGGCGGGCGTCCGGTTCGTCCCGGCCCGGGACGTGGTGGCGACCGACTTCCGCCGGCCGGTCCGGTCCGGCGGCGCTCGCCGTTCAACCTCGTCCTCCAGCGCGCCGGCCTCTTCGGGGCAGGGCGCTCCGCCCGTCGCCTCCCCGGCCGTCCCGCCCGCTGTGGCGCCGAAGGCGCATCCGCCCGCGGCGCCAAGTCCGGCTCAGGGCGAGCCCTCCACCGTCGCGCCCGCCCCGGCGCCCGCCCCGTCCCGCGCTTCGTCCACGGCGCCGCCGGTCACAGCCGGACCCCCCTCCTCCGCTCCGAGCGCGCCGGCCGCCGAGGCGCCTGCTCCTGGTCCTTCCCCGGCCAGCGCCGTCGAGACGGCCGTTCCGGCGCCCGAACCTGCCCCCGCCGAACCGCCCTTGTCACAATCCGCCGGAAATGACGCACCGGCTCAGGAACTCTAGCCCCTGCCAGCGGCGTTCCTGTAGGTAGACTGCAGTGCATATGCAGCCAACTTGCAGGAGGTGTCCGCATGTCGTCGCGCGAGCAAAAGCGCCAGAAAGTCATGGGGAAGGGCTCGTCAGGTCGCCGCAACAAGTGGTTGGTCCCGGCTCTGTTCGGTCTGGTGATCCTCGCCATCGCCGGGGTCGGGCTGGGCCGCAAACAGGCGCCCGCCGCCCCGCAGGTCCAATCCGCCCGGACTGAATCGGTCAGCTATGATGCCGACGGGCGGATCGAGCAGATTCCCGTCAGCGCCAGCCAGGCCGGGGGCGTCATCACCGTCCCGCTCGCCGAGGTTAAAGAGAAGAAACTGGTCGGCTTCACCTACCAGGGCCAGGGCAAATCCCTCCCTCTGCTCGCATACATCGCTCCTTCGGGCAAAGTGGTGACGGCCGTGTCGATGTGCGAACCCTGCAACTCCACCACCTTCCACACCGAGGGCACGCAGTTGGTCTGCAACACTTGCGGCACCCGGTGGAACCTCGAGGATCTGAGCGGCGTCTCCGGCGGCTGCCTCTCCTACCCGCCCGATCCGTTCGGCAACACGCTGGTCGACGGCAAGATTCAGATTCAGGAAGCGTCCGTCTCAGGCTGGCAGCGGCGGGTCTGAACGCGCCCGCGTGACCCACGCGGGGGGAGGAGCAGTAAGCAAATGTACCTGTCCGATATCGCATTGGCCAACCTGCGCCGGCGCAAAGCGAGGTCGCTGTTTTCGATCGTCGGTCTCTTGATCGGAACCGCCACCGTGGTGGCGCTCACCAGCATCACGACGGCCATGAAGGCTGATCTCGCCACCAAGCTGGACCAATACGGAGCCAACATCGTGGTCATGCCCCGTTCGAACGACCTCTCGCTGAGTTACGGCGGGGTGACGGTCGGCGGGGTGGCCTTCGACGTGAAGGACCTGCCGGCAGATGCGCCGGCCCGGATCCGGTCGATCAAGAACAAGGAGAGCGTCTCGACGGTAGCGCCGAAGGTGCTGGCGGCCGTCAAAGCGGAGGGATCGGCCCAGCCGCTCCTCCTGGTGGGCGTGGATTTTGGCGCCGAGTTCCGCATGAAGAAGTGGTGGGAGGTCGCCGGGCATAAGCCGGCCAAACCCGACGAGGTGCTCCTGGGGGCCACAGTCGCGCAGAAGCTCGGCAAGCAGGCTGGCGACTCTCTGACGCTGAACGGTCGACCCTTCAAGGTCACGGGCGTCCTCCACGAACTGGGGGATCAGGAAGACGGGCTAATCATCGGCGACCTCAAGGCCACGCAGGACCTCTCGGGCCAACCCGGCAAACTCAGCCTCATCGAGGTCAGTGCGCTCTGCAACACCTGTCCTATCGAGGAGATCGTGAAGCAGATTAACGCCGCCATCCCGTCGGCCAAGGCGGTCGCCCTGAAGCAGGCCGTACGGGCCAGGGAGGACACGGTCGGCCGGCTGAACCGCTTCTCCGTAGCGGTCAGCGTGGTGGTCCTGCTCATCGGCACTCTGGTGGTCTCCACCACCATGCTCTCGTCGGTGAACGAGCGGACCCGGGAAATCGGCATCCTTCGGGCGGTGGGCTTCAGGCGCAAGCACATCATCCAGCTCATCCTCGAGGAGGCCTTGGTGATCAGCCTGGCCGGCGGCCTGACCGGTTACGTCCTGGGCGTCGCCGGCGCCAAGGTGGTCGCCCCGCTCCTGGCCGGGGTGGAGGTCACCGTCGGCTGGAACCCGGCACTCGGGGCCGCCGCCGTCGCCCTGGCCGCGGTCGTGGGTGTCCTGGCCAGCGCCTACCCGGCCTACCGGGCCGCCCAGCTCGACCCAGCCGAAGCCCTGCGCTTCATCTAGGAGGGAACAGACCGTGAGCCTCATCGAGTTCAGCGGCGTCACCAAGACCTATCACCTGGGCGACACTCCGTTCCAGGCGCTCCGCGGCGTGGACCTGACCATCGACGAGGGCGAGTTCGTGGCTCTCATGGGACCCTCCGGTTCCGGCAAGTCGACGATGCTGTCGATCCTGGGGGGCCTCACGCCCCCCACGGAGGGGACGGTCGTGGTCGATGGGATCGCCGTGCACGAGCTGACCGTCGAACAACTCGCCGCCTTCCGCCACGAGTACGTCGGCATCGTGTTCCAACAGTTCCAGCTCATCCCGTACCTTACCGCGCTGCAGAACGCCATGCTCCCGCTCGCCATCTCCGACGTGTCCGCCGCCGAGCAGGCTGCGCTGGCCAAGGAGGCCTTGACTCGGGTCGGGCTGGGCGCCAAAGTGGACCGGCTGCCGAACCAGCTCTCCGGAGGAGAGCAGGAGCGGGTGGCCATCGCCCGGGCCATCGTCAACGCTCCGCCGATCCTCCTGGCGGATGAGCCGACCGGCGCATTGGACACCAAGACCGGCAACGAAATCATGGACCTTTTCGACCTCCTTCACTCTGATGGGCAAACGATCATCATGGTGACGCACAACCCCGAGAACGCCGGCCGGGCCGGCCGGGTGGTGCACATCAGCGACGGCCTCCTGCAGCCCAGGTAATGGATGGGCTCGGGCAAAAAACGTGGCTCCTTTGGAGGAAAGCCACCTGGCTTGGCGAACAACTACAGACATAGCAACGGGCGTAGCCTTTTCTCCCGTCTGGGCAACGGTGGGCAAGAGGCTTCGCTCCGTCGCCAGCAGGTTTCAGTCAGCTTGAGAAGGAGGAGAAGTGTTTGATGAAGCGCTGGCTAAGCGTCATCGTGGCGATGGTGATGCTGCTCGCCCTGGCGTCGGTCGCCTTCGCGGCCCCGGCTCCCAAGGCGGAGCAGGTCCTTCGCTTCCCGAACGGAACCGAGCCCGAGACGATCGACCCGGCCATGTCCACTGGTATCCCGGAGGCCAACATCGAACTGATTACGTTCGAGGGTCTGACCCGCATTGGCCCCAACGACTCCATTCTGCCCGGCGTTGCCTCCAAGGTTGACGTCTCCGCCGATGGCAAGGTTTACACCTACCATCTCCGCAAGTCCACCTGGTCCAACGGCGATCCCGTGACGGCCAAGGACTTCGCCTACGCTTGGGAGCGGGCTCTGCGCCCCGAGACCGCTGCCGAGTATGCCTACCAGCTCTACTACATCAAGAACGCCGAAGCGTACAACACCGGCAAGCTGAAGGACGCCTCCCAGCTGGGTATCAAGGTCATCGACGACTACACCCTGCAGGTGACCCTCGAGGCTCCGACGCAGTACTGGCCGTTCCTGACCGCCTTCCCGACTCTTATGCCCGTGCCCAGGAAGTTCGTCGAAGCCGATCCGAAGGGCTGGTTCACCAAGCCCGAGACCTACATCGGCAACGGCCCCTTCAAGCTCGCCAAGTGGGAGCACAACAGCAAGCTCACCCTCGTGAAGAACGAGAAGTACTGGGATGCCAAGCACGTGAAGCTCCAGAAGATCGAATTCAGCCTGGTCGACTCGAACACCACCCAGGAAGCGATGTTCGAGACCAACCAGCTGGATGTCCTCGACGACATTCCTCTTCCGTCCACCGAGCGTTGGAAGAAGGACAAGGGCTTCGAGGAGTCCCCGTACATCGGCACCTACTACTACATCATCAACACCAACCACATCAAGGATAAGCGGATCCGCCAGGCTCTCTACCTGGGCTTCGACCGGAAGACCCTGGTCGAGAAGGTCACCAAGCAGGGCCAAAAGCCTGCTTACGCCTTCACGCCTCCCGGATTCCCCGATCCGTCCAAGAAGGGCGGCGAGTTCCGCGCCGTGGGCGGCAACTACCTGACGACCGGCGACTTCGCCAAGGACGTCGAGAAGGCGAAGAAGCTCCTGGCCGAAGCCGGCCATCCGGATGGGAAGGGCCTCTCGTTCACCATCCTCTACAACACCCTCGAGAGCCACAAGCGGATCGCCGAGTTCATGCAGCAGGAGTGGAAGAAGAACCTGGGCATCGACGTCAAGCTGGTCAACCAGGAGTGGCAGGTCTACCTCGACACCCGTGACAGCGACAACTTCGACATCGCCCGGGCCGGCTGGATCGGCGACTATGTCCACCCGATGACCTTCATGGACCTGCACGTCACCGACGGCGGCAACAACGACTCCAAGTGGGGCAGCAAGAAGTACGACCAGTTGATTGACCTGGCGAAGAACTCCACCGATCCGAAGGTGTCCTTCAAGGCGATGCACGAAGCCGAGGACATCATGATGGATGAGATGCCGGTCATCCCGCTCTACTTCTACACTGAGATCCACGTCTTCAAGCCGTGGGTCAAGAACCTCAAGGTGTCCGCTCTTGGCTTCTGGCTCTTCAAGGACGCCTACATTGAGAAGCACTAGTCCCGACTGAACGCTGCAGGGAAACCACGGGGGTATGTCACGGGTAACCGGGGCATACCCCCGCACCCTGCGCTGCGTCGCCTGCCAGGAATTTCATCCTATTGGCGCCAGCCGGCCCATCAGGGCCAGGAGGTGAAGGTCTTGTTCCGCTATACCGTGCGACGCCTGGTATCGATCCTGCTGACCTTGTGGGTGATCGCCACCGGCACGTTCGTGATGATGCACGCCATCCCCGGCGGGCCGTTCAGGTCGGAAAAGCAGCTTCCTCCTGACATCATGAAGAACATCGAGGAGCGCTATCACCTGAATGATCCGCTCTGGAAGCAGTATGCCGATTACCTGAAGAACCTCGCCACCTGGAATCTCGGTCCCTCCTACAAATACGAGGGCAGAACGGTCAACGACATCATCAATGAGGGCTTTCCCATCTCTGCCCAGCTGGGTGGCTTAGCGATCGCCGCCGCCCTCCTGCTCGGAATCCCCTTGGGGGTCGTGGCCGCCTTGAACCGCGGCAAGTTGGTGGACAACTTCGTGATGGTCCTGGGTACCATCGGCTATTCGGTGCCCAGTTTTATCATGGCCACCTTGCTCATGGTGATCTTCGCTGTGTGGCTCGGGTGGCTCCCGGCGGCGATGTGGGGCACTCCGCAACAGGCCATCATGCCGACCATCTGCCTGATGTTCCTACCGATGGCCTTCATCGCCCGCATGACCCGCTCCTCGATGATCGAGGTGCTCGAACAGGACTACATCCGGACCGCGCGAGCCAAGGGGCTGTCCGAGCGGGCCGTGGTCTATAAGCACGCCCTGAAGAACGCCATCATGCCGGTGGTCTCGTGGGTGGGCCCGTTGGCGGCCGGCCTTCTGACCGGCACGTTCGTGGTGGAGTTCATCTTCGCCATCCCTGGCCTGGGGCGGCACTTCACCACCAGCATCTACAACCGTGACTACACGGTCATCATGGGCACCACCATCTTCTACTCCATCTGGCTGGTGCTCTTCAACTTCGTGGTCGACCTTCTCTATGGTTTCCTCGACCCGCGCATCAAGTACGTCGAGGAAAGGGGATAAGCAGGATGGACTTGGCTCCCGAACTCTTCAAACCGATTGACCAGGAACTGAGGCAAGACGCGGCCATCGTGCGGCCGAGCGTGACGTTCTGGCAGGATGGCTGGCGGCGGCTGCGGGAAAACCGCGGCGCCATGGTCGGTCTGTTCATCGTCCTGTTCTTGCTGGCGGCCGCCATCTTCGGCCCCTACCTGCTCCCGTACAAGTACGACCAGCAGAATCTGGGGAACACCGACCAGCCGCCCTCCTGGGCTCACCCGTTCGGCACCGACGGTCTTGGCCGGGATCAACTCGTCCGGGTCCTGTACGGGGCCCGCATCTCCCTGGCCATCGGGATCTTCGCCAGCGTGATCTGCCTGACGATCGGCGTCATCTACGGCGGCATCTCCGGCCTGATCGGCGGGCGCACCGACGACATCATGATGCGCATCGCCGAGATCCTGTACGCTATCCCGTTGCTGCTCTACGTGATCCTGTTCATGGTCGTGCTTCAGCCTGGCCTCAAGAACATCCTGTTGGCGATCGGCTTGGTGTACTGGATCAACATGGCCCGAATCGTCCGGGGCCAGATCCTCAGCTTGAAGGAGCAAGACTACGTGCTGGCGGCGCGGACGACGGGGGCCGACCGGTGGCGCATCCTGCTGCGGCACCTAATCCCCAACACCATGGGCCCGATCATCGTGGCCATGACGCTGGAGATACCGCAGGCGATCTTCACCGAAGCGTTCCTGTCTTTCATCGGCCTCGGCGTGTCCGCCCCCATGGCCAGTTGGGGCACCCTCGCTTCCGAAGGTCTCTCGGCCATCCGGGATTATCCGCACGAGTTGATCTTCCCGGCTTTGGCGATCTGCATCACGATGCTGGCGTTCAACTTGTTGGGTGACGGTCTCCGGGATGCCCTTGATCCGCGGATGCGCCGTTAAGGAGGTAGCTCTCTTGAGTGAAGCACTGCTTGAAGTCAGAGACCTGAGAACCTCGTTCTTCACCCACGTGGGCGAGGTCAAAGCCGTCGACGGAGTCTCCTTCGATGTCCACAAAGGGGAAGCGGTCGCGCTCGTGGGCGAGTCGGGCTGCGGCAAGAGCGTCACTTCGCTCTCGCTCATGAGCCTCTTGGCCCACCCGGGGAAGATCGTGGGCGGCTCCATCAAACTGGAAGGCCGGGAACTGGTGGGCCTTCCGGCCGCCGAGTGGCACAAGATCCGCGGCGGCGACATCGCGATGGTCTTTCAGGACCCGATGACCACCCTGAACCCGGTGCTGACCATCCGCAAGCAACTGATGGAGACTCCCATGCTCCACCAGTGCCTGTCGAAGAAGGAAGCCGCGGAGCGGGCGGTGGAACTGCTGCGCATGGTCGGCATCCCTTCGCCGGAACGCCGGGTCGACCAGTACCCGCACCAGTTTTCCGGCGGCATGCGCCAGCGCGTGATGATCGCCATGGCGCTCTCGTGCAATCCCAAACTGCTCATCGCCGACGAACCGACGACGGCGCTGGACGTCACGATCCAGGCCCAGATCCTCGAGCTGATGAAGGAGCTCAAGAGCAAGTTCTCGACCTCGATCATCCTCATCACGCACGACCTCGGCGTGGTCGCCGGCCTGTGCAGCCGGGTCATGGTGATGTATGCCGGCAAGATCGTCGAGCAGGGTTCCCTGCGCGATATCTACTACAACCCGAAACATCCTTACACCTGGGGCTTGCTGAAGTCGGTCCCGCGGCTGCACGACACGGAAAAGCAGCGCCTCGTGCCCATCGTGGGCCAACCGCCCGACCTGCTCAAGCCGCCGGCCGGCTGCGCCTTCAACCCGCGGTGCGCCCACGCGATGGGGATCTGCCTGAAGGAGCGGCCGCCGTTCTTCCAGGTGGAGGGCAGTGAGGCCGGCCACCAGGCCGCTTGCTGGCTGCTGCATCCCAGCGCCTCCGAGCACCTGGCCTCAATCTCGCAGGAAAGGGCGGTGCGCTAAGGTGGCAGCCGAGCCTCTCGTTGAAGTAAAGAACCTGGTCAAACACTTCCCGATGTCCACCGGGGTCCTGGTGAAGAAGAAGGCCGTCCTCAAGGCGGTAGACGACATCAGCTTCGTGATCGGCCGGGGCGAAACTCTCGGGCTGGTAGGGGAGAGCGGCTGCGGGAAGACCACCGCCGGCCGGACGATGATCCGCCTCTATGAGCCGACTTCCGGCGAGATGATCTTCGAGGACAAGGACGTCTTCAAGATGAACGACGCCGAGCTGCTCGCCGCCCGCCGCAAGATGCAGATGATCTTCCAGGACCCGTACTCCTCGCTCAATCCTCGCATGACGGTGGGCGACATCATCGGCGAACCGCTCGACATCCACGGCTTGGCCAAGGATAGGAAGGAGCGGGCGCAGCGCATCTACGAACTCCTCTCCCTGGTGCGGCTGAACAAAGAGCACGCCGGCCGGTTCCCGCACGAGTTCTCCGGCGGTCAGCGGCAGCGGATCGGTTTTGCCCGGGCGCTGGCGGTGGAACCGTCGTTCATCGTCTGCGACGAACCCATCTCCGCCCTGGACGTCTCGATCCAGGCGCAGATGGTCAACCTGCTCGAAGAGATGCAGGAGCGGCTCGGCCTGACGTACCTGTTCATCGCCCACGACCTCTCGATGGTCAAGCACATCTCCAACCGGGTGGCCGTCATGTACCTCGGCAAGATCGTGGAGCTGGCCGAGTCGGTCGAGCTGTACAAGAACCCGGCGCACCCGTACGCCCAGGCGCTCCTTTCGGCGATCCCCATCCCGGATCCCGACGTGGAGGCGCAGCGCCAGCGGATCATCCTCCAAGGCGACGTGCCAAGCCCGATCAACCCGCCGTCGGGGTGTCATTTCCGGACCCGGTGCCGGTTCGCCATGCCGGTCTGCTCCGAGGAGGAGCCGGTCTTGAAGGAGATCGCGCCGAAGCACTTCTGCGCCTGCCACCTGGTGAAGTAGCCAGGCGGGCGCTGCAGACACAAAGCGCAACAAGAGCCAAAGGCGCCCGGGGCACGTGCTGCTCCGGGCGCCTTTGCGACGGCCGGCGGCCCGCCGGGAACAGCGGCCGCCTGGCCGGCAGGGGGCAATTGGCGGCCGGAACTCGCCCGTGAGGCGTTCCACGATACTTACGCCTGCGGTGAGGTCGCCCGGGCAGCCGCCGGTAAGCAGGGGATAGAGGAGACCATCTGCGGTTTGTGCGTCGTCGCCTCCCCTTGGACGAGGAGATACTTCGACAAGAGGTGAGGGCAGCAGCGGCGGAAGGCGACGAAAAAGCCCGGGCCAATGGTCCGGGCTTTCCTGGTTCTGTGAGGGCGCCTACCGGTCCTTGAGCCGTGGGTCCAGCGCATCCCGCAGGCCGTCGCCGATGAAGTTGAAGGCCAAGACCGTCAGGAAGATCATGGCCCCCGGCCAGATGGCCAGCCACGGGGCGTTCCAGATGTAGTCTTGCGCGTTGGTCAGCATGTTCCCCCAGCTGGCGGCGGGGGGCTGGATACCGACGCCGAGGAAGCTCAGGGCCGATTCGTAGATGATCGCGTAGCCGACGTTGAGGGTCGCCGAGACGATCACCGGGGCCATGGCGTTGGGGAGGATGTGGCGGAAGATGATCCGCGCGTCGCTGAAGCCCAGCGCCCGGGCGGCCTCGGTGAACTCCTTCTCCTTGAGGGAGAGGAACTCGCCCCGCACCAGCCGGGCGACGCTCATCCAACCGGTGAGGCCGATGATCACCATGACGCCCAGGACGGTAGTTTTGAAGTAGGCGGCCAGGATGATCAGGAGGAAGAGCGTGGGGAAGGAGAGCATGACGTCGACGAACCGCATGAGCAGGTTGTCGACGAGGCCGCCGTAGTACCCGGCAACGGCCCCCACCACCACGCCGATGGCCGTGGAGAGGGCGGTGGCGAGCAGTCCGACCGAGATGGAGACCCGCGAGCCGTACAGGAGGCGGGTCAGCGCGTCGCGGCCCAGTTCGTCGGTGCCCAGCAGGTGGTCCTTGGATGGGGCGGCCTGGACATTGTAGAGGTCGATCGCGGTCGGCTTGTACGGGGCGATGATGGGAGCGAGCAGGGCTGCGGCGCAGAGGATCGTCAGCATCACCAGACCGATCATCGCCAGGGCGTTCTTGCGGAACCGCCGGGAGACCTGCCGCCAGGGCGAGTCGATCCGAACCCGGCCGGGGGAGGCCGCGACCTGGGGCTGTACGGTGGTAGAGGTGTCAGTCACAGCGCACATCTCCTTTTCCGCCGGGTTACTCGTACTTGATGCGCGGGTCGAAGAAGGCGTAGAGCAGGTCGGCCAGGAGGTTGCCGCCGACGACGAGCACGGCGGTGAGCATCAGGTTGGCCATGAGGATCGGGTAGTCGCGGGAGAACACGGCTTCCACGTAGAGGCGCCCCATGCCGGGCCAGGCGAAGATCGCCTCCGTGATGGCGGCCCCGCCGAACCAGCTCGGCAGGTCAAGGCCCATGATGGTCACGACCGGGATCATCGCGTTCTTGAGCGCATGTTTGCCGATGACGACCCGCTCGGCAAGCCCCTTGGCCCGGGCGGTCCGGATGTAGTCCTGGTGGATCGCCTCCAGCATGCTGGACCGCATGTACCGGCTCCAACCGGCTATGCTGAGCAGGGCCAGCACGATGGTGGGCATGGCGAGGTACCGCAGGCGGTCGAGCACGCTGAAACCGGCGCCGATCGTCTGCATCCCCGAGCTGGGCAGCCAGCCGAGATTCACCGAGAAGAGGAGCTGCAGCATCAGCCCGAACCAGAACGAAGGCATCGCCACGCCGAGGAAGGCCAGGAACGTCACCACGTAGTCGGGGAGGGAGTAGCGCTTCACCGCCGAGAGGATGCCGGCGGGCAGCGCCACGGCGACGCTCAGCACAAAAGCGGAAAACATCAAAGTGAAGGTGGCGGGCAGGCGGCTAATGATCATCTCCCAGACCGGCAAGCCGCTGCGGTAGGAGAAGCCCCAGTTGCCTTGGAGCATAGAGACCAGCCACTTGAAGTACTGGATGTGGAGTGGCTGGTCGAGCCCCCACAGGTGCTCCAAACGGGCTACGTCGGCCGGCGAGACCTTAGGGTTCATAAGAAGGCCCGCCAGCGGCCCACCCGGGGCCAGCCGCATGATGAAGAAGGAGACCAGCGAGATCCCGAACAGCAGCGGGATCGCCTGGAGCAGACGCCGGAGCATGTACCGCCACACGATAGACTCCCCCAGTCTGTAGCCCGATCCGCAGAGGACCGCCGGAGGGGTCCCGGCGATTCAATACGGGACCCCAGCCACCCGAGTTGTTTCGGGGACGTCAGCTGCCACACGGTCATGTTACAGGTGAATCCGTTGGGGGAGGC
>JBLNBQ010000032.1:0-4271 GCA_050260095.1 Chitinophagales bacterium
CTCGCCCCCGCCCCCGCCGTGCCAACCGGGGGGGACGACGGCCGTCGCGCCGCCGGCCGCCAAGGCGAACGCCGGCGACCAACGCGACAAGCTGGCCACGCCCGTGAATCCGGCCAACAGGAGCAACGCTGCGGTTTTCCACCGCCGCTCGCTCCGCCTCTTCCCGCGCTCCCTTGGCCCGGTGACCGCCGGCACCTTCGCACCCCCCGCGCCCCGACTCCAGCCGGAATCGTCGCAGGAAGCTTTCGCCAGCCGGCCCGGCTTTCCTGCCCTTCACCCGCCCCCGAAGACGGCCCGGCAGATGACCGTCGCTGCGACCAGCCCGGCGGCGTCCGCGATCAGCCCCAGCGCCACGGCGTAGCGGAGGTGGCGCACCCGGGCCGCTCCGAAGTAGACCGCCAGCACGTAGAAGGTGGTCTCGGTGCATCCGACCATCATCGCCGCCAGCCGGCCGTTGAAGCTGTCCGGCCCGTAGGCGCGGGTGGCCTCGGCGAGCAGCGCGAGCGAACCGGAGCCCGACAACGGCCGTACCAGCGCCAGGGGAAGAAGTTCCGGGGGAAGCCCGATGAGGCGGGTCGCCGGCGCCACCGCCTCCGCCAGCAGTTCCATCGCCCCGGAGGCCCGGAAGATCGACACGGCCACCAGCATGGCCACCAGATACGGGATGATCCGCACGCCCACCCCGAAGGCCCGGCCGGCGCCCCTCACGAACTCTTCGTACACCGCCACCCGCCGGAGGTATGCGTACCAGGGCACGAGGAGCAGCACGAGCGGGATGGCGAGCAGCGAGACGGTTCGCACCAACTCGCTCACTTCCGGCCACCCCCTTTCCAGAAGCGGCGGAACAGGCGGTCGGCGGTCAGGGCCACCACCTGCGCCGCCAAGGTGCAGGCGATGGTGGGGCCGATGATCTCGCCGGGGCTTTTCGAGCCCGCGGCCGCCCGGATGGCCACCACGGTGGAGGGGACCAGCGTGAGGGCGGCGGTATTCAAGGCCAGCAGAGTGCACATGGCGGGGGTCGCCTGGCCCGACCAGCCGTCGAGCTGGGCGAGGCGCCGCATCGCCTCGAGCCCGAAGGGGGTGGCGGCGTTGCCGAGGCCGAGCAGGTTGGCGATGAGGTTCAGGGCCACCGCCCCGTGGGCCGGGTCGTGGCGTGGCACGTCTGGCATGAGGGCGCGGGTCACCGGCCGGACCAGCGCGACCAGGCCCTTCAGCAGCCCGCTCACCTCCATCAGCCGGCTCAGGCCCAGCCAAAGCGCCATGACGCCCACCAGCCCAAGCCCGAGTTCCGCGCCGGTCTTGGCCGCCCCCAGGGCCGCCGCTGTCACTTCGGCCCAGCGCCCCGTCAGCGCGGCGGTCAGAAGGCCGGCCGTCAGCAGAAGGAGCCAGATGAGGTTCAGCAAGTTCATCCCCCCGGCACAAAATACGGCGGCTCCCGCTCGTCCTATGAGCGGGAGCCGCTTCCCGGCCGTTGCCGAGGGAATCCCTATCACGCCATCGCCCGCCGCAAACGTTCCAGGGCCCGCTTCTCGACGCGGCAGGCCTGCACCTGCGAGAGGCCGAGCAGCCTGCCGGCTTCCGCCTGGGTCCGGTGACCGAAGAAGCGCAGTTCCACCAGGCGCCGTTCCAGGTCGGGGAGGCGCTTCAAACCCTCCATCAGGGCCATCTTCTCCAATTGGTCCTCGGCAGGGGCGGCCAGCACGTCGCCCCGGTGGAGTTCCTCGCCCTCGCCCTCGACCAGCGGCGCCTCGAGCGACACCACCGCCTGGCAGGCATCGAGCGCCGCCACGACGGCGTCTTCCGCCAAGCCGGCCTCCCGTGCCACCTCGGCGAGGGAAGGTTCCCGCCCGAGCCGCTGCGCCAACTGCTCCCGCAGGCGCCTCACCTGCCGCGCCCGCTCCTGCGTGGCGCGGCTGACCTTGACCGGCCGGTCGCGCCGCAGGTGGCTGAGGATCTCCCCGGTGATGTACGGCACCGCGTAGGTGGAGAAGGCCAAGCCGCGCCCGGGGTCGAACCGGTCGACTGCCTTGACCAGGCCGATGCAGCCGATCTGGAACAGGTCCTCCTCCTCCACCATCGAACCCAGGAACCTCCGGACCACGCTGCCCACCAGGCGGAGGTTCCGCTTCACCAGCTCATCGCGTGCCCCTTGATCTCCCTGGTGGGCCTGCCGGACGAGCCGGCCCAGCTCACTCTCCCCCGGAGGGCACGTTTCCGGCCGCTCTCTCACCTCGGCCGGAGCCACGCCGTTAGCCCCCGCTGCCATCGGCCACGGCGGCCCCCTCGGACGCCGCACCGCTCGGAGTCTTTTCCATGACCACCCGGGTCCCCCTCCCGGGCCGGCTGTCGATCACCACGCGGTCCATGCAGGCCCGGACGATCTGCAGCCCGATTCCCATTCGCTCCTCTTCCGGGTCCGGCTCCGACGCCGCCCCCGGGTCAAAACCCCGTCCCCAGTCTTCCACGCTGACCAGAAGACGCCCGCCCTCGGCGCGCGCCTCCACCACCACCCGTCCGGGGTGGTCGGGATAAGCGTGCACCACCGTGTTGGTCACCGTCTCCGAGACCGCCACCCTAAGGTCGTGCTGGACCTCGCTCACGGTGAAGGGCAGGCGGGACGCGAAGGCCGCCACCGCCAGCCGGGCCACCCCGATGTTGTCCGCGTGGCTGGGGAACTCCAGGCGCAGATAGTCGCCGCGGCTCACCTTGTCCTCCTCCACTGGGCCCACCACCCTCACGCCAACTTCAGGGCGTCAGCTTCGCTGCCCCTGGCCGGGATGATCTTGAAGATCCCGGAGAGTTCGAGCACCTTCTGCAGCGACGGCGGCACCTCCACCATCACCATGCGCCCGCCCCGCTGCTGGATCTGCTTGTACCGGCCCAGGATGGCCCCCAACCCGGAACTGTCCACGAAGGTGACCTTGCCGAGGTTGACGATGATGGTGTTCAGGTTCTCCCACTCGGCGAGCTGGCCCTCCACCGCCGCCCGGAACTCCGCCGCGGTCGCCAGGTCGAACTCGCCGGCGCACCGCACGACCAGGTTCCGTCCGACGCGTCGCGTCTCCACTCTCATGCCTCGCTGCTGCCCCCCTTCGCCTTCCGCGCTATCACTTCGTCGCCCGGCAGCCTTCTCCTGCCGCTATTTCCAGATATACCCAGCCAGGCCCCGTTCCGCTTCCCGCCCGCCCAGAGTGGAGTCACTACCTGCACGGCATGCACAAGAGCAGAGGGCGCCGGCGGAACACCGGCGCCCTCGCAACGCTCCGAACCCTTCGCCTATTCGATCCCCAAGAGGCTCCGCAGCAGCGCGTGGGTGGTCTGGACCACGAGGCGGAACCACGAGCCGGCCGGGACATCCTTGGCCGCCACGACCGGGACCCGGCCGATCTCCTTCCCGGCCTGCACGGCCACGAGTTCGCCCAGAACCTGCCCCTTCTTGACCGGCGCCCACACCCGCGACTGTTTCAGCCGCAGCTCCTTCGTGAAGGTCTTCTCGCCCGTCCGGGGCACCGCCACGAAGAAGTCCTCGGCCGTCACGGCATCCACCTGGGGATCATGGCCCCGGTAGACCTCGACCTTGGCCACGGGCGTGCCGGCCTTGGCCACCTCCACCGATTCATAGAGGCGGAAGCCGTAGTCAAGCAGGCGCTGCACGTCGGCGGTTCGGACCTGGGGCGTCGCCGCCCCCAGCACCACCGCGATCAGGCGCAGCCCGCCGCGCTTGGCGGTAGAAACCAGGCAGTACCCGGCCTTGTCGGTGAACCCGGTCTTTAGGCCGTCGTAACCCGGGTACGACTTCAGCAGCTTGTTAAAGGTGGTCAGCCAGATTTCCTGCTTCGTGCCCTTCCTGACCCAGTACTCCCAGGTCGAACTGAGGGTCAGCATCATGGGCAGCGTGACCGCGTGACGGCTCAGCACCGCCAGGTCGTAGGCCGTGGAATAGTTGTTCTCGTCATCGAGCCCGGTGGGGTTGGAGTAGTGGGTGTTCTTCATCCCCAGCTCCTTCGCCCGGCGATTCATGGCCGCCACGAACCCCTCGAAGGACCCGCCCAGGTACTCGCTGAGCGCCACCGCGCAGTCGTTGGCCGACCCGACCCCCACCGCGTAGAGCATGTCCTTCAGGGAGAGCTGTTCGCCTTCTTCAAGCCAGATCTGCGTCCCGCCCATGGACTTGGCCAGGGCCGAACCGACGACCGGGTCGGTCAGTTTGACCTTCCCGTCGCGCAGGGCCTCCAGGGCGAGCGTCAGGGTCATGATCTTGGTGAGGCTGG
>JBLNBQ010000033.1:0-12701 GCA_050260095.1 Chitinophagales bacterium
CATCACCGCCTCCCACGAACGGCGGCGGACCGTGGTCGACCTGGCCGCCCGCACCGCCGAGGAGGTCTTCATCCCGTTCACCGTGGGCGGCGGCATCTCCGACCTGGAGACCATCCGCGACATCCTGAAGGCCGGGGCCGACAAGATCTCTCTCAACACCGCGGCGCTGAGCGATCCCGAACTGATCACCCGGGGCGCCGTCAAGTTCGGCGCCCAGTGCATCGTCGTGGCGGTCGACGTCCGGCGGGTTCCGTCAGCCACCCCCGAGGCGCCGGCCTGGGAGGTGTACGTCCACGGCGGGCGCACCCCTACGGGCAGGGACGCGCTGGGCTGGATCGCCGAGGCGGAGCGCCGGGGGGCGGGCGAGATCCTGCTGACCAGCATGGACGCGGACGGCACCCAGGGCGGCTACGACCTGGAACTGCTGCGCCGGGTGAGCGAGCGGACGAGCATCCCGGTCATCGCTTCGGGCGGCGCCGGCGAACCGGCGCACCTGGCGGCGGCCATCAAGGAGGGTGGGGCCGACGCCGTGCTGGCCGCCTCGATCTTTCACTACGGAACGTATACCGTGAGAGGCGTCAAGGAGTACCTGCGGGCGCAGGGCATCCCGGTGCGGCTCTAGACGCATAGGTAGTCGGGCGTAGGGGCGGACTGAAACAGAGAGGTTGTGACGGGCATGAAGGCGGACCGGAAGGTGCTCGCCAAGCTGAAATACGATGCCCAGGGGCTGATTCCGGCCATCGTGACCGACGCCGAGTCGGGACAGGTGCTCATGCTGGCCTACATGAACCGGGAGGCGCTGGCGAAGACCTTGGAGACGGGACAGACCTGGTTCTGGAGCCGCAGCCGCCAGGAGCTGTGGTGGAAGGGCGCGACCTCCGGCCATTACCAACTTGTTCAGGAGATCACCGCCGACTGCGACTTCGACACCCTGCTCATCCGGGTCGAGCAGGTGGGCGGCATCGCCTGCCACGAGGGTGTGCCAAGCTGTTTCCATAATCCCCTCACGCTGAGCAGCAAGGAGGCGGGGGAGGAGGAAGACCTGGAGACCCTCCTGCGGCGCATGGCCGCCAAGAGCCGCCGGCCGGGCGCGGCCGGCACGGGCGACGTGTTGGCGGACCTTTTCGCCACCATCCAGCTCCGCCAGCACAACCCGATTCCCGAATCCTACACCAACCGCCTGCTGAGCGCCGGCGTCGACCGCATCTGCCGCAAGGTGGGGGAGGAGGCGACCGAGGTCGTGATCGCCGCCAAGAACGCCTCCGCCGCCGAACTCGCGGCGGAAGCCGCCGATCTGCTCTATCACCTGCAGGTTCTCCTCGCCGCCTCCGGCGTCGAGTGGGAAGCCGCCCTCGATGTGCTTAGGGAAAGGGAGGGCCGGCACGGAGGCGACGGGAAGGGCGGGGAGCGGCCGAAGAGAGGACTTTAGCGGTGAGTTCCGGTCATTCAACTGTAGGATTGGTGGCCAGCGTGTCAGTCGGGCAACAATTTACGGCTGATGAGAAGGAATTTGCGGAGACCCGTGGTAGCTAGTAACCTACAGTGGTGCTTGCCCAAATGTTTCCACTAGGTGACTCCAAAAGGAATACCTGGCGACCATTGGATGCAGGCTAGCCTTCAGGAAAGGAGGTATTCCGTTGCTAAAGCTTAGGAAGATTGGGAGCATCGATTTTGCCAAGGAGTTTGTCTCCCGGATGGAGGCCAAGTATGGCATTCCATCGTGCGATTTTGCCGAACTGGTTGCAAAAGGCCAATGCCCGGACATCCGAGGTGTTGACGTTGTTCGTTGGCTCAGAAGTATTGAGCTTCTTCAACAGAAATCAGTGGCAATCGGGAAACTTCCTCCGGAGACAGATGCGGATGCTCTCGGCGCAGAACTCAAAAAGAACGGGCGAGAGCCGAGCGTTTCAACGTATGACCTAGAGTTCGAATGGTTAGCGCTTGAGACGGTGTTGGGACAGTTCGAAACGGTGCGGGGGCAAGAAACTGCCCCCAATCTTTTTGCCTAACTGCGGAGTGGATGATGAATCAGTACTCTGCATCGAAGTATCTTAGAGCGCTGGAAAGATCCCTTGCTGGTCCTCACAAGGATCCCAAACTTGATGTGGAGGCCTTCATTATTGTTGACGAGGCAACTGGGAGGAACGCCACCCTCGAAATCGACGACATCTGCATCACGCTTGTGGTCAACGGTGTTGAAGGACGTCTCACCGCGACCGAGGAGGGACGTTTCTTACCAAGGGATCGGTATGAAGTTATCACATACTCGTTCCACTATCAGCATCCATCGGGATCCTTCCGGTTTGACTCTCACGATGGACATGAGTTGCGTCCCCACTTCAACGATCCACAGGGTGTCAATACCGATGACCGACATCTGTACTATCATCGGGGTTTCGGCTTGGACGCCGAAGACATGAACCTTTGGTTGGCGCTGAACTTGTGCCAGTACTACTCTCGAAGCGGACATTTTCCCCGGGACAGGGCATTTTGGGATGAGTACAACACGCTGTTAAGGCGTTGGAGGGACAGAATCAGATGAAGACACGCGAATCTGAAGCCGGAAAGGTAGTCTACTTCGAAGGTGAGGGTAAGCCTTTTCTGCCTGGAACCGTTCGAGCGGTGGTCGATTATCTCAGGGCCAACGAAGGGCTACGACGGGTTGTGGTTTTCACAGCCGAAGGCGACGGCCCGCTGGCCTTAGCTTCCGCCCTTGCGGGCACTGGCGTCCAGGTGATTGCCACGACATTCCCTTACGGGCAGCCTGCTCGCGCTGACGCTGAAGGTGCCGAGCGCATCGTCACCGGCATTGTAGATGAAGAGGTGAGGGGCAAGCTTGTTGACGCGGGAGTACAGATCGTCCAGGGAGTACTGCCTTTCCAGGACATCCTAATACCCGGAGCGTATGATCCCAAGATGCAAGCGATTATTCACACGCTTCGGCTGTTCGGCGGGGGAACAGAGCTTTGCATCCAGGCGACCGTAATGGCCTGTGACGCGGGGGCGGTGCAGCACGGGGAAGAGATCGTCGCCATGGCAGCGGATACGGCACTTCGCGTGGTGGCCGCTCGGAAGGCTGTCATGTTCTCTCCGTTCGAGGGGCTAGAAGTGCGAGAGATAATCTGTCGCCCTCGAAGGCTGCCTGTGACGAGACCACGCACAGCAGGACATCGAGAAGCGGCGGCAAGTTCCTCTGCCCACTAGAGTAAGAATGGCGGCTCCGCATAGAGCCGCCATTCACGTCTATTGACGGGCGTGCCTATCGGCGTGTCCTTCGGCAGGAGGCTGTTGGCTCGGATCAGCCAACCAACCGTTGGGAGTCCGGCCTCGCACCTGCCTACTTGTGTATCTTGTCCGCGAGCAGTACGCCTCCGCGGGCGATGTTCTCCCGGTCGTGCTCCTTGATGTAGACGTGGAAGGACTCGAGCGGGATGTTGATGGCCCGGGCGCCGGTCTCGCTGAAGACCTTGTCGAGTTCCGCCTTCTGTTCCTTGTTGAGCTTGCCGCCGTCGTACGTGATGACCGGCATGACTGTCCCTCCTGCAATTAAGGTGGCCGCGGGTTCCGTGGGGAACCCGCGGCCGCTGCAACCAGTGGATCACCACCCGATCACGTACTGCTTGTCGCGGGCCGGGCTGGCGCCGCCCATCAGCACGCCGGTCTTCGGGTCGATGACGATCATCGTGGTGGCGTCGGTGAAGCCCTTCATGATGCTCACCTTGTGGCCCCGCTTGGTGAGTTCATCCACGACGTCGTTCGGCAGGAAGTCGTTGGCGCCGATCGCTCCGAGCCGCTGGGTGTAGGGGTAGAAGAGGCTCGGGAAGTTGTAGATGGTCGTCTTCGGCTGGTCGATGGCGGTCTGGACCTCCATCCCGTACTCCACCAGGAAGAGGAAGCTCTGCAGGGTGAAGGAAGCCCGCGACACCGCCTACTCGCTGGCCAATGCCGCGAGCACTTGCCGGTGCCGCTCTTGCCGGTGAGGAGAATCCCTCGCGCCGCCCCGACGCCGTATTTGGCGAATCGCTCAGGGTAGCGCAGCGGCCAGGTGACCAGTTGCGTCAGCAGGCGCTTTATCTCCGCAAGGCCGCCCACGTCCTGCCAGCCGACCTCGGGCATCTCCGTGTAGAACTCGCGGGTGGCGGAGGGCTGGATCTCTTTGGCCGCCGCCAGGAAGTCGCGCATCTCCACCACGAGGGTGGCGAGGAAGCCGTCCCACTCCGATTTCGGGAGCCCGGCCAGGGCCGGCGCCGCCTTGCGGATCGCCAGCATGCCGGCTTCCCGGCAGAGCGCGGCGATGTCCGCCCCGACGTAACCGTGGGTGAGCCCGGCGAGCGCCGCCAGGTCGACGTCGTCCGAGAGCGCCATCCCGCGCGTGTGGATGCGGAAGATCTCCGCCGGCCCGCTTTGTCGGGGACGGGGATCAGCACCTCCCGGTCGAAGCGCCCCGGGCGGCGCAAGGCCGGGTCCAGGAGGTTCGGCATGTTGGTGGCGCCGATGACGACCACCTCGCCGCGGGAGACCAGGCCGTCCATGAGCGCCAGGAGTTGGCCGGTGACCCGCTTCTCCACGTCGCCGATGGTCTCGGACCGTTTCGGGGCCAGCGCGTCGATCTCGTCGAGGAAGAGGATGCTGGGCGCCTTGCGCCGGGCTTCGTCGAACACCTCCCGGAGCTTGGCCTCGCTCTCGCCGTAGAACTTGTCCATGATCTCGGGGCCGTTCACGTGCACGAAGTGGACGGCGCTCTCGCCGGCCACCGCCCGGGCGATCAGCGTCTTTCCGGTGCCCGGCGGGCCATAGAGCAGGATGCCCTTGGGCGGGTCGATGCCCAGGCGCCGGAAGACCTCCGGGCATTTGAGCGGCAGTTCGACGATCTCCCGGACCAGCCTGACCTCCCGCTCCAGACCGCCGATGTCCTCGTAGGCGACTTTGGCCCGCGGTTCTTCGAAGACCTCCGGTTCCTGGAGGCGCACCAGAGTGCGGGGCGTGATGAGCACGGGACCGGCCGGGGCGGTGCCGGCGACGCGCAGGGAAGCCTCCTTGGCGCCGAAGAGATTGACCGACACTTTATCGCCGCTCGCCACCGGCAGGTTGACCAGGTAGCGCTTGAGGAACTCCACGTCTCCCTCGCTCTGGAACGTGGTCTCGGGATCCAGCGGCACCAGCACCAGGGAGCCGGCGTCCTTGTAGGCGGCCTTCGCCAGGCTCACCTTGCCGTGCAGGCCGACGCCGGCGTTCTCCCGGACGACCCCGTCCAGCATGACCTCGTCCTCCCGGCACTGCCCCTGCAGCGCGGGGATGAGCCGGGCGTAGGTGGTGCGGGCGCCGGTGACGGCGACCACGTCGCCCAAGGTGAACCCGAGGGCGTCGAAGGTCGCCTGGCTGACGCGGATAATCCCCTTGCGGGTATCCTCCAGGAGCGCCTCGATCACCCGGTACAGGACGGGGGTCTGGGTGGCGCCTTGCTGCTTGGTCATCGGGCGCCTCCTGTCTCGGCGGCGCGCAGGACGGCCAACAGGGCTTCCTTGGAATGGCGGATATGGGCGCGAGCGGCCGCCTCGGCCTGGTCGGCCTCGCCCTCGGCGATGCGCTCGACGAGCGCCCGGTGTTCTTCGCAGGCCTGCTGGGTGCGGCCGACGTACTGATATCCCATGGCGGCCACGGAGAGGTACTCCTGGAGGCCGGAGAGCAACCCGTAGAGGCGGGGACTGCCCGCCGCCTGCGCGAAGGCGTTGTGGAAGCGCAGGTGTAGGCGGCCGAAGGTCTCCACGTCCTCCTGTTCGCGCGCTTTCTCCATGCGGGTGGCCAGGCTACGAAGCGCCCTGACGTGGGCTTTCGTCCGGCGGGTGGCGGCGAGGCGGGCGGCGAGCCCTTCGAGCACCTCCCGGATGTGGAACATCTCTTCCACGTCCTCCGACTTGAGGTCGGCCACGACCAACCCGCGGTAGGGAGCCCGTTCGACGAGCCCCTCGGCCTCGAGTTTGCGCAGCGCTTCCCGCACCGGCGTCCGGCTGACGCCCAGTTGCCGGGCCAGCCGGCGTTCGACCAGTTGCCCCTCCTCGCGCAGTTCGCCGCTCAAGATCATCCGCCGCAGGACGCGATAGACCTCCTCGCCGGCCGGCTGGACGACCACAGGCCCCTGGTCCCCGATGAGACGCACCCCGATCCCTCCCGGGCCGTTGGTATACTGGTATACCGTCACCACAACCTATGGCGGGCGGCGACGGGATAGACCAGTCCCACCCAAAAAAACCGGCGCGGAAGGAGCGCTTCAGGAAACAGATGTTGTCATGAGCCGGGCGAGGAGCGCATACTCTCCCAAAGTGCACCTTTGGGAGGAGGGAGCCGTGTGAGACCGTTCACTCTGGCGCTCGCCTGCGCTCTGGCGCTGGCCGTGGGACTGGCCGGCGCACAAGACGCGGCGGCGCACGCGCCGGGCGTCACCGCTGCCGCCTATGCCGTGTTGGACGTCGACAAAGGGGTTTTTCTGCTGGAGCATCATGCGGATGACGTCCGGGAGCCGGCCAGCCTGACCAAGATCATGACGGCGCTGGTCGCGGTGGACCAGGCGCCCTTGGGCAAGGTGGGGAAGGTCAGTGCGTCCGCCGCCGCCACGGGAGGCAACCGGGTGGGGCTATGGGCCGGCCAGAAGCTGGAGATGTGGGAACTTCTCTACGGGGCCCTCTTCTGCTCGGGGAACGACGCTGCCGAAGCCTTGGCCGAGACCGTCGCCGGTTCGGAACCGGCCTTCGTCAAGCTGATGAACGCCAAGGCCCGCTCGCTCGGCCTCAAGGTCACCACCTTCCAGAACCCGCACGGGCTGAGCGAGGCGGGTCACGTCTCCACCGCCCGGGAATTGGCGCTCCTGGGGAGGGCCGCCCTGCGCCAGCCGATCGTGGCGAAGATCGTGGGGCGGACGGAGCGGACCCTCCCGTGGGGCGGCGAGGGCCGGAGCCTCTACAACATCAACAAGTTCCTCCATCTTTACCCCGGCGCCCTGGGGCTTAAGACGGGCTACACCGGCAACGCCGGGTACTGCCTTCTGGCCTCGGCCAAGCGCGACGGTCACACGCTGGTGGTTTCGGTGTTGGGCGCCACCTCCAGCGCCGAGCGGTACAACGACGCCATCCGCCTGCTCGACGCGGCCTTTGCCTCCTACAAGGTTGCCCCCGCCCGGCCCGACCTGGCGCGGGCAGGTGCGGTGCCGGTCGCAAGCCGCACCCGCTACTACGTCATCCAGCGGGGCGATACGCTCTCGGCCATCGCCCGCCGGCTGGGTCTTTCGCAGAAAGCGCTCATCGCCGCCAACTCCGGCCTCAACCCCGACCGGATCCGGGCGGGCGACCGGCTAAGGCTGCCGTAGGATTCTTCTGGCAGGAATCCGGGGCGCCCGGCAGAATATGATATCCTGTCATACGACGCGTGACCGGAGTGCCTCCCAGACCCCAGGGCCTGGCTAGCCACCCCGAACTCTGCGGCAGCAGGGGGGTGGTGTGCAGCCAGGCCTTCGTGTTTCCCATTGCGACTCACGCCTGTGGCGAAACATACTGGGGAGGGATTCCAGTTGTATACCCTGTCTGTGATCAAGGCCGACACCGGGGGATTCGTCGGCCACTGCACCGTTCACCCCGAGGCGGTGAGAGTCGCCGAGGCTGGGCTTGCGAAAGCCAAGGCGGCGGGCATCCTGATCGACGGGCACGTGGGTAAAGTCGGCGACGACATCGCCCTGATCATGACCCACAACGGGCAGACCGACGAGGAACAGATCCACGCGCTCTCGTGGCAGATCTTCAAGGCGACGACGCAGATTGCCAAGGAACTCAAGCTCTACGGTGCGGGACAGGACCTGCTCAAAGACGCGTTCTCCGGCAACATCCGGGGGATGGGGCCCGGCATCGCGGAGATGACCTTCACCGAGCGGGCGAGCGAGCCGGTTCTGGTCTTCCTGGCTGACAAGACGGAGCCGGGCGCCTGGAACTGGCCGCTCTACAAGATGTTCGCCGACCCGTTCAACACCCCGGGGCTGGTGATCGACCCCAAGATGCACGCAGGCTTCACCTTCGAGGTGCTCGACCTCATCGAGCACAAGACGGCCCGCTTCGACACTCCCGAAGAGCTCTACGACCTGCTGCTCTTCATCGGGGCGCCCGGCCGTTACGCTGTGCGGGCGGTGTATAAGAAGGGGGAGACCGAACCGGCCGCCGTCAGCTCCACGCAGCGGCTGAACCTGATGGCCGGCCGCTACGTGGGCAAGGATGACCCGGTGCTCCTGGTGCGCTGCCAGTCGGGCCTGCCCGCCGTGGGCGAGGCGCTGGAGCCGTTCGGCCAGCCCCACCTGGTGGCCGGTTGGATGCGCGGCTCTCACCACGGCCCGCTGATGCCGGTCGCCTTCGGGCAGGACACGCCGAGCCGCTTCGACGGTCCGCCCCGGGTGGTCGCCTACGGGTTCCAGCTCTGCCAAGGCCGGCTCATCGGGCCCCGGGACATGTTCGCCGACCCGAGCTTCGACACCGCCCGCCGCCAGGCCGTCGAGATCGCCGACTACCTGCGCCGCTTGGGTCCGTTCGAGCCGCATCGCCTGCCGCTGGACGAGATGGAGTACACCACCATGCCCCAGGTGATGGGCCGGATCAAGGACCGGTTCGTGCCGGTGGACGAGGACGAGGCGGCCGCGACCACCGAACTCGCCGGCGGGGATGACGGGGTCGCCTGACAACGCACGTCGCGAAGCAGGGGGGTTGGCGGATAGCCAGCCCCCCGAACGCCTGGGCCGGTAGTCTTCCCCGGGGACTCCCGCGATTCTCCAGCAGGAACAGCAGATAGCACGGGGCTGGCGGGTGGAGGCCGCGGATACTATCCGTGGGAGTGATGTGGACCTTGCCAAGGCGTGACAGCATCATGTCGGACCGGTTGAAGCTCGAACTCGCGGATGAGCTGGGATTCGGGGACACGGTGCGCACGAAGGGTTGGGGCGAAATCACGACCAAGCAGGCCGGCTCGTTGGTCCGGGCGGCGATCGCCAGGGCCGAGGAGGGGCTGGCCAAGGAGGAGCGGCGTTAGCCGCTCCCTCATTATTCACAGGATAACGGGCGTCGGCGGCGAACTGGAGGGAAGCAGATCCCAGGCCGGGAGGGGCAAGCGAATTGTACAAGCGCATCCTGCGGGCTGCGATCAAGGAAGCCCGCGAGTCCATCATCCACGAACTCATCCGGGCGGGCCGCATCCCCAAGCCGCATGGCGTGATCGACTACCCCGCGCTCATCGCCGAGTACCGCGACGAGGTGGACGACATCCTCCGCCGGGTCGTCGACGAACTGTTGCTCGCCGATTAGCCGGCCGGGCCGCGATCCATCCGCGCCGGGCGGGAGACGCCGGCCCTTTCGCCGCCTTCCGGCCGTGCTTCGGCTGTGGTACAATAGCGTCGTTCCCCACAGGATGGGAGGTTCACCCTTGGATATTCTCGCCGGTCTGAATCCTGAGCAGCAGGCGGCCGTCACCCACGGCGAGGGGCCGCTGCTCATCCTGGCGGGGGCGGGCAGCGGCAAGACCCGCGTGCTGACCCACCGCATCGCCTACCTCGTGGGGGAACTGGGCGTCAGCCCCCGCCAAATCCTGGCCGTGACCTTCACCAACAAGGCGGCGGACGAGATGAAGGCCCGGGTCGAGCGCCTCCTGGGCGGTTCGGCGGCCGGTATGTGGGTCATGACCTTCCACTCGGCCTGCGGGCGCATCCTGCGCAAGCACGGCGACCGGATCGGCCTGCCGGACAACTTCGTCATCTTCGACTCCTCCGACCAGGTGGCCTGCGTGAAGGAGATACTGCGGGAACTGAGCCTCGACCCGCAGAACTTCCAGCCCCGGGCCCTGCTCGAGCGCATCTCCAAGGCGAAGAACGACCTGAAGACGCCGGAACAATACGCCGGGGAAGCCGCCGACTTCTTCGAGCAGACGGTCGCCAAGGTCTTCGTCCGTTACCAGCAGATGCTGCGCCAGAACAAGGCGGTCGACTTCGACGACCTGCTCGTCGAGACGGTGCGGCTTTTCCGGGAGGCGCCCGACGTGCTCGCCGAGTACCAGGACCGCTTCCGGTACATCCTGGTCGACGAGTACCAGGACACGAACCACGTCCAGTACACCCTGGTGAACGAACTGGCGTCGCGCCACCGCAACCTGGCGGTGGTCGGCGACGACAACCAGTCGATCTACGGCTGGCGGGGGGCGGACATCCGCAATATCCTGGCCTTCGAGCGCGACTACCCCGATTGCACCGTGGTCAAGCTGGAGCGCAACTACCGCTCGACCGGGGTCATCCTCGAGGCCGCCAACAAGGTCATCGTCTATAACCTGGCCCGCACCGACAAGCGCCTCTGGACCGACCGGGGCGAGGGCGAGCCGATCACCGTCTTTTGGGCCCAGGACGACCGGGAGGAGGCCCGCCTGGTGGCCGAAGAGATCGGCCGCCTGACCCGGGCCGGCTACCAGCATTCGGACATCGCCCTCCTCTACCGGACCAACGCCCAGTCTCGCACCTTTGAAGAGACCTTCCTGCACTTCGGGTTGCCCTACCGGGTCGTGGGGACCCTCCGGTTCTACGAGCGCAAGGAGATCAAGGATCTGCTCGCGTACCTGCGCGTCGTCTGCAACCCCGACGACTCGGTGAGTTTCCGGCGGGTGGTCAACACGCCCCGGCGGGGCCTGGGCGCGACCACTCTCGCCAGGCTGGAAGACTACGCCCTCTCTGAGGGCCTGAGCCTCTTTCAGGCGGCGCAGCGGGCCGCCGGCGTTCCGGGCCTCGGCGGCAAGGCGGGCGCGACCCTTGAGGCCTTCGCGGCCTATCTGGAAGGCCTGAACTCGCAGGCCGCCCAGGTGCCCGTGGCGGAGCTGGCGCTGAAAATCCTGCGCGAGACGGGCTACCAGGCGGAACTCAAGGCCGAGAAGAGCGTGGAGGCCGAGGCGCGCCTCGACAACCTGGAGGAGTTCCTCAACACGGCGGCCGAATTCGACGCCCGCGCCGAGGAGCCGTCGCTGGGGCTCTTCCTGGAGCAGGTGGCGCTCCTCTCCGATGCCGACACCTACGAGGCGGAGAGCGGCGGCGTCACGCTGATGACCCTTCACGCCGCCAAAGGCTTGGAGTTTCCGGTGGTCTTCCTGGTCGGCATGGAGGAAGGCACCTTCCCGCACTCCCGGTCGACGCTGGAGATGAGTGAGCTCGAGGAGGAACGGCGCATCTTCTACGTGGGCATCACCCGGGCGATGGACCGGCTCTACCTCTCCCTCGCCCGGCAGCGTTTCGTGCACGGGCAGTTGGACTACCGCCTGCCGAGCCGGTTTCTGGAGGAGATCCCCGGCGAACTGAAGAGGGTCATCGGTCGCCCTGAGCCGGCCAAGGCCGGCTGGGGTGACGCGGCGGCCACCGCCTGGACGTCCCGGGCGGCGAGGCCGGAGATCTCCGCCCGGCCGGCGCCTGCGGCCGCCGGAGGTTCCGGGCTGGGGACCCGCACCGGAGCGGGAGCCGGGGGCGGAGCAGGGGCCGCGGCAGCAGCGGGGGCCGGTGTGCTGGAGGTACGGCCGGGCGACAAGGTGGCGCACCCTAAGTGGGGGCCGGGCACCGTCGTCAGCGTGGAGGGGCAAGGCGCCAATGCCACTTTGACCATCGCCTTTCCCGGCCTAGGGGTGAAGAAGCTGCTCGCAGGCTACGCCCCGCTGACCAAAGCTTGACCAGAGGAGGAGCAGAGCATTGCCGCAGGAAGTCCTGGTCCTTGGCCACCGAAACCCCGACACCGACGCCATCGCCTCGGCGCTGGGTTACGCCTGGCTGAAGAACCGGCTGTGGGAGCGGGAGGCGGACAGCAAAGGCGCGCCGGGGCCCGACTTGGTCGCTGTGGCCGCCTGCCTCGGGCCCCCCAACCCTGAGACTGCCTTCGCCCTGACCCGGTTCGGGCTCGAGCCGCCGCGCCTGGTGGCCGACCTTCACCTCAGGGTGACCGACGTGATTGAGCCGGTGCGCGCCCAGGTCGGACCCGGCACGACGCTGCTGGAGGTCGGGCGATTGATGCAGGAGATCGGCCGGAAGTCGGTCGCCGTCACCGAGGCCGACGGTTCGCTCGTCGGGATGGTCTCGGCGGGCGACATCGCCCGCAAGTACCTGGAGGAACGGTCCCTCCTCTCCCTGGCGGAGAGTCCGGTCACCGTGGCCAATCTGGAGAAGACCCTGAGCGCCGAGTTGGTGGTGGGCCAGCCCGACCTGGCGATCCACGGGAAGGTGGCCATCGCCGCCATGAGCCCGGAGAGCTTGCGGCGTTACGTGACCGAAGGGGATCTGCTCATCGTGGGCGACCGGCCCCGCGCGCAGGAGGCGGCTCTGGCATTGGGCGTGGCGGCCCTGGTCGTGACCGGCGGCTACCCCGTGAGCGAGCGCGTGGCGGCGGTGGCGAAGGCGCGGGGAGCGGCCATCCTGCGCACTGACCATGACACCTACACCGCGGCCCGCCTGCTCAACATGAGCCAGCCGGTGGGCCCGATGATGAGCCGGCAGGTCGTCTCCTTCGCGCCGTCGGACCGGCTCGAAGACGCGCGCAAGGTGATGGTGCAGACCAAGTTTCGGCGGTATCCGGTCATCGATGAACGCGGTCGCCTGACGGGCATGCTCTCCCGCAGCGGCCTGCTCGACACCCACGGCAAGACGGTGATCCTCGTCGACCACA
>JBLNBQ010000034.1:0-4670 GCA_050260095.1 Chitinophagales bacterium
CGCCATCCGGTACTGCGGCGGCAGGCGCTCCAGGGCGGCCTGGATCTCGCCGGCCAACTGGGTCTGCTCCATGATCTGGTCGGGGTCGCCGGCCACATCGGGGACCACCCGTTCCATGGGACCGTTCGGCGTCGGGATGGGGGCATCCAGAGACTCTTCCCGGCGACGTCCACGTTTCCTTACGGCGTCGATGTAGAGGTTGGCGACGATCCGGTAGAGCCACTTCTCGAAGGACGTATTGAGGTCGAACCGGTCGAAGCTCCGAAAGGCGCGGACAAAAGCCTCCTGCGCCAGGTCCCGCGCCTCCTCCGGGTTCCCGGTCATGCGGTAGGCCAAGTTGTAGACGTACTTCTGATGCTTCTCGGCGAGGTCGGTGAAGGCCCGGCGGGAGTTCTCCGGAATCCGCTTGAGCGCTGTCGCCTCGACCTGGAGTACCCCGAGCATCTTTCTCACTCACCCCGTGTTCGTAGAAGGAGAACGTCCTACTCCCGGAAAAAGTTCCGGGGATTTGCCACTGGGGGCCGGCTGGGAGGTCCCTGACAGACACAAGTATAATATAAGCTCCCGGAAAACACAAAACGCGGCCCGGAAGGCGTGAGACGGACTGGTGCGAGTCCTTTTGGTGGTCCGCCCGGCGAGAGGCGGAATGCGGCAGCACTTGCTGACATTGGTGCGAGGACTCCTTGCGCGCGGCGTGACGGTGGAGGTCGCCGGCCCGGCCTCCGAGCCGCTCCTTTTGGAGCTCTCGGCGCTCTCCTGTCCCATCTGGGACATCCCGCTCTCGGCGGCGTTGCGCCCGGGCGAAGACCTGGCCGCGGGTTTGCGCCTGATCCGGTTGTTGCGGAGTCGGGCGTTTGACCTGGTCCACGTCCACGGCTTCAAGGCGAGCCTCCCCGGGCGCGTGGCGGCCGCCCTCACCGGGACACCGGTGATCTATACGGTCCACAACTTCGTCTGCGAAAGCGGTGGGGGACTCAGGCGCCGGGTCTACCTCTGGCTGGAACGTCTGCTCTCCCCCGCTACCCACCGGTATGTCGCCGTTAGCGCCGCCTTGCGCCAGAACCTCGTCGCGGCGGCCGGGCTTCCTGCCGAGCGGGTTACGGTCGTCTACAGCGGGGTCCCGGCCCACCCGAGGACCCCTGAGGCGACGAAAGACGCCCTGCGCCGGGAGCTCAGACTGGCGGGCGAGGAGCGCCTCTTGCTCTGCGTGGCCCGGCTCGTCCCCGAAAAGGGGGTCGACGTCCTCTTGCAGGCGGCCGCACTCCTTGGCAGCACGGCGGACCTTCCCGCCTGGCGGCTCGTCGTGGCGGGAGACGGCCCGGAGGAAGCGGCTCTAGTCGCGCTTCGCACGCAGTTGAAGCTGGACGACCGGGTGGTCCTCTTGGGCCACCGCACCGACGTCGCCGCCCTGCTCGACCTCGCCGCCGTGGTGGCCGTCCCATCACGGGCCGAGGGCCTCTCCCTCTTCCTTCTGGAGACGCTGGCGGCCGGACGCCCCGTGGTCGCCTCCGCGGCAGGAGGGATGACCGAACTCGTGCGGGATGGAGAGAACGGCCTGTTGGTGCCCCCCGGGGAGCCGGAGGCCCTGGCGGCCGCCCTCCGCCGCCTGCTCACCGACGCGGACCTGGCTGCTCGCCTATCGGCCGGAGCCAGAGCCCGGAGCGCCGGCTTCACGGTGGAAGAGATGCTCGACCAGACTCTCGCGCTGTACGGGGAATGCGCTCGCAGGAGCGGGCGCCGGAGAGGAGTCGCACGATGACACGCTCTGGCCCGACTGGATGCCTTCGCAATAGCCTCACCGCAGTTCTGCTGATCCTGATCTCGTGCTTGACGGTCGCCTGGCCGGTCGGAGCAGCCGCCCCAGCCCGGCGGGCGGTCCTCATCCTGCTCGATGGCGTAGGGATACGGGACCTCGCCGACACCAGCCTGCCGAACTTCCGGAAGCTGCTCGTCCGCCGGGGGGCCATCGCCACCCTCAACACCCGGACTGCGGGACAATACCTCCCCGAGAACGGCTACGTCAGTTTGGGCGCCGGTACCCGGGCGCTGGGCAGTCCGACTTCCGGACTCGTACTGGGAGTCGGGGAGCCCTTCGCCGGCGAACCTGCCGGAGCGATCTTCCGACGCAACACGGGATACGCCGCGCCGCCGGGCGCCCTGGTCTGCCTGGACTTGCCCCACCTCTTGGCGGCGAACGCCGCCGTCGACCATGATGTCCAGATCGGCGCTCTCGGCGAGGCTCTGCGCCAGGGCGGAAAGAAGGTCGCCCTGCTTGGCGGGGTCGATCTCGGCGCTACCCCCAGCCGCTTGGCAGGGACCGTGGCCATGGACGGCCGGGGCATCATCCCGCTCGGCAACGTCGGTCCGGAGTTGGCCCTGGCTGACCCCGGCTTCCCCACCGGCCAGCGGACCGCCTACGCCCGGCTGCTCGAAGAGTTCCGCCGTTTCTACGGCCAAGCTGACCTCGTCGTGATCGAGACGGGCGACACCGCCCGCCTCAACCTCACCGCCGATTGGCACACCCCCGAACAGAACGTGCGGATGCGCCGCCGCGCCCTCGGCTGGTTCGACGCCTTCCTCGGCCGGCTCGCCTCCGAACTCGACTGGAGCCGGACTCTGGTCCTGGTGGCGGCCCCCGGACCTTCCACCGCGGCAGGCGCCGCCGGCGATAGCCTGACCTTCGTAGCCGCCTTCGGTCCCGGAACCCGGCAGGGGGGACTGCTCGAGAGTCCGACCACCCGGAGGCCGGGACTGGTCGCCGAAGCGGACGTGGCGGCGACGTTGCTTGCCTGGCTCGACGTGCCGGCCCTCCCCGCCATGGTCGGCCGCCCCATGGTGAGCCGGCCGTTCGCTGAGCCCCTTCCGGCCCTGGTCGCCTTCACGCAGCGGGCGGCCGCCACATACCAGGAGCGCCCGCCGGTCCTCAAGGGCTACGTCATCCTGCAGATCATCTTCATCCTGGGGACGCTGGCGGCCCTCTTCCTCGCCCCCCGGCTACCCCGGGGAGTCGCCGGCGTTCTGCAGTACGCCCTGGCCGGCCTCACCGCCGTCCCGCTGGCCCTGCTCGCGCTCCCTCTGGTGGCGGTCGGATCGCTCCTCAGCGACTTGGTCATCATCCTGGGCCTGACCGCCGGCCTGGTGCTGCTCGTCCGGCTCGCCGGGCGTTCGGTCAGGGCGACCTTTACGCTCATCTACCTCGCCACAATGCTGGCGCTCCTGGCCGATACCGCTCTCGGAGCGCGGCTCGGCCGCGCCTCCATCCTCGGCTACGATCCGATCAGCGGGGCGCGATACTATGGGCTGGGCAATGAGTACATGGGCGTACTCCTGGGGGCGGCCATCGCCGGTCTGGCGGCGCTCCTGGACCTTCGTCCGGGCCTCCGGCAGAACTGGCGGTGGCTGATCCTCATGCCACTCGCCGTGGTCGCCGCGGTGACCGGCCTGACTTCTCTGGGGGCAAACTTCGGCGGGTTCTTGGCGGCCGTGGCCACGCTCCTCACCGCCTGGGTCGTGTTTCGGGAGCGCCGGTTCGCGCTCCGGACGGCGGCGCTGCTCGCCGGGGTGGGAGTGGCCGCGGTAGGTGGCATCGTCCTGGTGGACGCGCTGCGGCCCGGCAGCGCCACCTCGCACGTGGGCGTTCTCGTCAAGGAGATCGCTAACTACGGCCCGGGCGCCTTGTTCGCAGTCGTCACCCGGAAACTGGCGATGAACTTCCGGCTCATGCGCTACACGCCGTGGGCCGACGGTCTCGTCACGTTCATCTTCGGCCTGGGAATCCTGCTCTACCGCCCGGTCGGGGTCCTTCGGCAGATCGTGAAGGACAACCCCGCCTTCATCAAGGGCTTCTGGGCCGCGCTCGTCGGTACGGCGGTCGCCTTTCTGGCCAACGACTCGGGCGTGGTGGCAGCCGCCACGTTCATGCTCTTCCCGACCGCCTACCTCTTGAGCCTGGCCCTGAGCGTCACACTTCCCTGATCTCCCCTGCCGCCTTGCGGAGGCGATTAGCGACCGCGAAACCGAGCCCGGCCGGCTGCGTCCCCTCGGCGACGATCCGCCGCCGGACTCCGGCCTGATCGAACCAGCGCAAGGCGGCGAAGAGCCGGGCGGCGGTTTGCGCGGGCTCGTCCGCCGGACCGGCGGACAGCGCCAGGACCCCGGAACAGCCCCTGGGCGCCCGGCGGTCCAGCTCACCCAGGGTGAACTGGAGGCCGGCGCCTCGCGCGGCGGCACGGTGAGCCGGGAGATTCTCGTCGAACGCCAAAAGTCCCGCCGGTCCGGGTGACTCCCCGGTGGCGGCCAAGGCCTCGGCTACCGCCTGCCAGGCAGCTTCCGCCAGCCGCGACGGCGGCGTTCCCGGTCGCGGCGCGATGAGCACCAGGGGCGCCCGGGGAGCGTAGTGGACGTACTTCAGGCCCGGAGCTTTCGGGGTGAGGACCCCGCGCCCTTCGAGACCCGGATCCAGGAGCACCTCCCCCACTACCCGGCGGAGCTCCTCGAGGGGCAGACCGCCCGGGCGGAGCAGGATGGGTCTCTCCCCGCTGACGTCGAGGACCGTGGACTCCACCCCGACTCCCGCCGGTCCGCCGTCCAGGACGAGCTCCACTCTGCCTCTGAGGTCAGCGTAGACGTGCTCAGCCGTGGTCGGGCTGGGACGCCCCGACCGGTTGGCG
>JBLNBQ010000035.1:0-44006 GCA_050260095.1 Chitinophagales bacterium
CGCACGCGTTCAGTGGGACATCGTCATGCCCGGCATGGCCGGCATCTGGTTCGCCAGGCGGAGCATCGTGCGCCGCACCAGTTCGTGGTCGTCCAGCGCCGCCCGCAACTCGTCGGCTGCCCTCAGCCGCGCCACGGCCGCCTTGTCGGTCGGATGAGCCTTGGCGTCGGGGAATTTGCCGAAGACCAGCGCGTCGAGGAGTTGGCTTTGCTCGTCTTCGAGCACCGCGTCGATCTGGACCTGGGTCTTGTCCATCAGGAGCATCATCTCCTGATCTTTGAGGTCTTTCTCGGCGCCGGTGGCCTTGTCGCTCTCCATCATGAGCTGATCCATCGGCCCGATCAGGGCGTCGAGGTAATCGTGAACCTTCATGGCCTGGTCGTCCGTGAGCGTGAGCCCGGCGAAGGCCGCCTCGAAGAGAGCGGCGATCGCCTTTTCATCGAGCTTGGGCGCGGCCGGCGCTGTTCCCATGGGCATGGACATAGGTGAACCCGCAGGCATGGACATCCCAGGCATGGAACTCTCGGCGAAGACGGTCGGGGCCCCCAGGACGGTCAGAGCCAGGACTAACAGGGTCACAAGAGCGCGTTTCATCGGTTTTCCTCCTCCAAAGAAGATCATGGGTGACAGCAACGCCTAACGTGACTATTGCGAGGTCTTCGCCCCCTTCAGCTCGTCCGCCAGCACCGCTCCGAAAAGCCTGCGGGCCTGGCTGACCCCGACGGCCACGCCCTTGGACGAGATGGTGGAATTGGCAATCGAGACGATGTCGCCGCGGCGGACCTTGCCCCCGTTGATGACCAGGGACAACTTGTCCCCCAACTGGACCCCGGCGAACTGGCGCTGGAAGCTGCCGTTGTTGATGGGATCCACCCACCCCGGGGTCTCTCGGTGGCGGAAGACTATGGCGTTGCGGATCGTGCCCTCGGCGTCGAACCCGGTGAGGACGTGTACCGGTTCCCCCGGGGTGTAGGCCGGAGTGGCCGTCCAAACCACCACCCCGATCCGCTTCTCGCCCTGGTAAGCGTAGAAGACGCCTTTCACTCCGTCCACCGGCTGGCCGGATTTGGTCTTGAGGGCCTCGACGTTGCCTTCCTGCGTGAAGCGTTCCGCCTCGGGCAACGCGAGCTTGAGCAGTTTCAGCAGATCGCCTTTGTCGGCGTAGGCTGGGCCGGCGACGAACCAGAAGGCGACCGCCGCAAGAAGCAGAGGGACCACGAGTGTCGGCGTCCGGAAGCGCATCGTCGTTACCTCTTCCCTTCCCGCGTGGCCGGGGCGAAACCGGCCAGATTGCTGCGGAGTTCTCCGACGCTAGTTAGCACCAGACCTTGCCGTCCCAGCCGCCGGAACCGGGACAGCACCTGGGGGCTTGGAACCACGAAAAGCTTCGAGAGCGCGTCGGCCTCGAAGGCAGAGCCCGCGGCGACGGTCACCAGCCGGTTGTGTCGGGCCGGCCACCCGGTCGCCGGGTCGAGCAGGTGCGAGTAGCGCACGCCGCCGGCGATGAAGAAACGGGTGTTGTCGGCGGAGGTGCCCAGGGCCTCCCCATCGCGCAGGCGAAGCCAGCCGAGGACAGCGCCCTCGCGCCGGGGATCGGCGATCGCCACCACCCAAGGCCGCCGCCAAGGCCGCCGCCCCACCACCTTGATGCTGCTGCGCCCGGCGTCGACGAGCCCATAGCGCACTCCCGCCTCTCTCAGCGCGTCGGCCGCCCGATCGACGGCGTACCCCTTGAGCGCCCCGCCGACGTCAAGCTGCATGCCTGCGAGGGGCAGGAACACCTCCCGGCGGGCCGGGTCCAGCTTGATCTTGTCCGCCCCGACCAGCGGGAGCAGGCTTTGGATGCTCCGGGAGGCCGGCACCGCCGGATGATCCCCACCAAAGCCCCAGAGCGCCACCAGCGGACCGACCGTCGGATCGAAGGCGCCCCCGCTCAACCGGGAGAACCGCACAAGGTCGGAAACGAAGCGGAAGGTCTCGTCGCTCACCCTCACCGGGCGCCGTCCCGCCCCCGCGTTGATCCTGGCGATCTCTGAGCCAGGTTCGAAGCTGGAGAGCAGACGCTCCACCCGGGCGATTTCGGCGAAGGCTCTCGTCACCCCGGCCTCCGCCCGGGAGCCGCCCGCAGTGATGGTCACCAGAGTGTCAAGGGCGAACTGGGTGCGGGAAACCTCCGGCGGGGCGAGGACGGTCCACCACCAGGCGCCCAGTCCAGCCGCGATACCCGTTACCAGAGCCGCCATGACTGCCCGTCGCCGGCGGTTCATAGTTCCTCGCGCACCGTTGTGTCGGCTGCGTCCTGCCCCTGCGCATCCCGGCGCCGTTCGCCGGCTGACGTCACGGTGATGGCCGCCTGCCGCACGGGACAGACCTTCTCGCAGGTCCCGCAACCGTCGCAGGCCGCCGCGTCCACCACCGGCCGGCCCTGCGCATCCCGACTGATGATCTTCTTGGGACACCGGTCCACGCAGACCCGGCACGGGCGCGTGCCATTCCAGGCCCAACAGGCGGACGTATCCACCGCAGCCGTGCCCAGCTTCATCAGGGCGACCGGAATGGGCCGCAGCGCACCGGTCGGGCAAACCTTCCCGCACAGCATGCACCGTTTGCACTCCCCCACCCGCGGAACCAAGTGGGGCGTCCACAGGCCCCCGAGCCCGGCCTCGGTCAAGGCCGGCAAGAGACCCCTGGTAGGGCAGACCTTGATGCATTCGCCGCAGCGCACGCACGCGGCCGTGAACCGGCGCTCCGAGAGGGCGCCGGGAGGTCGCAGGAACCGCTCGCCCCCCCGAGGTCTCACGGCAGGGACGGCCGGCGCCCCGCCGCTCACGACGAGACCGCCCGCCAAAAGGCCGAGGAACTCGCGCCGGGAATACCGGGGACCGTCGCCCTTCGCGCTCGCGCGACTCTCCGGCAGCAAAGGGAATTCGACCCCTCTCCCTTGCCCTCGCCAAAGCCGCACGGGGCGATGGACGATCCCCAGAAGGCCCCCGAGCGGGCAGAGGAACCGGCACCAGAAGCGAGGCGCCACTAGGCCCAGCGCGAGCACCACCAGGAGCGTCTCGGGCAGGCGGCCGGCCCGCACGAAGGTCAAGGCACGGTGGGCGAAGACCAGCGGATCGAGCAAGCCGGTGACCGCGCCCCACCCGGCGGCCGCGGAGACAATCACCAGCGCGAGAACAACGAGGTTCAAAGCGGGCAACTTATTAAGCCGCCGGTAGCCGCGGTACCCCGCCTTCCTCAGGAGCGTGGTCTGCAGGTCCAGCAGGGCGCCCACCGGGCAACCCCAGGCGCAGAAGACCCTGCCCCACGCGACCGAAATCAGCAGCAAACCGGCCGCCGGCCAGAAGAGGGCGCCCGGAGAGCCAACCGCGACCCAGTTGGCGAGCGCCAACAAGGGGTCGAGGCGCAGCCAAGCGTTTGCGGGAACGGGGAATTTGAGCGGACTGGCTGTGAGCAGCCAAAGAATCACCAGCACCGCAGCGGCCGCGGTCTGCACCAGATTCCGCCGGTTGAAAGTCACAAGGCTCCCCCTGTCGCGTCAGAGTGAGAGACGAGTCTCGGCCGGAGGGCTCCCCGCCCCGTTTGGCGCGGCGGGCGCTTCGCCACCGGTTTGGGCTTTGAGCGCCGCGAGCACCTGGGCCAGTTGCTGCTTGAGCGCTTCCACCTCCGCGGTGAGGCGCTTCACCGAGCCGCCGGTCTCCGGGGTGGCTTTGGCGGCCGACTTCACCCCCAACGGGTTGGCGAGATCCACCACGAGGTTGGGCGCCGCCGCCGGGTCGGGCGCCGGAATCCCGCCCATCATCTCCTTCATGTGCGGCTGCATCAGGTTCATGATCCGCATCATGAGGTCGTAGAGAGTCGGCTGGCGGGCGTCCTTGTCCAAGCCGACGCCAAGCTCGGTGCTGTCAGTCACCGCGACCTCGCCAGCCGTCCCGGCCGTGGCAGGTGCCGGTATCCCCCCGTCATCGATCGAAAGGGCGACCTGGTTCGATGGCCCTGCCGCGGGTGCGGGCGCCGGCACAGCGGGCGCCGGGGAGACGGTCATCTCAGGCGGGCTGGGGGTGCCCCCGCCAGCCTGATGGTGAGCCGGGTTGGCCAAGGCCGCCGAGCCGGCCACCCCCAGCAACGCCGCACAGAGCATGCCGGCGAACGCGCGTTTGGCTCTTCTCATGCTTAAGGCCCCCTCTCAGAGCGATTCGAGCATCCGCTGGAGTTCCACGGGCGGAACGTCACCGACCAGGTAGTGGGCCAGCCCGCCGCGCGAGAGGGAATACCCGTGCTCCGATTGACGGGAGAGGGCGCCCCCCAACCGGGCCCACCAGGGGACCGCCCGTTCGAAGAGCGAGATGATCGTGAGGCCATCGGTGAAGACCAGGTGAGCGACGCCCGGGTGAGCAGGCGAAAGCCGCACTCCGTACAGGCTGAAACCCGGCGGGAGGTACTTGGGTTGCGCCGGGCGGAAGCCCAAGACCTCGGCGGCCTCCCCCAAGCTCACATAGCGATCGGCTTGGCCGGAGGCGGCCCTCGGGGATTCCACCGTGAAGAGTCGGGTATCGGGGTTGAAGTCGATCTGCGTGACCTCTTGTCGCTGAACCAGCGCATCGGCGTGGTCCCAGTCCTCCACTCTGAGGGTCACGAGGGTATCCCGGTCGAGCAGTACCGTCCTCCGGATGGCTCCGCTCCACTTGGGCAGGAGTTCCAGGCGATACGTGGGGCGCCCCAGTGCCGTCTCACCATCGCGCAACTTGACGGTGTAGTTCTTCCGGAGCAGTTCCGGCGAGGACAAGGCCTCTTCGTCCCGGCGGAAGATCTGACCGGCTGGGCGGCCCATCATTCCGTGTTCCCCCATCATCGGCCAGGCTTCCGGAGAGCGGACGAAGACCCCCGCCCCCGTGCTCAGCTCCTCAAGATGCGCCGTGCCGGTCGGCATGTCGACCCGCAGGGTGGCAAAGTAGGGCGTCACCGGGTGCAGGCTGGAGATGTACAGCACCAGGGGGTCCGGGGTTGCAGCCGCGACGCCGGCAGCCAGAACCGCCGCCAGCGTGAGCCCGAGGAGGAACGCCATCCGAATTCTGCTCATTCCGGAGTCACCAGGTTCACCGTTCTCACCGCCAGGGCCTGAGGCGCGGCGACGAACGAGTAGTGTTCCGCGTAGAGAGTCTGGTTCTGACGGTCGAGGCTGTGCCAGAAATGGGCGTTTTCGGCGTAGAGCGCGACGCCCAACATCAGGGCCAGCGCAGCCGCCGCCGACGCAACTTTCCACCACCGGGCCGGAGCCGGCCGTCCGGCTCCGGGCAACCGGACCTTCCGTGACACCTCGGCCAGGAGCGCCTCGGGAACCCAGTCGGGTACCGGTGCAGCCCCCACCACCGCGTCGATGGCCCGGTAAAGGCCCAACTCCCGGCGGCAACTCGGGCAGGTCGCCAAGTGGTCCTCGGCGGCGGCCCTCGCCTTTCCGGCCAGTTCACCGCTGAGGTAGCGGCGAATCGTCTCGTCACTCAAGTGCGCCACGGCGCTCACCTCTCTCCAGCGAATCCCGGAGGATTCGTCTGGCCATGTTGATCCGCGACTTGACCGTTCCCTCCGGCACACCCAGCGTCCTGGCTATGTCCCGGTAAGGCATCTCCTCGTGCACCGACAGCCAGAGGGGCACCCGGTAATGCTCGGGCAGGGCGGCGAAGGCGGCGGCCACGCGCTTCCGGTCATGGTCGCCGAGCACGACGCGCTCGGGGTTGAGCGATTCATCCGGCACCTCGGTGGCCTCCCGGTCGTCGCCGCCTTGGAAGGAGTCGAGCACCTCTCGCCGGTAGCTGCGTTTTCTGCGCTCCGCCCAGCAGATCCGGATGAGAATGCCGCGTAGCCAGGAGAGGGGCGACCCTTCGCCGCGGTAGGACCGGCGATTCCGCCAAGCCACCAGCAGGGCCTCCTGTGTCGCGTCCCAGGCCCCCTCCCGCGACTGAAGCATCTGCCAGGCGGCCGCGTAGAGCCGGCGAACGCTGCGCCGGCAGGCCTCGTCAAAGGCCTCGACGTCGCCCTCCCGCCACCGCTCGGCGAGCTGCTCGTCGGACAGGGCAGTCCACTCCACTACGTCCTCCTGTTGGCCGGTCCGCTGAGGACCGGGTCTATTGGATAAGTGTGCGCAGCGGCGCAGAAGTTCGAAGGGTTTGAAAGGAATTCTGCAACTTCCCAGAGGCGGGTCAGCAACCAGGGGTGAGGCAGACGGTCTGCGCCTTACCCTTGGCTTTGGCCTGGTAGACGGCCTGGTCGGCCAGGGCGATCGACTGGCGCAACGTGCGCTCGGAGGCTCCCGGAGCGATCCCGATCGAGACGGTGACCGGCACCCCGGCCGCCTGGAGGTTGTGACGCAGGCGCTCGGCGACGGCGTTGGCTTCCGCCGGGGACCACTCCGTAGCCCGATACGGCGATGAGGCCCGCCGCCAGGAGGATCGAGGCGATGCCATGAACGTCAACCACTGGCGAATCACCCCCTTGCTGCCAGCAATGTTGTGAACGGCCGGGCCGGGGCGGCGGTTCCCGGGCCGCTGGGTGGGCAATACTATCCACAGTCCGTCTGGAGGTGTGGTTCTCCCATGATGTGGGGCTATTGGAACGGAGGACCGGGAATCGGTTGGAGCATGATGGCCGGCATGGCGCTCTTCTGGGTGGCGGTCATCGCCGGAATCGTGCTGCTGGTGCGAGCCTCAACCCACCGTCACATGGCGGAAGCGGGCGGCGGGGATCCGGCGCTCGAAATCCTGCGCCGGCGCTACGCCAGCGGCGAACTCACCCGCGAGGAGTATGAGCGGATGCGGAAGGACCTGAGTTAACCAAAGGCCTTCCCTCGTGAATCTCGCCGGGATAGCCGCCCGGCGGTTCGCGTGGCGCTTCACCAAGCAGGTCGCCCTACTTGGTGAAGCGTTTGATCACGCTGATCAGTTCGTTGATGGATTCTTCGGCCCGCTCCGCCCGGATGGCCGAAGAGACGCAGGTCCGCATGTGCCGGTCGAGGATGGACAGGCCGACCGCCTTGAGCGCGGCCCGCACGGCGCTGATCTGCACCAGGACGTCCACGCAGTAGGCGTCGTTCTCGACCAGGCGCTGGACCCCCCTCACCTGGCCCTCGATTCTTGCCAAGCGCCGCAGCAGTTCTTCTTTAGTCACCGTCCGGTGCGGTTCCGCCTGTTCCAACTCCTCGGGTTTTTTCACCTCGATCTCCATCACCAACCTCCTCCCGCCGCCCTCACTTGTGGTCCCCGTGACCCATTCCTCGCATCATGAACAGGTGCATCAGCGGGCAGAGCAGGAGAATCAGCAGGGAGCCTCCACTCCTGCCCAAGGTCGACAGACCTATCGTCCCGCCGAAGAGCGGGCCGGCGGCAAGCAGGACCGGAACGATGCAACACAGGAGCATCAACCACCCGCCGAGACCCTTGGCGGGCTTGCCGGGCTGTTCGCCGGTCTGGTGGCAACTCGAACCGGCTGGTCTGTCAGCAGCAGCGTCCCGAATGTCCCGTTCCATGTCCGCCATGCCCGTCTCCTTTCGTTTTGAGGAACTCATCCCGGCAAGCCGGGTTGCAGAAATAGTAGTCCTGACCGTCGACGGTAGCCGAGAGTGCGGTGCTCTTCTGAACCGTCATCCCACAGATCGGATCCACGGCGGTCTCTTTCTCCGAACCGGGCTTCCGGCTGGGAACTGCGTGTCCCCCGCCGCAGCAGCCTCCCCCGCCACCCGAGTGATGCTCACCAGTGGAGCCCCCGCAACACCCTCCCCGTCGCATCATGAACCAGAGAACCACGATCAGGACCGCCCAACCCAACAACGTCTGGTAGTTCATCGTTTCCAACCCCCACTATTGCTGCTACTGGATCCGGAACCCCTTGAGCCTGAGCGAGTTGCTGACAACCGAGACCGAGCTGAGCGCCATCGCCGCTCCGGCGAGGACCGGGGAGAGATACCCCAGGGCCGCCGCCGGGATGCCAGCCGTGTTGTAGGCGAAGGCCCAGAAGAGGTTCTGCTTGATGGTCCGCATGGTGCGGCGGCTGAGTTTGATCGCCGCCACGATGCCCCTTAGGTCGCCGCGCATCAAGGTGACGTCGGCCGCCTCCATCGCCACGTCGGTGCCGGTTCCGATGGCGAACCCCACGTCGGCGGTGGCCAGCGCCGGCGCGTCGTTGATCCCGTCGCCGACCATCCCCACGAACTTGCCCGCCGCCTTGAGCTTCTCGATCTGGTCCGACTTCTGCTCCGGCAAGACCTCCGCCAGCACGTTCCCTATGCCCACCTGCCGGGCGATGGCCTCCGCCGTCCGCCGGTTGTCGCCGGTCAGCATATAGACCTCGATCCCCATTTGCTGCAGCTCGCGGACGGCCTCCGCCGAGTGCTCCTTCACCGTGTCGGCCACCGCGATGAGCCCCGCGGCCCGGCCATCCACCGCCAGGAGCGTCACGGTCTTCCCCTCCCCCTCGAGCCGCTCGAGGTCGGCCGCCAGCGGAGCGACGTCCACCTGTTCAGACGCCATGAGGCGCTTGTTGCCTAGCAGCACCGTTCGGCCGTCGACCGTGCCCCGCACCCCGTGCCCGGGTATGGCGGCGAAGCCCGACGGTTCCGCCAGCGCAAGCCCTTCCGCTTTCGCCCGGTCGACGATGGCCACGCCGAGCGGGTGTTCGGAGCCCCGCTCGACGGTCGCGCCCAGGCGCAGCACCTCTTCCCGGGAGAGACTGCCCGCCGGGAGGAGATCGGTTACTTCAGGCTCGCCCTTGGTGATGGTCCCAGTCTTGTCCAGGACCACGGCGTTCAGCTTGTGGGCGTTCTCCAGGTGCTCGCCGCCCTTGATTAGAATGCCGTGCTCGGCGCCCTTGCCGGTGCCCACCATGATGGCCGTCGGGGTGGCGAGGCCGAGAGCGCACGGGCAGGCGATCACGAGCACCGCCACCGCGTTGATCAGCGCCGTGGTGAAGTTGCGGGTGAACAGGAACCAGCCGAGGAAGGTGACGGCGGCGATGGCGATGACGGCCGGGACGAAGTACCCGCTGATCTGGTCGGCCAGGCGCTGGATCGGCGCCTTCGAACCCTGCGCCTCTTCCACCAGCCGAATGATCTGCGCCAGGGCCGTGTCGCGCCCGACCTTGGTCGCCTCGAACTTGAGCAACCCCTGCTTGTTGATGGTCGCGCCGACGACCTCGTCCCCCGGCTTCTTGTCGACCGGGATGCTCTCGCCGGTCAGCATCGACTCGTCCACCGCCGAGGCGCCCTCCCGGACGACGCCGTCCACCGGAATCTTCTCCCCGGGCCGGACCACGACCAGATCGCCCACCTCGACCTCCTCGACCGGGATGTCGGCTTCCTGCCCGTCGCGCACCACCCGGGCGGTCTTGGCCTGCAGGCCCATGAGCTTCTTGATGGCCTCCGAGGTCCGGCCCCTGGCGATGGCTTCGAGAAGCTTGCCGAGCGTGATGAGGGTGATGATCAGCGCGCTCGCCTCGAAATACACGTCGCCCCGCACGCCGGTCAGCGTGACGGCCAGGCTGTAGAGGTAGGCGGCGGAGGTGCCCATGGCGATGAGCACATCCATGTTGGCGCTGCCGCCCTTCAAGGCATGGTAGGCACCCCGGTAGAAGTGCCAGCCCGCGATGAACTGGACGGGGGTCGCCAGGGCGAACTGGACCCAGTGGTTCATGAACCACATGGGCATCGGGTACTTGAAGAGCATCCCGAACATGTAGTACAGCAGCGGCAGCGAGAGCGCCGCCGAGAAGATGAGCCGGTTGCGCTGCCGGCGGATCTCCGCCTCCCGCTCCTCGCGCTCCCGGTCGACGTCGGTCTGCCCGGCAATCTCCTGGGCGGTGTACCCGGCAAGGGCCACCGTTTTCTTCAGCGCGGCGACGGTGACGAGCCCCGGGTCATACTCCACGGTGGCCTTCTCGGTCGCCAGGTTGACGCCGGCCCGGGTCACGCCGGGCACCGCGGCCAGGGCGCGCTCCACCCGGGCGGAGCAGGAGGCGCAGGTCATGCCCCCGATCTTGAGTTCCACCTTGGCGGCGTCGCTGCGGACCTCGTACCCCGCCTCTTCGACGGCCTTCTTCAACTGGCCGGGTTCCACCTTGGCGGGGTCGTAGGCGACCGTCGCCCGCTCCATGGCAAAGTTGACGGCGGCCTCCGCGACCCCGGGCACCCCCGCCAGCGTCTTCTCCACCCTGACCGCGCACGCCGCGCAACTCATGCCGCCGATCTTCAGCGTTGTCTTCTTCGTAGCCTGCTCCTCCGCCATCGATTCTTCCTCCCTGTCGCGAAGCTCCCCGGTTAGCGTGCGCCACCTCTGGTCTGCGCCTCAGGAACTCGCTGGCAAAATACCCACCAGGGGTATCCATGGCTCAAGTATACTCCCCGGGGGTATCCGTGGCAAGTGCGACTTCATGGAATCAATTGGCTTCCCGGAGCGTTCTCCTCTCCGGTGAGAGTGCGGCAGACTGAAAGACGGACCGGTCACCGGGCACCGAAGGAAACATGGCGATGGAACGCACGGAACAGCGGACCGAGTGGCGGGCGGGGATCTGTAGCCAGGCGAAAGGGCTCACGCTCGAGGTGGGCGCGGGCACAGGGTTGAACCTGCCGTACTACCCGGAGGAAGTGGAACTGACCCTGGTGGACCTGAGCGCCGGCATGCTGGAACGCGCCCGGCAACGGGCCGGGCAGCTCGGGCGTGTGGTGAGGCTGGAGTAGATGGACATCCAGCGCCTGGCCTTCGCCGACGCCAGCTTCGACACGGTGACCGCCACCTGCGTCTTCTGCACCGTCCCCGATCCGGTCCAGGGCTTGAGGGAGGTGCGGCGGGTCTGCCGGCCGGGCGGGCAGATCCTGCTGCTGGAGCACGTGCGCAGCGCCGGCCCCATCGCCGGCCCGCTCATGGACGCGCTCACCCCCCTGACGCGGAGGCTGACCGGCACCAACGTCAACCGGCGGACGGTAGAGAACGTGCGCAAGGCCGGGCTCAAGGTCGTCTCGGTCACGCCTCTGTGGCGCGACATCGTGCTGGAGATCCACGCTACCAGCTGAACGGACTGAAAGAAGAGACCCTGCCGGCGCCGGGCCGGCGGGCCTTCCTCCGTGCGAAGGGCGCGGCGCGAGAACCGAAGCCCAGGCTAGACCGTGGCCATGGCCATGTTCCGGCACTCCTGGGCGCACTTGCGGCATTCGTCGGCGCACTTCTGGCAGTGCTGATCCTTGAACCGGGCGCATTCCTGCGCGCACGCATCGCACGCCTGCGCGCAGAGGTCACAGACCCGGGCGGCCAGCGCGCTGCCCCGCGCCATTAACCTGGACGCCAGCGCGCACAGGTCGGCGCAGTCGCGCAGAGCCTGCATGCACTTGCCGCGCGCCTGGGCATCGGGTTCCTCTGCGCACATCATGGCGCAGTGCTCACATTCGGCTTCACAGCGGTCACAAGCCTCGATACACGTCCGGTACTTGTCGTGCAAGACCATCGCCTCCTTCGCGGCTAGAATTCCGCCGGGCTGGGCGGCACATTCCCCTTCAGCGGACCAGCGCTCCGTCGATCAGGTATGCCAGCCGCAGGGTGGGTCTCTCGGACTGCGATGAAGGTCCAGCCTGCCCCTTCGCACCAGTACCGACTGCTTCGAGAGGCAGTACCATACACGGGAGTCTTCTTCAACACTGCTGGCAAGAGAGGGCGTGTGAAAGTGCGCGGCTATCAGGTGTTCGACCGCCGTTATTGGCCGGTGCTCAGACAGGTTCCCAACCCGCCAAACCATATGATCCCACGGCTGCGGGCCCTGGGGCCGGCGCCGCCGAGCGTCTGGGCGCGGGCCCATCGCTACCTCGACAAGCTGATGCGCAGCCGCAAGGGGTGACCCGCGGAAGGTCTGCGCGAACGTCCGAGCCGAAAGGAGGAAGCAAGATGTTCCACTGGGCGCCCTGGTGGGTGTTCCTGCTCTCGCTGGGGCTTTTGGGCACCACGGGGGCTGGCTTCTTCGTGTAGTTCCAAACCGGGCGGGGGCGGCCCTGACGCCGCTCCCGCCACTGCCGCTCTGATGGGAGGGAGCATGGTGACGGCCCTGACCTACAACGACGTTCAAGCCCGGGTAGGCGCGACCAGCGCTCATCCTGGGGCGTTCATCGCCACGCTCGAACTTCTGGCGCACCTTCACCCGCGGCCGGGCGCACGGGTCCTCGAGTGCGGTTGCGGCACCGGCCGGACGGCCGTCCACCTGGCCCACCTCGGAGCGAAGGTCACCGCCGTCGACCGCAACGGCGTGATGCTCGAGAAGGCCCGCCGCCGGGCGGCCGCCGAGGGAGTGCTGGTCGACTGGCGGGAGGGCGACATCCGCGCTCTGCCGTTTGCGGACGGGCAGTTCGACCTCGTACTGGCCGAATCGGTCAGCGTCTTCAACGCGCTCGCCGAGGTGATCCCCGAGTACTTCCGCGTGGTGGCGCCGGGCGGGCGGGTCGCCGACCTCGAGATCGCCGCCCGGCCCGGACTGCCCCCTGCGTCCCGGGAAGCGCTCTGCCGCTTCTTCGGGTTCGTCCAGCTACCGACGCTGGCCGAATGGAAGGACGCATACCGGGCCGCGGGCTTCTCCCCGGTGGCCCTCTGGCGCCCCCGCCGCCTCGACCTGACCAGCCTCCAGCGCAGCAACGAGCGGTATCCGGATCCCCATAACCTGAGCGACCCGGGGGTGGCCGACGACCCAGAGGTACAGGCGATGCTCCTGGAAAACGGCCTGCTCATGGCCGCCAACCACCGCCACTTGGCCTTCGCGGCGACCATCGGGGTCAAACCCGCCCCGGGGGAGCAGCCCGGCCGGCCCAGGTGGCGACGCTTGTGGCAGCGCTTCCAGGTGTAAACAGGGGAGCGCGCCCGGCTCTCCGTCCAACCTATCTCCGGGAGGTTGACGCATGACCGTCGGACAGAAACTGCACATGACCCTGGCCAGCCTGGAATCGGCGAAGGCGAACCTCGAACAGTTCGGCCTCGACACTCAGGACCAAAACGCCAGAAGATGTACTTCGAGATGGCGGCCGAACTCGGCGACATGGTTCGGGCGTTCGAGGGCCGCATCAACTACGTGGAGAGCCAGGAGCCCCAGTACAAGGTCAAGCAGCAAGCCATGTCGTCTCAGCCGCGGCAGGGCAAGTCCTAGGACAGAGTCGACGCCCGGGAACGGCCGTGCGAGGGCATGGCCGTTCTCATTCCAGCAAGGCGAGGGGTGCGGAGTTGAAGATCAGCGGACGTAACAAGCTTCCCGGGCGGGTCACGAACATCGAGCGGAGCGGGCTTCTGGCCCAGGTCTCGCTGGACGTGGGCGGCAACGAGGTGGTGGCGGTCGTGACCACCGACGCCGTCGACGAGTTGGGACTCAAGGAAGGGGACGAAGCGACGGCGCTCGTAAAAGCCACCTCGGTCATGCTGCTTAAGTAGCGCCGGGGGACGGGAGCGAAGGCCGGCGACGGGCGCCCGGCTTCGCCGTCTTTCGGGCGCCCACCCATGCGGCCCCATTTTTTGGTTGGCGGAAGGATTTTCGCCCCTGAACGCGGTAAACTACACCAGAGCGTTATGCTCCTTCCAGCACGACGGACCTTCGAGCCGCTCCGCCTACCGGGTTTCCCCAGGGCGGCCGGCCAACGGGTGGCGCGGGAAACGGCGCCGCCTCCCTCATGGAAAGAAGGTGAGCGCCGCGCTACTGCGGCACGTATGCGACTCGAAGTCAAACTGGCCGACCAAGCTTCCGCCTTCGACGTGGAACGCCTCGTCGGGCGCCGCTCGTTGCGCGTCTGGCCCGGCCGCTCCGGAAGCCTGAGGCTCCAGTCAGACTACAGCTACCGGCGGCAGGTGCCCCGGTGGGCGCGCCTCGCCTTCACGATGGATGCCGTTAGCCACGCGACCGGCCTGACGGGAGAGCAGTTGGCCGGACTCGCCGCCAGCCCACGGGAGCGGGCGCACTCGCTGGCCCTCCGCCAGGAGGCCGACCGGCCCCCGGTGAGCGCCGCCGTCGCGCACTTCGCCCAGTCGGAGGGGCTATCGGCTCAGGAGTTCCTCTCGGCGGTGAGCCTCACGCTCGCCCACCAGACTGCGGGGGAGGAACTTTCGGTCATCCTCCCTCAGGGAATCCTGCCGGCGCTCTTTGCGCGCTACCCCGAAGCCCGCCTGGTCTTCCTGGCCATCGAGGAGGAACCGTGCGAGCGTCTGACCGACCTGGTCGTGCTCCATCTCTACGAGCGCCAGAAGCGGGAGGAAGTCCGCGGCGCGCTCGGCGGCTCCCGGTTCTTCCCGCAGGTGCAGGGCGGTTTCTCGCCTCTCAACCTGGCCGCCAACGCCTGCCTCGCCCTCTCCGGCTTCTTCTACCCGTGGCTCTACTTCATCCCGGTCGCCCGCCCCGGGGGAGTCTTCCTGCTCTTCCTGAACGACCGGGAGCCGTTCAACCTGGGCCACGAGACCCCCTCGGTCTTCGAGACCCTCGGTTCGGCCCTGGGCCAGATCCACGGCTGCGTCTCGGAGCGGCTGACCGACCTCACGCGCTTCCTCGCGGCCCCGCCGCCGGCCGCCGTGGAGCAGCTCGTGCTCGGCGTCGCGGCCAGCCTGAACAACCTGCTGGTCCACCTGTACGACATCGAGGACTTCGACTCGCTCGACGAGCAACTCTCCGCCTGCTTCACGGTGGCGCGCCTGGTCGAGGAGACCGCCACCGGTTTTCTGACCACCAACGCGTACCTGCGGAAGATCACCTTCTTCAACGTTTGGGACAAGGTGACCGGACTGCAGCGGGACGCCCGTCCGGACCTTCGGGAGGCCGACCTCAAGCGGATGCTGGTGCAGCCGGGCACTTTCCGCCAGCGGGTCCTTCCCGCGATTCCGGACGCTCCTCCACTTAACAGGCTGCTCAAGGAACAGGTCTTCGCGCCGCTCGTGGTTCACCTGGAGGAGACGCTCCTGTCGGGCACCGCGCCCTGGGCCGCGCCCGAAGGCCATGCCGGCGACCCGGACCGCCTACTCTCCGGCCTGCTCGTGAACTACCGGAACTCCATCCACGGGTACGGCCGGGAACGGATCGGCGACTACCTGGCCCACGCCGGGCTAATCCCCGATTCCCTGATCTACCTTGTCTTCTTCTGGCTGATGGCCTTGATCCACCGCCCGGCGGACTTCCTGCGGGGGCGGTGGGTCGGCCGGACCGGCGAGCGGTCGTAGAGGCGAGAACGAACCAGGGGGCCGCGCGCCGTGGCCCATAAGAAGCGAGGCATGAACTGGCGGGTCGCCAGCAAGGCGCGCACCTCTTTGGGGGTGAGGACCACCGCCGGTGGCTGCGTCAGCCCCGGATGGTCGGCGGCCTCGCCCGGGTTCGTGAGCGCGGCGATCTCGGCGGCGTTGGCGCAGCCGTCGCCGTCGGAATCAAGAGTCGCGATGCGGGCCAGCGCCGCGGGGGACCGCCCGGCGGCGAGGTAGTCTCGGGCGAAGGCGTTGAGCGGCAGCGGGCCGTGCGGCTCCTTCAGCCCGTAGGTCGCGTGGCAGAAGTCGCAGCTCCCCTTGGCTTTTCCGTCGACCTTGCCCCCCGGATGGCAAAGGAAGCAGTCGTCAAGACTGCTTCCTTTGGCCTGGGGGTAAGCATTGAGGAACGCGTCGACGTCGCGAGCGTTCCCGTGGGCGCGGTAGGCCGCCAAGGCCGCCGGGGCCGCCAGAGCGATGATTCCCAGGATCAAACACCAGCGCAGGCCCGGTGAGATCGCAGGGCGTTGCATCTTCGTGCTTCTCCCTACGCGTGGGTGCTCACTTCGCCGGTTTCGCGTCGGGGATGAAGAGCTGCTGGCCGTACTTGTCGACACCGAACTGCCCGATGAGTTTCTGGGTGGCCGGCGAGGTCATCCACTCGACGAACTGCTTCGCCCCCGCGGCGTTCACCGAGGGGAACTTGGCCGGGTTGACGGGCAGGATGCCGTAGGGGTTGAAGAGGGTGCTCTCGCCGGAGACCAGGACCGCGAGCTTGATCTTGTCCTTGAACGCAAGGTAGGTGGCGCGGTCGGTCAGGGTGTAGGCGCCCTTCTCGCTCGACATGAGGAGCACGTCGCCCATCCCGGTCCCGGCCTCGACGTACCAAGCGCCCTTCGGCGTGATGCCGGCCTTCTTCCAGATTTCGAGTTCCTTCGTGTTCGTCCCCGACTTGTCGGCCCGGGAGACAAAGGTCGCCTGGGCGTCGGCGATGGCCTTGAAGGCCTCGGCGGCGTTCTTGCCCTTGATCTTCGCCGGGTCGGCCGCCGGCCCGACGATGTAGAAGTCGTTGTACATCACGTCGTAACGCTGCACGGCGAACCCGTCGGCGACGAACTTGTCTTCTTGCGCCCGGGCGTGCACCAGGAGCACGTCGGCGTCGCCCCGGCGGCCCATCTCGATGGCCGCGCCGGTGCCGACCGCGATGACCTTGGTCTTGAGCCCGCTGGCCTTCTCGAAGAGTGGGAGCAAGTAATCGAGCAGGCCGGAGTCCTGAGTGCTGGTGGTGGTGCTGATGACGAGCTCGCCCGGTTTGGCCAGGGCAGCCCCGGCCGCCATCCCGACCAACAAGAGTGCAACCATGAGCGTTGCGCAGATTCGCTTCACCGATGATCCCCTTCCCATTCGTTATGCTGAATTGAGCATATCCAGTTCCACTAATTCCCCCCTGTCCCGCCAGTTCCTGCAAAGAATTCGCGTCAGCCCCGATGATTCTGGGCAGCCCGCAGAAGAAGGGCTGCCTTCCACCCTGCACGAATAGACTAGGCAACTGGCCGCGCCTCTCGAGCGCACCAGGCCGGTTGGAGGCCTTCTGTCTTGCGCACCGTCCTTCGTCTCTGCCGCGAGGCTGCCCACTGGTGGCCCGACCTGCTCGCCGCCACGGTGGCCCTGCTCGGCATCACCGGGCTCAGCTTGTGGACCCCGCTACTGATCAAGGAGATTCTCCGGCTGCTCCGCACCGCCGGCCCCACGGCCGCAGCGACCCAGGCGCAGATCGGGCGGCTCTGCCTCGTGCTGCTCGCCGCCTACCTGGTCAGGGCCGCCGCCCAGTATGTCGTGCGCTACCGGAGCCACGTGGCGGGACACCTGCTGATCGAGCACATGCGCAACCAAACCTACGATCACCTGCAGAAGCTGTCGCTCCGGTTCTTCGAAGACCGGCAGGTGGGCCAGCTGCTCTCGCGGGTCATAAGCGACGTCGACAAGTTCGAGGCGCTGGTTTCCCACGCCGTGCCCGACGCCTGCGCCAACCTCCTGCTCTTCTTCGGGGTGGCGGTGGTCCTCTTCCGGCTCGACGCTCGCCTCGCCGCCTACACGCTCCTGCCCATGCCCCTCCTGCTCTGGCTGGCGGTGCGCTTCGGCTCCTCGATCCGCCCTGCTCTCCGGCGGGCCCAGGCGCGCATGGGCGACCTCTCGGGGCTGATCAGCGAGAACCTCTCGGGCATCCGGGAGATTCAGGTGTTCACCCAGGAAGGGAAGGAGAGCGCCCGAGTCCACGCCTCCGTGCGGGGTTACATCCGGGAGGTCCTCGACGCGCTGCGGCGCTCCGCCACCTACCATCCGGGCATCGAGTTCGCCGGGTCACTGGGGACGGTGGCGGTGCTCTGGTTCGGCGCCCGTCAGGTGCTCTTCGGTGGGCTGCCGCCCGAGACGGTGGTCGCCTTCGTCCTCTACCTCTCGATGTTCTACGGCCCGGTGACGGCCACCAGCGCCATCGTGGAGTCCATCCAGACCTCGCTCGCCGGGGCCGAGCGGGTCTTCGAACTTCTCGACACCGAACCCGACATCCACGACACCCCCGGCGCCCGGCCGCTGCCGAGGATCGCCGGGGAACTTCGGTTCGAGGACGTCACGTTCGCCTATCGCCCGGGGGAGCCGGTCCTGGAGCACCTCTCCTTCACCGTGCGCCCCGGCGAGACGCTGGCCCTGGTGGGGCCGACGGGCGTCGGCAAGACAACCATCGCCAGCCTGGTCCCGCGCTTCTATGACCCGACCGGCGGCCGGGTGCTGCTCGACGGGCACGACCTGCGCACCGTCACGCTGGCCTCGCTGCGCAGCCAGATCAGCCTGGTCCTCCAGGACGTCTTCCTCTTCAACGGGACGGTGGCGGAGAACATCCGCTACGGTGCGCCGGGCGCGACCATGCAACAGGTGGAGGAGGCGGCCCGTAAGGCGCACGCCCACGATTTCATCACTCAACTGCCGGAGGGCTATGAGACGGTGATCGGCGAACGGGGGGTCAAGCTCTCGGGCGGCCAGAAACAGCGGCTGGCGATCGCCCGGGCCCTGCTGCGCGACGCCCCCCTCCTCATCCTCGACGAGGCCACCTCCGCCGTCGACTCCGAGACGGAGGCCCAGATCCAGGCGGCCCTCAAAGACCTGGTCAAAGGACGGACGACCATCATCATCGCCCACCGCCTCTCGACGGTCCGGGAGGCCGACCAGATCCTGGTCCTGGAGGGCGGCGGCATAGCGGAAGCCGGGCGTCACGGCGACCTCCTGGCTCAGGACGGCCTTTACGCCCGGCTCTATCAGACCCAGTTCCGCTCGGCTTAGAGCTTTACCGGCTCCGGGTACTTCTCCCCGTGGAGTTCGAGGCTGACGTGCTTGATTCGCTGGTCCTCCCGGGGACGGTCCATCGCATCCCTGGCCACCAGGGAGATGGCGTCAGCGTGCTCCTGCCCCTCGATCACCCGGCCGAAGGCGGCGTACTGCCCGTCAAGATGAGGGGCGTCGCCGACCATGATGAAGAACTGGGACCCCGCCGAGTTGACGTTGCGCGCCCGGGCCATCGAGAGCGTCCCTTTGGTGTGCTTCAGCTCGTTGGGGAACCCGTTGGCCTTGAATTCGCCCTTGATGCCGTATCCAGGCCCGCCGGTCCCGTTGCCCCGGGGGTCGCCGCCCTGGATCATGAAGCCCGGGATCACCCGGTGAAAGAGCAGCCCGTCGTAGAAACCGTTCCTGGCCAGGCTGATGAAGTTGTTCACCGTGTTGGGGGCCTGGTCGGGAAAGAGCTCCGCCTTGATGACCCCGCCGTTCTCGAGTTCGAACGTGACGATCGGATTTGGCATGTGGTTTCCTCCAATCCTAGTATGCCCATGGGCCGCGAGGCAGGACACCCGGCGGGGCCGGACACGCCGCCGGGTGACGGAATGCGCGAGGACTCAGCTTTCGCCGCCGAACAGGGCCAGTTGGTGCGGGGCGTCGCCGGGAACCGGCTTGACCGGCCGCGCCGGCGGCTTGCCCGGGGGAAGCGGCGTTGGCTCGCGGTCCGCCGCCCCGGTGGATCGCGGCCCCGGCCCTCCGCCGGGCGGTCCGGTCCGTCCCAGCGCCAGGCGGAGAGGCGGCTTCATCAGCCGGTCGCACCGCGCGCAGCGCGGCGCCTCCCCGACCGGAACGAGCACTTCGATGGCCCGGCCGCAAGCCGGGCAGACGAAACAGGTTGGACTGTGCTGCAGCATCCCGGCATGCCTCCCAGCAGGGAGAGTTCGGCGGAGGTCCCCGCCTTCCTGCCTGGGGTCAGCGGGGCGGTTTGGTGCCGACCTCGGCCGCCATCAGCCCGTACTGGGTCCGGAGAACCCTGAGCGCGCGCCGGCAAACCTTGAGCCGCCGCCAGATCACCGAGTTGGGCGGGTCGTCCTGCCAGCGCTCGCACTGGTGGTCCATCGCGTCGAGGTCCTTCAGCCAATCCCGGAAATGCCGGGCATGCTGCCAATGCGCCATGCCGTCCACCTCCTGCAAGACTTTCCCCCAGCGTATGCCAGGCCCAGTACGGCCGTCGCAGGAGAAACGGCCTATCCTCCGCACGTCGAGGCGGCAGGCGGGCGGGCGGACCGCAGGCTACCGGCGGAAGCAATTCTTTCCTTAGGCCTCCGTCAGCCCCGCTTGGCCAGGGCCTCCGCCGCGGCGGCCAGCCGCCGCCCCGGCTCGCCCCGGTCCGCTGCCCTGAGCGTCTTGGGCGAGAACGGCGCGGCGCCCGCCTGAACGAGCGCCTGCGCCAGCGCCAGATCGCGCGGTCCCACCCGGCCGGCGCCCGTCTGAAGGGCGGTGAGGGGCCGCAGTTCCTCCGGCCAGACCAGGGTGTGCAAGACCAAGGTCTTGCCGTAGGGACGGATCACCACCGGAACCTCCCGGTTGCGGAGGGTGCCGGTGCCCAGGGCGGCCCGGCCTTCTGCCTCGAGGGCCCGTTTGAGCAGCCGGAAGAGGCGCGCCCCGCCACCCGCCGGTTCCAGGTAGTAGGGGCGTTCGAAGTAGAGCGGGTCGAGCTCGGCCAGCCGCACGAAGGCCGTCACTGTGATGACTCTCCCCCGGGCGCTCTCCTCGTCGCCCGCCGACGCCGGTCCCGCCTCGCCTTTCGCGCCCTCCTCCCCGGGGAGCAGCAAGTACTCGTCGCCCTGCCGGATGGCCCGGGCCACCTGTCCCTTCCCCAATTCCGCCTGGCAGGTGGGACACCACTTCTTGAGCTGCACCGGCGTGCGGCAGGTGCGGCAGACGGTCGTGAAATGGAATTCCTTCTCTTCCCGCGCCGAGTAAAGCTTGACCGGGATCGCCAGCCCGCCAAGTCCGATGGTTCCGGAAAAAGCGGCGTGCACGGCCCCGCCCCCTCTCAAGGAGACGATATGCCGCGGCCCGGAGGGGCATGTCTGGAGAGGAACCCGCCTCCCCGCGGCGAATTGGGCTACCCATGACCAGCGAACAGCCAGCTCTCCGCAGCGCCGCGCCCCTGGCGGCCCCCCTCCACCCACCCACCGGCCGCCCCGCGGGCAAGCTCGGCGGGATCCTCTGCGTTCTCGGCGCAGTGGCCATCTGGGGACCGACCTACGTGGCGACCAAGATCGTCCTGAGCGAGATGCGCCCCTTCCTGCTGGTCTTCGTCCGCTTCCTGCTCTCGACCGTCTTCCTCGCCCCCCTGGCCTGGACAACCTGGCGCAGGCTGCCCGCCAAGCCCCGCCTGCCGCTGGGCAAACTCGCCGCCATGGGCCTCACCGGGGCGGCCCTCTACTACGCCCTGCAGAACGCCGGGCAGACCTACGTGACCGCCGTCGAGGCCTCCCTCTTCAGCGCGCTCTTGCCGGCGATCACGGCGGTGGTGGCCTGGCTGCTCGTCCGGGAGCGACTGGGGCTTTGGGGGCTGGGCGGGGTGGCGCTCGCGGTCGCCGGGGTAGTCTTCATGACCATCGGCAGTTCCTCCGGGCAGGGCGGGCTCAGCCTCAGCCTCACCGGTTACCTGCTCCTGCTCGGCGGCGACGTCTCGTGGGCCGTCTTCACCATCATCGGCCAGGAGGTCAACGCCTCCCTGCCCGCCGCGATCGTCGCCTTCTTCAACATCGCCTGGGGCACCCTGTTCGTCCTGCCCCTGACGCTCTACGACCTCGCCGGCGCGGGCTGGCCCCACGTTTCGCTCCTCTCCTGGGCGATGATCGCCTTCCTGGGGCTGGGCGGCTCGGGGCTGACCTTCATCCTGTGGAACCACGGCCTGAAGACGCTCTCCCCCGGCGAGGCGACCACCCTGACCAACCTGGTCCCCTTCCTCGGCGCCGCCTCGGGCTCGCTGGTGCTGAAAGAGCCCCTGACCTGGGCGCACCTGTGGGGCGCGCTCCTCGTCGTCGGCGGCGTCCTGCTCGTCACCCGCCCCAGCCAAAGGCCGCAGGCCTAACCGGCGCCCCCGCCCTCATATCGTTTTCTGACAGCATTGACGGAGGACGCGGCGATGACCAGGTGGTTCGTGGTCGGTTGGCGGCCCCTTCTCCTCGCGCTCGTCGGTGCCCTTGGACTGAGCTTCGCGGCCGGGTGGTGGGCCCGGTGGAGAGTCGAGCCAGCGGGCGGCCCCCCCCAGGCCGAACTCGACCAACTCGAGGCGTCGCTCCGGCAGACGTTCTCCGACCGGGCGCGGGCTTTGATCACCGGCGAACACGACCTCCTCCTGCCTCACTACGACACCCGGGGGTTCTCGGGAGAAGCCGCGCTCAGCCACGAACTGGTGCGGGCCGACTTCGTCCACGGCTGGCTCACGACCCGGCGGGTCAGGGTCATCCACCTCGAATCCGACCTGCGGTTGATCGACGCCGGGGTGCGCAACGGGACCGCCTGGGCCTCCGTCTGCCAGCACCTCCGGATCCGCTACCACCACGAAGACGATCCCGGGGCCGGGGCGAGCCTGCTGGGCACCCGGACGATGCACTGGTTGGAGCTGACCCGCGACAACGGGCGCTGGCGCATCGCCCGGGACTGGTTCTGGGACCCGTTCAAGGACGCGACCAGCTTCACCAGCGTGGCTGCGCTGAACCGCGGGGCGCCGTACGAGGTTCCGCCGCCGAAGACGACGGCAGGGGTGGTAAAGGGGCGGTTCAACCGCCAAGCGGCCCTGGCCTACGCCGACCGCTTCTGCGGCGTGCGGGCAGCGGGCGGCGACGGGCGGTACAACCCGAAGTACCTGGACTTCACCAGCCTGGGGGGCGATTGCGCCAACTTCGCGTCACAGGTGCTGAGCGACCCGGCGGCCGGCGGGATGCCCATGGACGGGGGGTGGTGGGCGCAGGGCGTCCGCGCCACCTCTTCCTGGACCTGCGCGGACTCGTTCGTCGAGTATCTCCTCTACAGCGGGCGGGGGATCCTCCTCGCCCGGGGCGACCTGGCCGAGGTGACCGCCCCCTCGGCGGAACACCCGCGAGGCGCCGTCTTCAGCCTCGAACCAGGCGACATCATCGGCTATGAGAAGCGCGGCGTCGTACGGCACGTCTCGGTCGTCGCCGGCCGCGACAAGTCAGGCTATCCGGTGGTCGACAGCCACACCGGCGACCGCTTCCACGTCCCCTGGGACCTGGGCTACGACAGCCGGACGAGGTACTGGCTTGTGCACGTCACGTGGTGATCAGGGCGCGCGAGAGCCCCACCCGCACCTCGCCGTCGATCACCGCGACGGTAGCCGGCACGCCGCCCTCCTCCCGGATGGCCGCCTCCATCGCCTGCGCGGTCTCCAGGTTGTGCGGCCAGGGCATTCCCTGGCAGATGATGCTGGATTCAAGGGCGACCACCCGGCCTTCGCCCAGCGCCGCCCGCACCTCATCGGTCAACTTGTAAGCTGTCATGATGAACCGCACCTCGCTTCAAAGGCTGCGCGCCACCCACGTCCCAGCCAATGTGGCAGCCAATCCCACGACCAGGTTGAGCCCGAGATTCGACAACGCCACGAGCAGTTCGCCTTCCTGGACGAAACGTATGGTCTCCCAGCCGAAGGTGGAGAAGGTCGTGAGACCCCCAAGGATGCCGGTGACGAGGAAGAGCCGCAGCTCGGGCCGCATCGGCGAGACCTCGATGGCCAGCGTCATCAGGAGACCGATCAAGAAGCACCCGGCGATGTTGACGATGGCCGTCCCCCACGGGAACTCCGTGCCGAAGGCTTTCTGCCCCCAACCGGTCACCAGATAGCGCGCGGTGGCCCCGATGGCTCCCCCCAAAGCTACCGCCAGAATCTTGTTCAGCGACGTTCACCTTCCTTGGGCACGGCTCCGTTGTGCGTATACTTGATGACCTCCACGTCGTGGACGGTGATGAGGCCCTCCATCACCATCTCACCATCTTCTTCCCCACTGGGACGGCAATCCCTACCGGATGGCGCCCCGTCGCCCCTGAAATTCCCGGCGTTGGACGCAACTGCCACCTCACGTACCAGCAGTTTCGCCACGGATCAGCGCTCCACCCGTCTCACCGGGGAAACCGACCATGCCAAGTCGTACGTGCCGGGCGCCCGGCCGAGCACCTCGCTCACGTCGACCCTGGTGCTGAAGGACGGCAAGGCGTGGATGGCCCTGGGGATGCCGGGCGGCGACCAGCAGGACCAGGTCACGCTGCAGGACTTCCTCGCCGTCGTTGACTTCGGCAAGAACCCGCAGGAAGCCACGGAACTGCCGCACGTGACCACCGCCAACATGCCCAGCCTCTTCTACCCGCACGGGCGAACCACGGGCCGCATCGGCCTGCCGGCCACCGTCCCGCCGGAGCTAGTGAAGCAGCTCGAAGCGCGTGGCCACAAGATCACCTACAGCAAGAACCGCTTCAACAGCAACTCGACCATCATCGTGATCGACCCCGTGACCGGCGTCTTCCAGGGCGCGGCCGCTCCGGCCGACAACTCCGACTCCCGGCCGCGGTACGTCATCGGGTGGTAGACCCCGTCGTCTCCCTTCCGCAGTCGCAGGCGGCCGCCGAGCAACCGGCGGCCGCATCCGTTGACACGCTCTCCCCCCTTCCTTACAATGAATCTGTCCGCGGGACGGAGGGCTGCACGAAGTGGCGCTGCTACAGGTAAAGGGCTTGACGAAATACTGGGGGGCCGACCTGCTCTTCGGCGGAGTCGACCTGCTGGTGAACGAGGGTGAGAAGGTGGGGCTGGTCGGGCGCAACGGCACCGGCAAGACCACCCTCCTGCGCCTGCTCACCAGACGGCTCGAACCCGATGGGGGCAGCGTCTACCTCGCGCCGGGCTGCCGCGTCGGCTACCTCACGCAGGACCCGGAGTTCACGCCCGGCCTCACGGTGCTGGAAGAGGCGGAGTCGGTCTTCGCCGGCCTGCTCGCGCTCGAGCGGGACCTGCGCGCCCTGGAAGCCCGCATGGCATCCACCGCCTCCGAAGAGGCCCTCGCCGCCCTGATGGACCAGTACGCCCGGGCCACCGCCCGCTTCGAGACCTCCGGCGGCTACGAACTCTCCGCCAAGGTCAAGGCGGTCCTCTTCGGCCTCGGCTTCACCGCCGCCGACCTCACCAAGCCGGCCGCTGTGCTCTCGGGCGGGCAGAAGGTGCGCCTCGGCCTGGCGAAGCTCCTCCTCGACGAGCCGGGGCTGCTCCTGCTCGACGAGCCCACCAACCACCTCGACCTCGCCGCGACCGAGTGGCTGGAGGGGTACCTTAAGAGCCTGGACTCGGCGGCGCTCGTCATCTCGCACGACCGCTACTTCCTCGACCGGGTCACCACCAAGACGCTCGAGTTGGAGGACGGGCGGGGCGAACTCTATCCCGGCAACTTCAGCTGGAGCCGGGAGGAGAAGCTGCGCCGTCTCGCGGCCGCGCTGGAAGCCTACGAACGGCGGCAGAAGGAGATGGCGAAGCTCCGGGAATTCTACGAGAAGTGGCGCTCCACACCCACCCACAAGAACCAGGCCATGAGCCGCAAGAAACAGCTGGATAAGCTGGCCGCCAGCGCGCCGGACAAGCCGAAGACGCGCCACAAGGCGATGAAGCTCCGGTTCGACCTCGACCGCGCCTCGGGCAACGACGTGCTGCAGCTCCAAGAGGTCGCCTTCCACTACCCCGGCGCCCCGGCGCCGGTCTTCGCCGGCGTCACGGCGTCGGTCAAGAAGGGCGACCGGGTGGCGCTGGTCGGTCCCAACGGGGCCGGCAAGACCACGCTCCTCAAGGTACTGGCGGGGCTGCATGAGCCGTCCGCCGGAAGCCTGCGGTGGGGCGCGGGGGTGGAACTCGGCTATTTCAGCCAGGACCTCGACGAACTGGACTACTCCCATACCTGCCTGGAAGAGATATACGACCTCCCCGGCTTCACCATCGAGGACGCCCGCTCGCTCCTGGGCCGCTTCCTCTTCTCCGGCGAGGACGCGGAGAAGCCGATCGCCAAGTGCTCCGGCGGCGAACGGAACCGCCTGGTCCTGGCCAAACTCACCGTCTCCGGCGCCAACGTGCTGCTCCTCGACGAGCCCACCAACCACCTCGACCTCGAGTCGAAAGGGGTGCTCGAGGAGGCGCTCCTGGCGTACCCGGGGACCATCATCTTCGTCTCGCACGACCGGTTCTTCATCGACCGCATCGCCACCAAGGTGTGGGAGTTCGGCCCGGCGACGGGCCCGGCCCAGCCCGGCGCGGCGTGCGCCGTCACGGCCTACCCCGGCAACTACACGGCCTACAAGGCCGAAAAGGAACGCCTGGCGCTCCTTAAGTCTCTCGCCCCGCAAGCCGCGGCCCCTGCCCCCGCCGGCCGGGCCGCCGCTGCCCCACCTCCTGCCAAGCCCTCCGTCCAGGCCAGGGAGGAGGCGCGCCAGGCGGAACGGGGCCGCAAGAAGGAGGAGCGGGCCGCCGCCGAGCAGTTGCGCCGCGTCGAGGAGACCATCCAACGGCTGGAGGAACGGAAGAGCGAACTCGAGTCCCTCCTCGGCGACCCGGAACTGTACCGGTCCGAAAACGGCCACCAGTTGGGGCAGGAATACAGCGCCCTGCTGGCGGACCTCGAGCGGCTGTACGCGGAGTGGGAACTGCTGGTCGGCTGAGCCTCGGCCAACCCTCACCCAGAGCGCCTCTCGCCATACATAAGTTCTTCTTATTCATAACCAGATTATCAGATTATTACGACATGTCGCCGCATATGGCCGATTCTGGGCCGCGTGCCCGATGGACCTGCTTTGTCTCCGTCGCGCCTCGCCGGTCGCTCCCCCGCTCCTCCGCGTTCCGCCAGACGGAGGAGGGCCCGGTTGCCCGCCGCCTCCCCCCGGCTTTACACTCAAGGCGACGGGCCGTCACAGAACCAGTGGAAGGACGTGGGTAGCGATGTCTGATCCTGCCCTTCTGGCTCCGTTCGCTTCTTTGGTCGCCCTCACTTACGCGTCCTACCTCGCGCGCCGCGTGATGAGTTTCAGCGATGGCAGCCCTCAGATGGTAGAGATCGCCTCTGCCGTCCGGACCGGAGCCCGCGCCTATCTCCGCCGCCAGTACAAGGGCGTAGCCCTCTTCTTCGGCGTCATGTTCGTCCTTCTCTTCGTCCTCTCGCAGTTCCACTACGTCAACACCTTCGTCCCGTACGCCTTCGTCTCGGGCGGCTTCTTCTCCGCGCTCTCGGGCTTCATCGGGATGAACGTGGCGACCCAGGCCTCCTCCCGAACCACCCAGGCGGCCCGCTCCAGTCTCGGCCAGGCGCTCAAGGTCGCCTTCTCCAGCGGCGCCGTGATGGGCCTCTCGGTGGTCGGCCTGGGGCTCCTCGACCTCAGCTTCTGGTATTACCTGCTGAATTGGGTCTATCGTGACGTGGAGACCGTCACCCGGATCGGGTACGTCACCAGCACCATGCTCAACTTCGGGATGGGCGCCTCCTCGATGGCCCTCTTCGCCCGGGTGGGCGGGGGCATCTTCACCAAGGCGGCCGACGTCGGCGCGGACCTGGTAGGCAAGGTCGAGGCCGGCATCCCGGAGGATGACCCGCGCAATCCGGCGGTCATCGCCGACAACGTGGGCGACAACGTGGGGGACGTGGCCGGCATGGGCGCCGACCTCTACGAGTCTTACGTGGGTTCGATCGTGGCGGCCGCCGCCCTGGCCGTCGCAGCGGGGCTCGGCGTGACCGGCGTGCTGATCCCGCTGGTCATGGCCGCCACCGGCGTGCTGTCGTCGATCATCGGCACGCTCTTCGTCCGGTGCGGCGAGGACACGTCCCAACTTGCCCTCCTCAGGGCGCTGCGCCGGGGGGTCATCGCTTCGTCGATCCTCGTGGCGCTCCTGGCCTTCGTGGTCGTCTACACGCTGCTCGGCCCGGCCCGCCTGGGCGTCTACTGGTCGATCCTCATCGGCCTCGCCGCGGGCATCGCCATCGGCTATACCACCGAGTACTTCACCTCGGGCAGCTACCGGCCGACCCGCCGGGTGGCTGAGGCGGCTCTCTCGGGCACAGGCCCGGTGATCATCGAAGGGCTGGGCGTCGGGATGATGTCGACGGCCGTCCCGGTCGCCATCGTGAGCGCGGCCGTCCTGGGCAGCTTCTACCTCTCCGGCGGCCTTGGCAACTTCAACCTCGGGCTTTACGGCGTGGCGGTGGCCGGACTGGGCATGCTGTCGACGCTCGGGATCACCCTCGCCACCGACGCCTACGGTCCGGTCGCCGACAACGCCGGCGGCATCGCCGAGATGAGCGGGCAACCGGCGGAGGTGAGGGAGCGGACCGACGCCCTCGACTCGCTCGGCAACACCACGGCGGCCACCGGGAAAGGCTTCGCCATCGGTTCGGCAGCGCTGACGGCGCTGGCGCTGATCGCCGCCTACCGCGACCAGGTGGAACTCCTGGCGGCCCGCGACGGGCTCAGGTTGACGCTGAACCTCAGCATTTTGAACCCGCGCCTGCTGGCCGGCCTCCTCCTCGGCGGCATGGTGCCCTTCCTCTTCTCCGCCATGACGATGAGCGCGGTCGGGCGGGCGGCGCAGCAGATCGTCCAGGAAGTGCGCCGGCAGTTCCGTGAGATCGAGGGACTCATGGCGGGGAAGGCGAAGCCCGACTACGCACGGTGCGTGGACATCAGCACCCGGGCGGCCCAACGTGAGATGGTCGGCCCGGCCTTGACGGCGATCGTGATCCCCGTCGCCCTCGGACTGCTCATCGGCGTCGAGGCCGTGGCGGGGCTCTTGGTGGGCGCCACCATCACCGGCTTCGTCATGGCCGTGATGATGGCCGACTCGGGCGGCGCCTGGGACAACGCCAAGAAGTACATCGAAGAAGGCAACCACGGCGGCAAAGGCTCGGAAGCCCACCGGGCGGCGGTCGTCGGCGACACAGTCGGCGATCCGTTCAAGGACACCTCCGGCCCCTCCCTCAACATCCTGATCAAACTGGTCTCCATGGTCTCCCTCGTCTTCTCCGGCTTGATCCTGCACCACACCCTCTTCTAGCCCCAGGCTCACTCACCCCCAGCGCGAAGGGCGGAGCCTCCTTCCCGGGAAGCTCCGCCCTTCGTTCGACTCTATCCGCTCACTCTCTCCGCCCGGCCTCTACTTGGCCAGGCTCTCTTCGTAGTCGTACGCCATCCGGCTGATCTGGGCGATGTACTTGAACCCGGCGTCGGAGTCGGCCTGGTTCTTCGACATCACCACGAGCAGGTACGGCCGGGAGGCGTAGACCACGCCCACGTCGTTCGAGACGCCGGTCACGTCGCCTTCCTTGTGCGCCACAGTCACTGAGGCTGGCAGCTGGCCGTTGAGGCCGGCGTTCCAGATGGTGTGCTCCAGATCGTACAGGAGCTTGGCACCGTACTGCGACTTTTCGGCGAAGGCGAGCACCGCCTTGATGTAGGTGGCCAGGTCCTTCGCGGTCGTGATGTTGCTCCCATCAGGGTAGACCGTCTGCCCGCCCAGGCTCTTCATGAAGGCGGCGACGCTGTCTTTGCCCAGGTAGCGCAGGAGCATCCGGTGAGCGATGTTGTCGCTCTGGGTTATGGCCAGATTCGCCAGCGTGCCCAGCGGGATCTGGTCGCCCGGCTTGATGTAGAACTGGAGGCTCCCCGCGCCATCCTGGTAGTCGGCGTCCTGATAGGCGACCGTGTCCTTCAGGTTGACCTTGCCCTGGTCCGCGAGGGTGTAGAGGTAAAGCACCGTCGGCACCTTGGTGCTGCTCGCCCCGACCATCCAGTCGTTCTCGCCGATCCCGAACGAAGCCCCGCTCTTCAGGTCCTGGAAGTAGACCTTGTAGGTCGCGGGCTGGGCGTTCACGTAGTCCTGCACCTGCTTCTGCAGCGCGCTGAAGTCAGGCTGGTCGGATGTCGGCGGCGCGGGCGACCCCGGCGCCGGGATGGTCAACACCTGTCCAACGCGGATCACGTCGGTGGTCAGGTGGTTGGCCGCCTTGAGGGCTTCCACGGAAACCGAGTTGGCCTGCGCGATCCGCCAGAGCGTGTCGCCCGCGCGGACCGTGTACGGACCGCTGTTCGGAACCGTCAGCTTCTGCCCGGTCATGATCTTGTCGCTGTTCAGCTTGTTGGCGGTCTTCAGATCCGCCACCGAGACCCCGAACGACTGGCCGATCCGCCAGAGCGAATCTCCCGGCTGCACGGTGTAGACCAGCGCCAAGACGCCGATGGACAACCCCAGCACCAGGAGAATGGCTGCGGTAACGCGTCGCACTATCTCCCCCACCTCCAAGCGATTCGGTTCAGCATGGTTGCCATTCTAACAACCGCTTCTGAACGAGTGCTGAAGGTGGGGCCTGCCGGTTTGCGGGACGAATGTCAAGGATTGACGCGCCTGGTCATGGCTGGCCGAGCTGCTCCATCTGGATTCCGGGGACAAGCGCGGCGACTTCGCCGCGTGAGCACCCCGCGGGAAGCCAGCTCGCGGCGTTGGCCGCCCCCGCCGCTACGCCCCACCGCAGCCAGTCCGGGGCCGGGAGACCGGCCTGCATCGCCCAGACCACGGCACCCACCATGGCATCCCCGGAACCCACCGGGCTGGCCACGCGCACCTCGGGAGAGGCGGCGAACCAGGCGCCGGCGGCCGTCCCGAGAACCGCCCCCGCTGCTCCGAGCGACACCAAGGCCACGGCGGCGCTCTTCCGGAGCTGCCGCACGACTCCCTCCGCCTCCACCGGCCCCCGAACCTCCACGCCCGTGGCCTGCGCGGCCTCCGCCTGGTTCATTTTGACCAGATACGGCCCGGCCGCCAAGCTCCGCGCCAGAGCGGCGTCGCGGGTGTCGACGACAGTCTTGATATCCTGAGCGGCGGCCCAGGCGATCAGGGCGGCGTAGGCCTCTTCCCCGGCGGGGCTGGGCGCACTCCCGGAGAGAACCAGCACGTCTCCGGGGCGGAGCAACGCGCACACCTCCTTCTCGATCCGCCGGGCGTCTGCGGGGGTGAGGCGCGGTCCCGGCTCGAAGAGGCGCGTGGCCCGGTTTAAGGCGCGCTCGGCGATGGTGTACGCCGTGCGCGTCTCCCCGGCGACCTCAACCCGGCGGTGGCGGATCCCCTCCGAATCCAGCAGTTCCGCAACGCGCGCCCCGGTGCTGCCGGCGCAGACCCAGACCGCCAGCGGCTCCTCGCCCAGCGCCCGCGCCATGCGGGCCACGTTGATCCCTTTGCCGGCGGCCGCCACGACTGCGACCCGCACGTCAAGCTCTTGCCCCGGGATGAGCCGGTCGAGCTCAAGCACCTTATCCAGGCAGGGGTTGAGCGTAAGCGTGACGATCATGCGGTCGCCCCGGCCCGCCCCGCGCTGCCGAGGACCTCATACACGTGGGAGGCCTCCGCCTCGACGGTCGCTTCCACCTCGCGCAGGAGGTCGGGCAGGTGCAGAAGCTGTGGCTGGCGCTGAAAAACGCTCCTCGCCGTGCGGGCGGCATTCGCCGCCATCCCGGTGTAGTAGTTGATCTTGGCCGCCCCGTGGCTCACCAGCGCCCGGAAGTCGGCGTCGGAGAGACCGGAGCCGCCATGGATGGCGAGCGGCACCGGCACCTCGCCGCGCAGGCGCGCCAGGAGCGCGAAGTCGAGGTGGACCTCCTCGTCGTAGAAGCCGTGTTTGGTGCCGACCGAGACCGCCAGGCAATCCACGCCGGTCGACTCGACGAACTCCCGGGCCTGCTCAGGGTCGGTCAGGCGCCGGTCGGACAGGGCTCCGGCGGCTCCCCCCTCGTGACCGGCCACGTGGCCGAGCTCGCCCTCGACCGACACACCGGCGGGCCGCGCCAGGGCGACGACCTCCCGGGTGCGCGCGACATTCTCTTCGTAGGAGAGGCGCGACCCGTCGAACATCACCGCGGTGAACCCCGCCGCGATCGCCCGGGCGGCCGACTCCCGCGAGGCGCCGTGGTCGAGCATCAGGCAGACCGGAACCCGGGCGCGCCGGCAGACGTGCACCAGGTAGGGCGCCATCTCCTCCAGGTCGACGTAGGTGAAGTGGACCTCGGCCACCATGAGGATCACCGGTGAACCGGCCTTCTCGGCCGCCCGGAGGATGGGGCGCGCGTAAAGGGCGTTCACGTCGTTGAAGGCGGCGACGGCGTACCCTTCGGTCGTCGCCCCGGCCAGGATCTCTCTCAGCGTGACCAGCGGCATGATCATTCCTCCCCCTTCGGTTCTTCGCCCCGTTCGGCGGCGGTGAGCGCGGCGGACAGGGCCCGGAGCGCCGGGTAAAGGCGCCGGTAGAGACGGTGCTGGCGCCGGTAGACTGAAGCAGGCTCGCGCCGGGGCGTGTACCTCGCCGCCGCAGCACCCCGCACCTGCCGTATCGCGTCCGGGCTCGCGTAGACTCCCACCCCAAGGCCGGCCAGCAGCGCGGCCCCGAGGGCCACCGCCTCCTCGATCTCCGGCACGACGACCGTTCTCCCCAGCACGTCGGCCTTGAGCTGCAGCCAGAACGGGTTGCGCACGGCGCCGCCGACGGCGATCAACTGGCGCGCCCGCGCTCCCGTCAAGCGCTCCATGCGGGCCAGGAGGGCCCGGAGGTCGTGACAGACTCCCTCCAGCGCCGCACGGACCAGATGGGCGCGGGTGTGGGCGTCGGTGAGCCCCACGAAGGCCGCCCGGGAGCGGGGGTCGACCGGGTTGGCGATGCTCCCCCGCAGGTGGGGCAGAAAGAGGAGCCCGTCCGCGCCGGGCGGCACGGTCGCGGCAGAATCGCTTAAGGCCCGGTAGGCCGCGCCGGGATCATCCGCGGGTATCCCCTTGTCCCCTAGCTGCTCCCGGAGCCACTCGACGACCGCCCCGGACGTCAGGATGGTTCCGATTAGGTAGTACTGGCCAGGGACCACGTGGCAGCCGGCCGAGAGCCCGGCGTCGCAGAGCGAGGCGTCGCCCCGGGGCTCCGGGAGAACCAGCAGAACGGCTTCCGCGGTTCCCGTCGAGTCCACCGCCACGCCGGGCACGGATGCGCCCGCCGCAAACGCGCCGCAGATGTGGTCGTGGCCCCCGGCGCAGACAGGGGTGCCGGGCAACAGTCCGGTGAGGCGCGCCGCCTCCCGGCTGACCCCGCCGATCACCGTCCCACTGGCGACCAAAGGCGGCAGAAGCTGCGCCGAGACCCCGGCTCGCTCGAGGAGGCGGTCCGACCACTCCCGGCGCCGGAGGTCGAGGAGCCCGGTCCTCGAGGCCAGGGAGTAGTCCATCGCAGCCTCTCCGCTCAGGCGGAACGCCACGTAATCGGAGATGCAAAGCCAGCGGCGGGCCCGGGCGCACACGTCGGGATGCTCCTCACGCAGCCAGAGCAGCTTGTTCACCGAAGCGATGTGCTGCGGGGCGAAGCCGGTCACCGCATAGAGTTCGTGCACGTCGGTCCCGCGAAGCCACCGCCGGGCCTGCGGCCGCGTGCACGGGTCGAACCAGGCGAGCGATGGAAAGAGAGGCTCGCCGGCGGCGTCGAGGAGGACGCCCGACTCGCCGATGCTGCCTACGGCCAGGCCATCGACGGCGCCCGGATCGCCGAGCTGCTCGACGACCGAGCGGATGCCGCCGGCGAGCGTCGCCCACAGCTCTTTCGGCCAATAGCACGCAAAGCCGTCCTCGTGCTGGTGCACCCGGCAGGAACAGCGGAAGCTCGCCACGGGGGCACCCTGGTGGTCGTAGGCCACCACCTTCCAGTTGGTCGTGCCGACGTCGATGCCCAGCAGGTACACAGGGCCCGCCTCCTTCCACGGTGGTTCTCCGCTCCATTGGTAGCTGGAGGATGCAGGAATCCCTCCGAAAGGGCGCACCCCCGCGCGTGCGAGTCCCGAAACCGGCATGAAAGGACCAGGGCCCTGAGAGGGATGGGCGAACCTGCGGAGAAGATGGTCTGGGACGGCTTGCCGGAGACTCAGCCGGGTCGTTACTTGGGGAGAGGCGGCCGCGTGCAGTGCCAGGCGGCCGGGCACCCGCTGCTCATCGCCGGGCCGGCTTCCTTCCCGCCCGGAACCTTCGCCTCGCCCGAACAGGCGTGATTCCAGCCCTGAACGCCGGCCACCCCCGGAACGACGCCGCTCAGGAGGTACGCGTGGTGAAAGAGGCCATCTTCCCCGCCGACGTGGCGCCCCCAGGCAACCCCTATTCCCCCGCCATCCGGTGCGGCGGGTCTATCTTCATTTCCGGACAGGTGGCGAAGGACCCGGAGACCCGGACCATCGCGGGCACGACCGTCAGCGAACCCGCCGGAACCACGCCTTGAGTTCCTCCTCCGTGGGGTCGACCGGGTCGGGGGTCAAGCCTGGGAGGTAGCGGCACGCCTCGTAGAGCGCCGGCGCAACCTGACCATGCACCCCCGCCACGTGGTGCACGTAAGGTCCGCGGATGAACCGCTCCTCCCAGGCCGGCCAGTCGCCCACCTCCACCCAGAGGTACGTCCCTCTGGTCCGCGGCCCGGCGGTCCCCCTCGCCTGGCCGAAGAGCAGGCTGTACTCGCCGTGGTCCCCGTCGAAGCGGACCACCGTGACGTCCCCGCCGCGGATCTCCCACTCGGCCACGCCCGGCGGTTCGCCCGGCTGGATGTAGTGGCGCCCCACCACGGCGGGGTAGCCGTCCGCCTTGAGCGAGTAGGGGAACGGCCCGCAGTGCCAGAGCAACTCGGCGTCGTCGTTCTCGGGGTGTCGCACCGTGAGGTCGGCGAAGAAGACCGGGCTCTCTCCCATCCGGGCCGCCTGGGCCATGACCGCGGAGATGGCCCCGTGGATGTCCGTCTCGCAGATGGTCGGCAGGCCCTCGTCGGTGAGTTCCGCATTCACGAAGCAGGGGATGATCCCCAAGGCGTCCTGCAGGGCGGACCAGCATTGGAAGGCGATCGCGCTTAAGCCCTCCCCCTCCGCCCACTCCTTCAGCACCAGCTTCAGCGCGGCGAGGCGCGCCACGGCTTCCTCAGCGATCCCCGGAAACTGCACCCGCGCCCGGAAGTCGGCGAGCGTCGACCGCAGCGCCTCCCCGCCCGCCGCGACGAGGGCGTCCACCCGGCGGACCACGTCCACCAGCGTCAGTGGGACGACCTCCACCCCGAACCGTTCCAATAGTTCGCCCTCGCTCACCATCATGGTCCAGAACGAGGCGGGGCGGGTGCTGATCTGCCCGATCCGTAGCCTCCGGAAGGCCTTGACCACCGCGGCCGCCGCCAGGAAGGTACGCACTCCCCGCGCGAAGACCGGGTCGTCCAGCCGGCTGTTGACGATGTAGGTGAAGGGGACCCCCAGGCGGCGCAGGACCTTGCTCGTGGCGAAGAGCCCGCACTGGGTGTCTCTCTGCCGCAGTCCCCCGGGGAGCGGGGCGTCGTCGCGAGGGCCCCAGAGGAGGAACGGCTTGCCCAGGGCGGCCGCCAGTTTCGCCACCGCCTCCTCGGTGCCGAAGTTGCAGTGCGGGGAGAAGACCGCATCGACCCCCTCCTCCCGGAAGCGTCGGACCACCCGGGGGACGTCGGCCGCGGAGTGGAGCAGCCCCTCCTCGTTTAGCCAACTGAGGTCCACGAAGTCGACCTGCCACTGCCGCAGGCGGTCCGCGACGAGCCCGGCCTGCGCCCGGGCGGCCTCGCGGCTGAACACGTCCCGTCTCGTGGGCGCATAGCCCAGCTTTATGCGGCCAAGCGCCGTTCTCCGCTCGAAGTCCATCAGGTCCGCCCCCTTCTCTCGCCGCCCGCGCGGCTTAATCTTCTCCGGGCCTACTCCTTGAGCGCGCCGGCCAGGAGCCCGCGGATGAAATACCGCCCGAGCAGCACATAGACTAGCACGGTGGGCAAGGCCGCCAGGACGGAACCGGCCATGGGCAGGTTCCAGGCGACCGCCTCACCCCCGGCGAGGTTGGCCAGCGCCACCGTGATCGGCTGGGCGCTCGACTGCGTGAGGGTTACCGCGAAGAGGAACTCGTTCCAGATCTGAGTGAACTGCCAGATGACCACCACCCCCAAGGGAGGGCCGGAGAGCGGGACGATCAGCCAGCGGAAGGTGCGGAAGAAGCCGGCGCCGTCGATGGCCGCCGCCCCGAGCAGCTCATCGGGGATGTTGACGTAGAAGTTGCGGAAGAGCAGGGTCGTGATGGGCAGCCCGTACACCACATGGACCAGGACGAGTCCGGGGAGGCCCCCGTAGAGGCCGGTCGAACGCAGGAACTGGAAGAGCGGGATGAGGACGCTCTGGTAGGGCACGTACATGCCGAAGATCATGAGCGGCAGCACGACCCGTGCGCCCGGGAAGTCCCACTTCGAGAGCACGTAGCCGTTCAAGGCTCCGAGGGCGGCCGAGAGAACGGTCGCGCTCACCGCCAGGACGAAGCTGTTCTTGAGGCCGGGGGCCAAGGTCCGCCAGGCCACCGCGTAGCTCTCCCAGAACGGACGGCTGGGCAGTCTCCAGGCGGTCAGCAGGTTGATCTCGGCCGGCGCTTTCAGGCTCGTCACCACGGTCATGTACACCGGCACCAGGTAGATAAGGGCGAAGAGGATGACCAGCGCATACGCGGCCCGTTGCACCCAGTCGGGGCGCCGGTGCGCCTTTGCACGCGGGCGCGGCGCGTTGGCCGCGGCTGTCTCCGTGTCCATCAGCGTGCCCTCCTCGGACGCAACGAGGTGACCAGGTACGGGATGATGAGCAGCGAGACCATGACCAATAGCACGGTGGCGATGGCAGCCCCCTTGGCGAACTGGTTGCCGCGGAAAGTGGTCAGGTACATCGTGATCGCCGGAACGCTGGTGGGAGCGTTGTCGGTGCCCGCCATCGCCAGCACAAGGTCGAAAATCTTCAGGGCGATGTGGCCGAGGATGATGACCGCGCTCCAGGTGATCGGCGTGAGCAACGGCAACTCGACGAACCGGTAGACCTGCCACCGGTTGGCGCCGTCGACGCGGGCGGCCTCCCGCAGTTCGTCGGGGACCGTCCGGAGCCCGGCCAGGTAGAGGGCCATGGTGTAGCCCGACATCTGCCAGGTGGCGGCCAGCACGACGCCGGCCAGAGCCAGGTGGAGCCCGTGTCCTTCCGGGAAGGGCAGGAGCCGGGCACGGGCTGCGCCGCCGGTGGCGAGCCACAGCAGCATGACGGCGGCCGGGAGGGCGAGCGCCGCCGCGGCCTCATACCGGCGCCGCCAGAGGTAGAACCCGGCCCCGGCGGCCAGCACGACGGCGGCTCCGGCGGCGAGATACCCCAACAAGGCCTGGTAGTTGAAGCCCAAGACCTGAGTCCGGTCGCTGAGCCACAGGAACTTCCCCGGCGGCAGCCCAAAGAGCGTTGGCAAGGCGTTCACCCCGCCCTGCGGCTGCAGCAGCCAGCGCCAGACGGTCCCGGTCACGATGAATGAGAGCGACATCGGGTAAAGGAAGATCGTCCGAAAGAGGCCTTCCCCCCGGAGGTGCTGGTCGAGCAGAGTGGCGAAGAGCAGCCCCAGGAAGAGCGAGGCTCCCACGAACAGGAGCGTGAACCAGAGCATGTTGACCATGTCCTGCCGGAAGCGCAGGTCCAGGAAGCCGGTGAAGAGCTCCCGGTAATTGGCCAGCCCGACCGGATGCAGCGTGGGATTGAGCGCCAGCGCCCCGCCCGTCCCCCGGCCCCAGTCGGTCGTGGAGACGTAGAGCGTGCGCCCGATGAAGCCGTAGACGAAGATGCCCAGCAAGATCAGCGAGGGCAGGAGCACCAGTATCGCCGCCAGGCGGTCTCGCCGCATGGACATCGGCCCAACTCCTCCTCGAAAGGCGAGAAGGGGCGCCCCCGCCGTCGCCGGAAGGGCTCAGGCTGAGCGCCCCCTCAAGCCCGGGTCACTGCGCGATGCCGGCCTGGATCGCCAGAGCCTGGGCGGCGTTGGCGGTCGCCTCGGCGTTGCGGGTGCTGAGGAAGATCTCCATCACAGTGGCGAAGTCGTTCATGAACCGCTCGTTCGCCACCACACCGTGGACCAGGCTGCCGACGATGTCGTCACGCTGCCAGTCCTTCGCCGCGCTCTGGAGATAGGCGTTGTACTTCGAGAGGTCGCTGTCCACCCGGGCGCTGATCGAGCCCTTGAGCGGGTTGAAGATGTCCTGCGCCTCGCGGCTGCCGAGCATCCGCAGCCAGGCCAGCGTGGCTTCGCGGTTCGGCGACTTGACCGGCAGGCCGAACGAATCGGAGAGCATCATGAAGGTGCCCTTGGTTCCCGGGGACGGCGCCCAGCCGTAGCCCTTGCCCGGCTCGAGCTTCAGGGTGGTGGTCATGTACCCGGCGGCCCAGTCGCCCATGATGTTGAAGGCGGCCTGGCCCTTCACGACCATGTCGGTCGCCTGCTGCCAGGAGAGCGAAGACCCGCCCTTATTGGTGAAGTCGAGGATCCGGCCGAACAGCTTCCAGGCGTCGATGACTTCGGGGCTGGTCCAGGCGAGGTCACCCTGCCACAGGGCCTGCCATTTGTCGGGACCGAGCTTGGAGAGGGCCACGCTCTCCCAGAGGTGGTTGACGGTCCAGTTCTCGCCGAGGGAGAGGGGCACGATCCCCTTCGCCTGGAGCGAGGGGGCGATGGCGAGGAATTCTTCCCAGGTGGCGGGCACCTTGACGCCCCACCTGCGCAGGTTATCCGGCACGTACCACATGACATTGGAGCGGTGGATGTTCACGGGAACGGACCAGATGCCCTGCTTGGTACTGAGGAGCTTGAGCAGGCCGGCTGGGAACGCCTTGCGCCAGCCCTCCTGGTTGTAGAGGCTGCTCAAGTCTTCCATGCGCCGGGAGACGACCCAGGTGCCGATCAGTTCCTGTCCGGCATGGACCTGGAACGTGGACGGCGGGTCGCCGCCGAGCATCCGCGTCTTGAGGACGGCCCGGGCGTTGACGCCGGAACCGCCGGTGACGGTGGCGTTGATGACCTTGACATCGGGGTACAGCTTCTGATAGCGGTCGATGAGCGCCTGGAGCGCCGGCCCTTCATCGCCGGCCCACCAGGAGAAGATCTCCAGGCGGCCGCTGGGCGCCGCGGCCGCGATACCCACCGACCCGGCCAGCAGTGCCATAGTGAGGGTCAACAAGACTAGCCACTTCGCAACCTTCATGATCTCCCCTCCTAGATTCCTCTCCCCGAGTTTGTCGTTCGTGTCGGCGTGGACGTCCGGCACACCCGCTCATCACCTCCACCTTTCCCGGCGCCCGCCGACGAACGCATGGCGTGCGTTCTTCCGGCCTGATTATCTTCCGGGAAATGGCCAACTCCTCCAATGCACGGGCCGTCGTCGCACCGCACCGGCCGCAAAAGAAAAGGCCTTCCAGTCTTGCGACAGAAAGGCCGTGCGTTCTTGTTCTTTCTCCCCGAGCTATTCGGTCTTCGCTTCCTCCGCCGCCACCTCCGCGAGGCGTTCGTTCACGTTCTCCTGGTATAGCCCCCCGTGGTAGGAGATGATCGCCCGGATGTCGTACTGGGTGAGCTTGCGCAGCGACTCCCTGGCCACGCCGCTCCGCCAATCGTAGCTGTCCGGACCCTTGACCAGCCGGCCGCCCTGCACCGTGAGCGCGTCCCCGGCAACCAGCGTCTTGCTCCGTTCGAGGTAGAGGCAGAGGTGCCCAGGCGTGTGCCCCGGGGTATGAATCACCCGGATGCCGCCGCACCAGGGCAGCCGCTCGCCATCCCCGAGCGCCCGGTCGACCTGGACCTGGTTCGCCGCGTAGAACCGCTTCATGCTTTGGCAGACCGCCTGCATCTGCTCGGGCAGGGCGGCCAGGTTGGCCTCCATTCCCGCCACCTTGATCGCCGGTTTGGTCCCTTCGAGGAACGGCTTCTCCTCCGCCTGGCAGAGCACTCGCACTTGGCCCGGCAGCGCCTCTCGCAGGGCGGCCAGGCTGCCGACGTGGTCGATGTCGTGATGGGTGATGATCACCGTGTTCAGACGGGCAAACGGCACGCCGGCCCGCTCCACCGCCTCCCGGAGCTGCGGCGACTGGCGCGGGTAGCCGGCGTCCACCAGAACGACCGCGTCACCCTCCCAAAGCAGGGTGGGATGGAGGAACCCTGGGCCGGCCGGGCCGCTCGCCGGAATGTCCAGCATCTCGACTCCGTCCGCCACTCTCACTTCGCTCACTCCCCTTTCGGACAACGGGCTCCACTTCCGGGCGTCCCGGCGGCCTTCAAGACCACGTCCCCCACGCTGCATCCGAGCACGTCGCCCACCACCTGGCATTTCACGGTCAGCAGGAAGAAGAGCCCCGGGTGCGCCTGGTCGTCCAGGCTCTCGAAGTTGGCGTGGCCCTTGGACAGCACCACGCCGGCCGCCCGAAAGGCCGACCAGAACCCGGGCGAAGCCTCCCGGGTCACGCCCAGCACCCCCTGGCCGGTAGTCGTGATCTCCGCCCATTCCTGGAGGCCGGCCGCAAGGGCGTCCTCCACCAGGGCGTCGTTGAGGATCGGCGCTCCCTTCACGGCCACGGTGACCGGCGCCCTGCGGGCCAACTCAGCCACGGCGAACCGGTCCAGCACAATCTCTCCGGCGTTGTCGGCCAGGTAGAGGATCCTCCGGGCGCCGGCCAACCGCTTCAGGAGAAGGTCAAGGTCGCTGTGCTGGAAGCCCCGGGCCAGCACCTGGTCCACCCGGCTCTCCACGTCGACCTCCTTGAAGATGCCGAAGTCGATGATGTTGCCGGCCGCGGCGATGAGCAAGGCCCGTTCCAGGCGCTCCGGCGACCCTTCCGGAAACCGTTCGACCTTCGGCGCCAATTTGGGCAGGAGTTCCAGGGCGACCCGGTTGTAACGGCGCTTCGCCTCCAGGTAGGGGTCGGCCGACCCGGCGGCTTGCGCCCCCGCCCGTATACAGGCGGTGGCCAGCATGGCGGGGGTCGCCGAGCGGAGATCGAGCGCGGCCAACCGGGCCAGGGCGTCTTGCTGGGCGGCGAGCGCCCGCTCAGCGGGGAGTTCGACGAAGTTGCGCATGTTCAGGATCTGCCCCAGGGTGCAGGGGACGCACTCGGCTCTGGTCTGCACGAAACCGCCTCCGGCCATTAGGTTGGCCGTTTGCCCGCCACCATCCTGCAGGTGCGCTGCGAACACCGACAGGAACCGGCGGCAGAGTCACGAAAGGAAGGCGGAAGGCATTGCGGTAGCCTGCTCAAGAGGAGGTGCCCTGCGCTCATGGGAAGCGTCCGCGTGATCAACATCAAGAAAAACTGGCCCACCTCCGACCGGGTCCTCGACATCCTCGAGTGGGAGTTGGTCAAGGCCCGGAGCGAGGGAGTGAAGGCGGTCAAGCTGATCCACGGGTACGGCTCAACCGGCGTCGGCGGCGCCATCAAGAAGGCCACCCGCAATTACCTGGCCCGCGAGAAAAAGGCGGGCCGGATACGCGAGTTCGTCCCCGGCGAACGCTGGATCTGTTACGAGCAGCCGGCCCTATCGGTCCTGGAGGCCTGCCCCGACCTCTCCCACGACTCCGACCTGCGCACCGGCTACAACGAGGGCATCACGATCGTGCTGCTGTAGCCTCACTGCCGCGCCGCGGCCGAGAGTTGTCCGAGTTCCTTGCGCAAGGCCTCGTCGTAGACGTACTTGTGCTTCTTGTACAGCTCCAGCACCTGGGCGGCCAACTTGGCCGAGGGGGTCCCCGGGTTGGCGGCGACATAACCAGTCAACGCCTCGACCACCGCCGGCCGGACCTTCTTCGTCGCCCGGTCGAAGGGCGGCGTGTTGTCCAGGCCAAAGAGGAACGCGCTCAGTTGGTTGACGTAGTTCCGCTTGGCCACCAGGGCGAACGGCGAATCCGGGTACTTCCGGCGGTACGTTTCCCAGGCCGCGAGGCGCCGGCCCAGCTCCTCCAGGGGAATGACCAGCGCGGCATCCATCGCCCACCGGTGGTTGTTCTCCACGTCCTCCAGCGCGAGGAAGTCCCGGTACGCCGGCGACAGCCACTCGCCGAACGTCCTGGTGTAGAAGCCCTCCGCGGCGGTCACCGTCCACGCGCCCTCGCCCTCGTAGACCAGGGCCAGCCCGGCGGCCCGGTATTCCTCGCCTGCGTTCATCTCGGCGGCCAGTTGTTTGACCGAAGCGAACCCCTTGCCCGCGGAAGTCGTGCGGAATAGCTCCTGCAACCGGGTCTGCATGGCCCTGTTCGCCCGCTCCTCGACCGTGCGGTGGAACTCGCGGAACCGCAGGAAGGCCTCCTCCCGGATGGCCGGCGGCGCCGCCGCGAAGTGGTCCTCGTAGAGCTGTGCGGCCTTCTTGACCGCCGAGGCGGGATCACTCAGGACGAGGTTGCCCAGATCGGAGAAGTACCGGCTGGGGGTGTATGCCGCCCGAGGCGCCGGCGCGGCCGCCATCGCCCGCGCCGGACGGAGCCGGAAGGCGGGGATAGCCTTTGTCCTGGCCCCACCCCACAAGGCGATCAATGCAAGCGCGACCACAACGACGGCAACGATTTCTCCAGCCCGTTTGCTGCCCATAAGCCCTCCACTGCAGCGTTGTCTTACGGTAGGTATTGGGCAAGGACCCCCCGTTACCTCGTGGGAAACGGCCCCCGTAACGACTTCCCGGTTTCGTCGAAATGTGGCCCCGGAGGAAGGGGCTGGAAGTGCGTCTTCACGCCCCAAGCTTATCAGACAGGATGGACAAAGCGTGTCGCAAGCCTGGCGGCACGGCGACAGGCATGAGGATCCTGCGGCAAGCAGGGATAACGACCTTCTACTCCTGGACCCCGTAGCGTTGGAGGATCTGCTGTGCGCTCTCCCGCATCTCATCGCGCAACTCCTGGGGGGCCAGCACTTCGGCGGATTCGCCGAAGCTTCTGACCCACACCCGCAACTCCTTGAGCCCGGCGACCACGTCGGTGTAGAGCCAGGTGCCGCCCGGCTCCGGCGTCAGGTTTGCCTCCCGCCGGTGGGCCGTCTCCTTGCGCACCCGGGCCAGCACGTTGAAGTGATCCCAGAAGCGGATCATGACCTGGTGCAGTTCGCCCCGGTCCACGCCCCAGGAATGGCGGAAATACTCTTCGAGGCAGAAGTCGGCCGGGCAAGCGAACCGCTCCGGCAGCTCCTGCACCCTGGTCAGCCGGTCGACGCGGAAAGTGCGCACCTCGCCGGTCAGGTGGCAATGGCCCACCAGGTACCAGGCGCTCTGCACCCAGTAGTAGAGCAGGCCGTACGGGTCGACTTTCCGTTCGCTCGCCTCGCCGGACGCCCTCCGGTAGGCGATCCGCAACCGCCGGCGGAGATGGACCGCCTTCTCGAGCTGATGCAGGCGTTCCTCGGGCTGAGCCGCATCGTACACCGGGCGTACGCCCTTGACCAGCACGTTCCCCGCCTGCCGCTCCCGCGGGCCTCGGCCCAGCAGCGCCTCCCGCAGCTTCACCCCGACCAAACGCAGCACGGAATCGTCGGCCAGGCCCGACACCGCCTCGAGCAAGGCCCAGGCCTCCGGCGGCGTGAGGGGCACGGGAGGCAGCGCACCGGCCCCCTCCGCGAAGTGCCACGGCCGGCCGGCGGTCCGCCGCCAGTCGTCGTCTCCCTCGTTCCCGTCATCGTCGGCCTCGTTCCAGACCGGCACTTTGGCGTACGCGGCGAGCACCTCAAGGTCGCCTCGCACGGTGGCTGGCGAAACCCCGCAGGCGCCCGCCAGTTGTTCCTCGGTGAGCCCGTCGGGAGCCGCCCTGAGCACCTGCAGAAGGCGGAGCAGGCGTTCGAGCACCGCTCCCTCGGGCGTCGCCTTGGGCGCGCCCGTCCGGGCCGGGTTCCCGTTTCCGCTCGGGGCGCTCATCCTGCCACCTCCAGACCGCCGGTCGCGGCCGGCGCGCCCGTGTGCCGGGCGATGATCCCCCGGGCGCTCTCCAGCAACTCTTCCCGCAGTGCGGCGGGGGAGAGAACCTCCGCCGAACTGCCAAAGCTCCTCACCCAGACCCTCAGCTCGTTGAGCCCCGCCACCTCATCGGTGTAAAGATAGGTCCCGCCCTCCTCCGCCACGAGCCGCGCCCGCTCCCGGTGCGCGGTCTCCCGTTTCACCCGGGCGAGCACGTTCAACTCGTCATAGAACCGGATGCTGACCTGGTGCAGCTCGCCGTGCTCGATCCCCCAGCAGGGCGCCAAGTGCTCCCGAAGGTCGAACTCGGCCGGCGGTTCGAAGGCCTCGCCGGTCACGGCGACGTCGTCCATCCGGTCGAGCCGGAAGTGGCGGAGTTCCCCGCCCGGCCCGCCCTCGCCCGTGAGCCCAGCCACCAGGTACCACGCGTCGTGGAACCAGTAGTAGGCCAAGCCCAGGGGATCGGCCAACCGCTGACCGGCGTTTCCGTTGGCCGGGCGGTAGCTGAACCGAACCCTCCGGCGCTCCTGGCAAGCGCAGTCGAGCAAGTCCACGAGAGCCTCGATCTCGGGCGCCTGCTGGTAGTACCGCCC
>JBLNBQ010000036.1:0-2970 GCA_050260095.1 Chitinophagales bacterium
GGAAGAGCGGAGCGGAGGACGCCGTCGCGGCCGCGGGCGCCGCGGGCCCCGGCTCGGCGGTGGGTGAACCGGGCGGGACGGTGGCGGGCTTGCCGTCGTCGAGGTCGGTCAACAACTGGGAGTCACCCGCGGGCGAAGCCGAAGGCGCAGCGGGCGACAGAGGCGCGGCCGCCGAGTCTTTTGGTTCGGGAGCGGGAGAAGAAGCGGGGGCGGCCGGTTCGGCGGGCGCCACGGCCGGCTCCGGCGGAGCGACCCGGCGTGTGCTGATGGCGGTCATGGCGTAGTTGCCCATGAAGTAACCCAGTCCCACGGCCACCGCGCAGACCACGAGGCTGGCGACCGTCACGGCCGCCTTGCGGGTCCATCCCTTGCCGCGCATCGTGTCTCTCCTCACCTCGCTCACCACGTTATTCCGGGGAAGAGGAGAAAACTCCTTCACTTTCCGGTTCCTCCCAGGGCGGCCGAAGAAACCGGCGCAACACAAAGAGCGGCACAGGCACCCGGCCCCGCACCTCGGGCGCCAGGCGCTCGGAAACGCCCAGCCACGCGACGGGCACCTCGAGTTCGGCCGCCGCCTCCGCTACGATCCCGAACCCCGAGAGCACCCGGGCCGGGCTGGTCTCGCCCAAGAGGTGGGGGTTGGCTACCAGCCCGGTGAGCGGGGTCGCCGCCGTCTCCACCAGCTCGTGCGCGGTCGCCAGAATCCCGGCGACATCGCCCGTGAAGGGCCGGTAAGGATTGACCACCAGGTAGAGGGCGACCTTCCGGTCCGGCGCGCCCTGGAGGAAGCCCCGGAGAACCCTCGCCCCCGCCTTCTCTCCCGCTAGGTCGATGACCAGCCGGCCGGTCGCCAGGCGCAGGGCGCCGAGGACGGCTCCCGACACCGCCGGGACGTCGGCCCGGGTGAAGCCTTCCGCCGCCGACATGAAACGGACGCCGTGGCGCCGGAACCGCTCTTCCAGTTCACGGGCGCGAAAGTAGGGCTTGACGACGTCGAGGTCCACAAGGGTCACCGGCTCCTCGGCCCGTCCCGCGAGGTAAGAAGCGAGGTTGAGCGAGGTCTCCGTTTTGCCGCTCCCGTAGGCCCCGGTGAGCACCACGGCCCCGTGCGCAAGGACGGGAGGTACGCCTTCCCAATAGGGCGCCTGCCGCTCCGTCACGTGACCTCCCCGCCCTTCCCGCCCGCGGCCGGGCGCCAGGCCCGGCGGAGCGCCCCGATCAGGTACAGCGAACCGCACCCGAGCAGGGGTCGCCCTCCTTCCCGGGCGTGCGCCAGCGCCTCCCGGGCAGCCTCTTCCGGCGGCTCGACCGCTTGCGCCGGCACCCCGGCCCGGCGGAAGAGTTCCGCCACCTCCCCGGGCGCGGCCGCCCGGTCGCTGGCCGGCCGGGTAACCACCACCTCGCCGGCGAGGCCGGCCAGGAGGGCCACCAGTTCCTCCCAGGCTTTGTCCCGAAGGAAGCCGCAGACCACCAGGGGCGCAGCGCCCGGCGCCAGGGCCCGCCACGCTTCGACGAGGCGGCGCATCCCGTCGGGGTTGTGGGCGCCGTCCACGATCACCAGCGGCTCGCGGCGCAAGACCTCCAGCCGTCCGGGCCAGCGAACCTCCGCCAGGCCCCGCTCCACCGCCGCGGGGCTCACCCGCAAGCCCGCCGCTTCCAGCGCCAGGGCCGCCGTGACCGCCACCGCCGCGTTGATCGCCTGGTGCGGCCCGAGCAGCGCCGTCGCAAGTCGCGCCGGCAGCCCCTGCCCCGCTCCCGGCGCCAGCTCAGCGGGGGGACGGTAGGTGAACTCCGTCCCGGCGAGGGTGGCCTGCGCAAGCTGCACCACCGCCTCGTCCACCTGGAGCAGCGGGCTCCCCTGTTCCGCCGCCCGGGCCGCGATGACCGCCATGGCGGCCGGTTCCTGCGGCGCCACTACCACCGGCTGCCCCGGGCGGACGATCGCGGCCTTCTCCGCCGCAATCGCCTCCAAGGTGGGGCCGAGCCGGTCCTGGTGGTCGAGGTCGATGTGGGTGAGGACCGAGAGCTGGCTGGGACAGGCCGTGGTGGCGTCGAGGCGCCCCCCCAGCCCCGTCTCCCAGACCACGACCTGGGCCCTTTCTTCCGCGAACCACCGGGCCGCCGCCCCCGTCAGCACCTCGAACTCGGTCGGGGGGCCGGCCGGGCTCTCCGCGACCGGCCCGGCCGCCGCCGCGACCTCTCCCAGCAGGTCCGCAAGGCGCTCCGCGTCGATCAGGCGGTGCGCCGGACCCGGACCCACGAGGGCGAAGCGCTCGCGGTAGCTTTCGAGGTGGGGCGAGATGTATAGGCCCGCCTTATACCCCGCGGCGGCCAGGATGTACGCCAGGTGGGCGGCCGTCGAACCCTTGCCGTTGGTCCCCGCGACCTGGACGGCCAGGTAGCTCCGCTCGGGGTGCCCGAGCCGCTCCAGCAAGGCCTCGATGCGGTCGAGCCCCAGGTGCCAGCCGAACTTGGCCAGCCCAGCCAGATAAGCGCTGATGCGCTCCTCTGCCGCGTTCACTTGCCGCCCGCCAGCCGGTCCAAATCCGCCAGCAGGCTCTTCGCCTTCGTGAGCCGCTCTTCGGCCGCTACCAGCTTGGCCCGTTCCTTCTCGATCACCTCGGCGGGCGCCTTGCCGGTGAAACCCGGGTTGCCAAGCTTGGCGGTCAACCGCTCGACCTCCGCGACGGCCGCCGCCAGTTCCTTCCCCAGCCGGTCCCGCTCCCGCTCCACGTCGACCAGGCCGGCCAGCGGCAGGAAGAGTTCGGCCCCGCCGGCCACCGCGGTCACCGCCTGCTCAGGCGCGGCCGCGTCCTCGGCCAGCAGCGTGAGTTCGGTCAGGTTGGCCAGCGGCAGCAGGAACGGCCGGCTCTTCTCGAACAGTTCCCTGACCGCCGCCCCGGCGCGCACCAGCGCCGGCACGCCCTTACCCTGCGGCACCTGGTACTCGGCCCGGAGGTTGCGGATCTC
>JBLNBQ010000037.1:0-19825 GCA_050260095.1 Chitinophagales bacterium
CGGATCACTGCCCCTCCGGACTGCATTCTCTCACTCCCAGCGCCTGCAGGATGGTGACCAGCCCCTCCGGATCCGGCACCAGGAAGAAATGCCCCCTGACCCCTTGCTCACCCGTCAGGAACTCGGTCTCGATGAGGAGGGCGTAATCGCTCACCCGCCCGATCTCCGCGAACAAGGCGTCGAGCAGGGCGCCCGCCATGTCGTGGGCAAAGGCCGGGGGCGAAGGAACGAACGCCAGTCCGGTGAACTCCTGCAGCGCCTGGAGGTAAGCTCCGCTGAGGATGTTGGTCACCTCGCCCAGCGCCGAACGCTCGAACTCGTTGAACGTGACGGTCTCCGCCTCAACCGACAAGGTTCCGAGCAGTTGCCTGACCAACCGCTCTCCGGCTGGCCGGGGCAGCAGGAAGAGGATGGCCGCCGGCGCATCGCCGGTCACCCCCAGGCAGACGCCGACCACCTCCGACTCGGCCCCTCCCACCACCTCAGGGATGACGCCGATGGGCAACAGGCGCGCCTCCGGAACGCTCATGGGAACCCGTTGCCCCAACATGGAGGCGAGCACGGTCGCGGCGTTGCCTGCGCCGACCGTCCCCACCTCTTTCAGCGCATCCAGTTCGACGGCACTCAGGTCGCGCACAGTCTTCCCTCCCTAGCGCCCCAGGCGCAGCATGCGCTGGAAGATTCCGCCCAGGCCCTGGGGGTTCTCCGGCGCCCGTTCGCTGAGCGCATCGGCCACGCGCAGGATCCCCTGGCTCGCCCGGCACCTAGGGCTGCCCACCATGAAGGGGCGTTGCTCGCGCACGGCCTTCGCCACGGCGGGGTCGCGTTCCACACAGCCGAGATATTCCACCTCGAGCCCGAGAAACCGGCGGCTGACGGTCCTGAGCCGCTCGTAGATGGCGCGCCCTTCCGCCTGGCTGTCCACCATGTTGACGACGACCTTCACCGCTACCTCCTGGTTGTGCAGCGACAGCATCTTCACCAGCCCGTAGGCGTCGGTGACGGCGGTCGGCTCCGGCGTCGTGACCACGATGGCCTCCTGGGCCGCGCCGACGAAGCTCATCACCTGCCGCCCGATCCCGGCTCCCGTGTCGATGAGGCAGATGTCCATGGTGCTTTCGAGATCCCGCAGGCCCTTGACCAGCCGGTCGAGGTGCCACTGCGCGACGTTGGCGAGTTCGTAGACGCCGGAGCCCCCGGCGAAGACCCGCACGCCACCGGGCCCCTCGACCACGATCTCGCCGATGCTCTTCTCGCCCCGCAGCACGTGGACGAGATTGTAGGGCGGCACCATGCCAAGCACGATGTCGATGTTGGCGAGCCCCAGGTCGGCGTCGAGGATACCCACCCGCTGACCCCGCTCAGCCAGAGCGATCCCCAGATTCACGACCACGTTGGTCTTGCCCACCCCGCCCTTGCCGCTGGCCACCGTAATCACCCGGGCGCTCCTGGTCGCCGCCCCGCCAGCCTCCAGGTGCCCCGGACGACCCAGCAGGCGCGGCCGCCGGCTCTCCGACCCGGCGACCAACTGCCGGAGCTTCTCCGCTTGATCGTGCGGCGCGCCTTGCGGGCTGATGCTCATGACGGGTCCACTCCCGTCCCCAGAAGCAACTCGACCAGGCGTTCGCGACTGGCCTCCTCGATGTCGTCGGGCACGTTCTGCCCGAACGTCAGGTGGGAGATGGGGCATTGGGCCTTTTGGCTGCAGTTGTACAGAGCCCCGAACGCGTTGCTCTCATCGAGCTTGGTGAAGATGAGTTGCTTGTAGCCGGTGCCCCGGAACTGTTCGAGGCACTCCTCCAGATCCCGCTGTTTGGTGGTGGCGGAAAGGACGAGGCAGACCTCATCGGGCTTCGCCGCCGCGAGGTAGGCCTGCAATTCCGCCATCTGGCCGCGGTTCTTCTGGCTGCGGCCTGCGGTGTCCATCAAGATCAGGTCACGGTCGGCCAACCGCCCCATGGCCTGCGCCACCTCATCGGGCGTGTAAGCGACCTCCACGGGGAGGTTGATGATTTCCGCGTAGGTTTTGAGCTGGTCGACCGCGGCGATGCGATAGGTATCCACCGTGAGCAGGCCGACCGCCTTGTTGCCGAAGAGCGCGTGCTGGGCGGCCAATTTCGCCACGGTCGTCGTCTTCCCCACGCCAGTGGGGCCCACCAGCGCGACGACCCGCCGCCTGGCCGGCCGCTCGCCCTTGCGCCGCTCCACCACGAAGGACCGCAGGAAGAACTCCCGCGCCACCTCGTCGACGCGATGGCGGTCGGCCAGCTCGGCCGCCCGGCACGTCTCGAAGACCTCCTGTTCGAGGGCTTTCAGGTGCTCGGGCGCCAGCTCTTGGGCGACCAGGTGGCGCCGCACCGCCTCCCAGCCGGGAGAGGCCGCGGCGGGCTCCTTCGCCGAAAACTGCCCGGTCAGGTCGCCGATCATCCGGCGGAGGCCGGCCAACTCCTCGAGGAGCACTTGACGCTCCGAGAACAGCGGCTCTTTCACCGGGACCGGCGCCACCTGCGGGGCGACCCCTTCCGGCGCCACCGGGACCGTCACCGCGCCGACCCGCACCTCGGGTCGCGCCACGCTACCGGCCGGGACGGCGCGCCGATCCTCCCGCGCGGGCACGGCCAGGCTCTCCCGCGCCAGGCCAGTCTCCCGGCGGAGGTCGGGGGCCGGGGCAGACCGCCGCACCGCCGCCGGCAGCGCCACGCTCTCCCCAACGGCCAACTCGCGCTCGTTCACCACCGCTGCGCTCTGGGTTCGCTCCGCCGGGCGGGCTTTCTGCGCGCCCGCCTCCGTCACCAGGTCGACCGCGGCGATGACTTCGTACATGGGCCGTCCAAACAGCCCGAAGGCGCCGCCCCGCCGGAACTTCTTGGAATGCAGGATGACCGCGTCCCGCCCGAGTTCGGCACGGACCTTCATGATCGCTTCCTGCATCGAGTCGGCCTCGTAGCGCTTAACCCTCATTGCCCAGCGTCACCGTCCCCACCGCTTCAACATCCGTTCCGGGGGCAATTTCCCCGTACGAGAGCACGTTGACCTTGCTCGACACTCGCTCCACCAGGCGCTTCAAGTGAGGCCGCACCCCGGCGTCGCTGAGGACCACCGGGTTATGCCCTCCGGCGCTCAGGCGCTCCAACTCCGAACTCAACTTTCCGAGGAACCGCTGCGCCCAGCGGGGATCCAGCGAAAGGTAAATGCCCTGCTCCGTGCGTTGCACCGCCGCGGCCAGCGAATCCTCGATGGCCGGGTCGAGCGTCACCACGTAGAGCCGCCCGTCCCGGTCCGCCAAGTTGGCGCAGATCTGGCGCCCCAACGCCTGGCGCACGTACTCGGTGAGCTGGTCTATCTCCTTGGTCACCCTGGCGAAGTCGGCCAGCGCCTCCAGGATGGTCACGAGGTTGCGGATGGACACGCCCTCGCGCAGGAGGTTCTGGAGCACCTTCTGGACCTCGCCCACCGAGAGGAGGTCGGGCACCAGTTCCTCGACCACCGCCGGGTAGCTCTCCTTGACCCCGTCGATCAGGGTCTTGGTCTCCTGCCGGCCGAGGAGGTTGTGCGCCTGGCTCCGGATGATCTCCGTAAGGTGCGTCGCCAAGACGGAAGGCGGGTCGACCACCGTGTAGCCAGCCATCTCGGCCTGTTCGCGCCGGGCGGCGTCGATCCAAACCGCCGGCAACCCGAACGCGGGCTCCGTGGTCGGGATGCCCTCCACCTTGTCGCTGACCGTTCCGGCGTCCATCGCGAGAAAATGATCAGTCAACAATTCGCCGTGTCCGGTTTCCACTCCTTTAACCTTGATGACGTACCCGCCTGGCTTCAACTGCATGTTGTCCCTGACCCGGATGGCGGGGATGACCATGCCGAGATCGAGCGCCATCTGCCGCCGGATGAGCGTCACTCGGTCGAAGAGGTCCCCTCCCTGCCCCGGATCCACCAGCGGGATGAGCCCGTAGCCGATCTCGAGCTCGATGGGATCGACCGTCAGCAGCGAGAGCACGTTCTCCGGCTTCTTGGCCGCCTCCAATTCCGCCGTCCGCTCCTGTTCCGCCGCCGCCGCCGCAGCGCGGGCGATCTCCTGGTTGAGCGCGTAGGCCAGGTAGGCGAAGAGCCCGGCGAGCGCCAGGAACATCAGGGTGGGGAAGCCGGGGACGAAGGCGAAGAGACCGAGGATGCCCGCGGCGATCCCCAGGGTGGTCGGCTGGGAGACGAACTGGCTGGCCAGGTCCTTACCGAGGTTGTCCCCGCTGGCGGAACGCGTGACGATGATGCCCGCGGCGACCGAGATCATCAGCGCCGGCACCTGTGCGACGAGGCCGTCCCCCACGCTCAGGAGCGTGTAACGCTGCAGCGCCCCCAGGAGCGGCATCCCTTTCTGCCACATGCCGATCATGAAGCCGCCGAGAACATTGATGACCACCACGATGATGGCGGCGATCGCGTCGCCTTTGACGAATTTCGAGGCGCCGTCCATCGCGCCGTAGAAGTCGGCCTCGCGCTGCACGTCGCGCCGGCGTTGCCGGGCCTCGGCCTCCGTGAGGGTCCCGGCGTTGAGGTCGGCGTCGATGGCCATCTGCTTGCCGGGCATGGCGTCGAGGGTGAAACGGGCGGCGACCTCGGCGACGCGCTCGGCGCCCCGGGTGATGACGACGAACTGGATGACCACCAGGATGAGGAAGACGACGAAGCCGACCACGTAGTTTCCGCCCACGACGAAGTTGCCGAAGGTGTCGATGATGTGGCCGGCGTAGCCGTTCAGCAGGATCTGCCGGGTCGAGGCGATGTTGAGGGAGAGCCGGAAAAGCGTGATCACCAGCAAGACGGAGGGAAAAGTCGAGAAATCCAGCGTCCGCTTGACCCCCATCGCCATGAGCAGGATGAGCAGCGACGCCGAAATGTTGACCGCCAGGAGCAGGTCGATCAGGAACGGAGGCAGAGGCAGGACCAGCATCATGATGATCAGCACGACGCCGACCAGCACCACGTAGTCGCTCGCCCGGGACGTATTGGTCGCCGCTGGGGTCGTCTCGGCCATCCGCCAAGTCCTCCTCCGTACTGTCTTCCCTCGCCGCTATCTCGCCCGCCGTTTGAGGCGGAAGACGAACGCGAGCACCTCCGCCACCGCCTGGTAGAGTTCGACCGGCACCGCCTGCCCGATCTCGGCCGAACTCCAGAGAGCCCGGGCCAAGGGCGGGTTCTCCACGACGACGACCCCGCTCTGCCTGGCCAGTTCCTTGATGCGCTGCGCCACGTAGTCGGCGCCCATCGCCACCACTTCGGGCGCGCTCATCCGGTCCACGTCGTATTCCAGGGCGACCGCATAGTGGGTAGGGTTGGTGATGACCACGTCGGCCTGGGGGACGCGCTGCATCATCCGCCGCATCGCCACCTGGCGCATCCGGGCCTTGATCTGGCCCTTCACGTGGGGATCGCCTTCCATCTGCTTGAATTCGTCTTTGACCTCCTGCTTGGACATCCGCAGGTTGCGGCTGTAGTCCCACCGCTGGTATGCGTAATCGATGAGCGCCAGCACGAAGAGCACGGCGGTCACCCGCATCCCGACCCGGTAAACCAACGCCTCGACGGTGGGGAAGACGTCTCCCACGTCAGCCAGGTTGAGCCCCATCACCAGGTCATAGGCGGGACGGATGGCTCCCCAGGCCGCCCACCCGATCAGAAACACCTTGGCCGCCGACTTGACCAGTTCGACCAGCGCTTGGCGGCCGAAGAGGCGCTTCAAGCCCCGCCCCGGGTTGAGTTTCCCCAGGTCTGGGGTGAGCGGGGCGGTGGTGAACATGAAGCCGACCTGGACGTAGTTCAAAAGCAGCCCGGCGCCGAGCGAGACCGCGAAGACCGGCGCGATCGTGACGAGGAAGAAACTGACCCACTGGGTGTACCAGGCCATGACCGCTCCGTCGGTCAAGTCTCCGTGCACGCCGTCGCTGAGCCAGGCCTGGAGGTAGTCGGCCAACTGCCCGACCAGACCGGCGCCGTACCGGTGCAGGAAGACGAAGATGGCCGCCAGCACCGCGGCGGTGACCAGTTCGTTGGACCGGGGAACCTGGCCTTTCTTCCGGGCCTCCTCTTTGCGCCGCGGCGTGGCCGGTTCGGTCCGTTCGCCGGCGAACCGCTGCAGATCGAACAGGAAGAGCGGCTCTGCTTCAGCGGGCACCGGCTGCTCCCCCTCTCACGATCGCGTCGATGAGCCCAAAGAAGGCGCTGTGCGGGCCGAGCGCCGCTTCGACGAAGGTGGCGTAGACTGGAAGCACCAGCGTGATGAAGAGAAGGCCGACGATGATCTTCGCCGGGAAACCGACCACGAAGACGTTCATCTGCGGCACCGCCCGGGCGACCAGGCCCAGCCCGATGTCGGTGAGAAAGAGGGCAGCCACGACCGGCAGCCCGATCTGGAAGCCGAGGAGAAAGGCGGCGCTGAACCCCTTGAGCAGGAGAGCGGGCAGGCCGGGGAAGTATTGGAAGCCTCCGAGCGGGACCACCTCGAACGTCCTGGCTAGGGCCATAAGAAACTGGTGGTGGCCGTTGATGGCCAGGAACATCAGCATGAACAGGATGTACTGGAACTGCCCGATCACCGGCACCTGCTGGCCCATCGCCGGGTCGATCACGTTCACCAGCGAGAAGCCGATGGGTATGTCGATCATCTGCCCGGCGACCTGAAGGGCAGACAAGGCGATGGTCAGGGCGAAGCCCAGCGCCAGCCCGACCAGCAGCTCGCTGCCCACGGCCAGGGAGTAAGCCCCCGGGGTGTCGAACGACACCCCCGCGCCCGCCCAGTGCGCCGAGGGGAGGAGGAAGAACGCGACCGAGAGCCCGAGCCCCATCTTCGCCGGCGCGGGGATCGCCCGGCTGCCGAAGAAGGGGGTCGCGCCCAGAAAGCCCGTCACCCGCACCAAGACCAGCAGGTAACGGTCGAAGGCGGCCCAAAGGGCGGCGAGGTCGAGCATATCCGCCTCCTACCTGACGAACGTGTGCAGGTTGCTGAAGATGCCCCTCGTGAAATCGAGGAGCACCCCCAACATCCAGGGACCGAACGCCACGATCCCGACCAGGACGGCGACGATCTTGGGGATGAAGGCCAGCGTCTGCTCCTGGATCTGCGTGGTGGCCTGCAAGATGCTCACGACCAGCCCGATCACGAGCCCCAGGCCGAGCATCGGCGCCGCCACCAGCAGAACCGTCATCAGTGCGTCCCGCCCCAACTGCACCACGAAGGTCTCACTCACGGAAGCGTCCCTCCTACCTGAAGCTGAGCAGCAGCGAGCGCACCACCAGGTACCAGCCGTCCACCAGGACGAACAGGAGAATCTTGAAGGGCAGCGACACCATCACCGGCGGGAGCATCAGCATGCCCATCGACATCAGCGTCGAGGCCACGATCATGTCGATGACCAGGAACGGGATGAAGATCATGAACCCGATCTGGAACGCCGTCTTGAGTTCGCTGATCACGAACGCGGGTATCACGACCTGAGTCGGCACGTCCTGGGGGTTGCGCGGCCGGGGGGTCTTCGACATCTCCACAAAGAGCGCGAGATCCTTCTCTCTCGTCTGCCTCAACATGAACTCGCGCACCGGCGCCAGGCCCTTGACCAGCGCCTGGTCGGCGGGAAGCTTTCCGGCAAGGTAGGGCTGCACTGCGTTGGCGTTGACGGCCTGCCACGTCGGGAACATCACGAACAGGGTGAGAAAGAGGGAGAGCCCGACCAGGACCTGGTTGGGCGGCATCTGCTGCGTGGCCAGGGCCGACCGGACGAACGACAGGACGATGACGATGCGGGTGAAAGAGGTGGTCAGGATCAGAATCGAAGGCGCCAGGGAGAGGACCGTGAGCAGAAACAGAATCTGCAGGCTCTGCGCCACGTCGCCCGGCCGGGTGGCCTGGTCGACGCCGATGCTGATCCGGGGCAACGCCACCTGAACCGGCGCCGCCAGCGCGCCCTTGGGCGCGGCCGCCAGGCTAAAGGCCGCGACCAGCAACCCCAAGGCCAGCGCCCGCCGGCCGAATCCGGCCCACCCCATCCTCCTGCCGGGCCGGCGCGGGGAGATCATCGGGTCCCCATCTCCAGGCGCCGCACCCGCGCCAGTTGCTGTTCGAGCGCGACGAGCGCAGGGTTGCTCTCCCCAGCCGCGCCCTGCAGGCTTGAAGGCAGCTTCGCCGCGCGGCCGGTCACCGTAGAGAGGGCCTGCCGCACCGCTGCGAGCCCCCGGCGCACCCCCGCCGCCAAGGTGGGGCCAAGCATCTGTTCCAGCAGGTCAGCGCCCCAGAGATCGTCCTGACCCCTGACCCCCTCCCCCGCCTCGACAGCGGAGAGGACCTCGGGCGGCAGGTGGTCGATGACCTGGGAACCTTGCGGCCCGGACGAGACGAGATAGACCCGGCCAGCCACCTCCACGAGGTGCAGCCGCGCCTCCCCCCCCAGGCCGATGCTCTCGATGAGGCGCAAGCGACGCCCGGCGGGACGCGCCTTCAGCGCCCAGAGCCGAGTGGAAAGCTGCACGAACGGAATCAAGAGAGCTGTGACCAGCACCACGCGCAGCCACAGGAGCCACGACATACGTTATCTCCTTCCCCCGGTCACCCGCACGACCCGACTCCAGCCGACATTTTTCCGGCCCGGAAAGCCGGGTGGTTCAACCGACCGCCTTCCGGACGGCCTCGACCACCCGTTCCGGCTGGAACGGCTTGACGATGAAGTCGTTGGCCCCCGCCTGAATGGCGTCGATCACCATAGCTTGCTGCCCCATGGCGCTGCACATGATGATCCGGGCGTCGCCGCGAATCTTCCGAATCTCCCGCACGGCCGTGATGCCGTCCATCTCGGGCATCGTGATGTCCATCGTGACGAGGTCAGGCTGGAGTTCCAGGAACTTGTCCACGCCCGCCCGGCCGTTCTCGGCCTCCCCCGCCACCTCGAACCCGGCTTTGGTAAGGATATCTCTCAGCATCATCCTCATGAAGGCGGCGTCGTCTACGATCAAGATGCGCTTGCCCACCGGTTCTCCTCCTTCAGTCCGAGCTGCGCGGCAGCTCCCTACTGCAAATCTTTGATCCGCTCGGCTGGCGTCACGATGTCGACGACCTTGACCCCGAAGTTCTCGTCGATCACGACGACCTCGCCCTTCGCCACGAGTTTCCCATTCACCAGGATGTCGACCGGCTCCCCGGCGAATTTCTCGAGTTCGACCAGCGAACCCTTGGCCAGCTCGAGGATATCCTTGATGAGCATCCTGGTCCGGCCCAACTCGACGGTGACTTGCAGCTGCACGTCCATCAGCAACTGCAGGTTGGGATTGCTCCGGGCGGTAGCCTGGCCAGTCAGCGGGGCAAACTGCGCCGGTTGCACCACGACTCCGCCCCTTGGTCCGTACTCCCCTGCCATGCCGTACCCCCCTCGCACCTCGGAACTCGGCGGAACCTCTTCCCGCCGGTGCAAATCCGGGACCGCATACACCGGCGCGGCGCTCGCCGGAGCGCTGGCCGGCGGGGCCATGGCGGCCGCCGGAGCAGGCGCAGGGCTTGGCGCCGGCGCCGGTGCGACCGGTGCGGCGGCCGTGGCGGCGACTTCCGAGCCAGCCACGGTCGCGTCGTAGAAAGAGGTCACGAGCCGGCGGGAGAACTCCAACGGAAGGATCTGCACGAACTCGCTTTGGATCAGGCCTTCCATCGTCAGGGTGAAGTAAGCTCCCACCATCTCGTCGTCCTTGAGTTCCCGGACGAGTTCGACCTCGGGCTCCAGGCTCATGTCGATGGACCGGACCTCCGGGGGCGAGATGTTGATCCGCTCCCGCAACACCCCGGCGAGCGCCGTGGCGGCCGCCCCCATCATCTGGTTCATCGCCTCGGCGACGGCCGAGAGCTTGATTTCGTCGAGCGTCCCCGGCGCGCTGCCGTCGCCGCCCATCATGAGGTCGGCGATCACGCAGGCGTCGGCCTGCGGCAGGAGGAAGACGCACTCGCCCTGGAGACCCTCGTCGTAGGCCACCTTGATGAGCACCTGCTCCGGTGGGAGGATGCTTTCAAGGTCGGTGGCGCGCACGATCCGCACCTTGGGGGTCGTGATGGAGACTTTCCGGTTGACCAGCGAGGAGAGGGCGGTCGCCGCCGCACCCAGCGAGATGTTACCCACCTCGCCGACGGCGTCGCGCATCTCAGCCGTCAGCTCCGCGGCCTCCGGTGCGGCGGCCTGGGCCGGCTCCGCCTTGCCGGATTGGGCGGCCAGCAAAGCGTTGATTTCGTCTTGGGAGAGAATGCCCTCACTCATCGCTGTCACCCTCTCTGATCACCTGGGTAATCTCCACCGCGACCTTCGACCCGATCAGCCCGGGGCGGGCCTTGAATTTCACCTTGTTGCCCACCCGGAATTCCAGCGGGTCGCTGGCTTTGTTGCTGAGGGCGATGACGTCGCCCCGCTGAAGGTCCAGGATCTCACTCACCGCCAGCGGCGTCTGGCCCAGGACCACCACCGCCTCGACCATCGTCCGCTCAACCCGGCGGCGCAGCGCCTCCAGGGTTTCCGGAGTCACGCCGTGTTTGGCCGAGGCCAGCCAGTAGTGGGCGGTGAGCTTGTTCACGATGGGCTCCAGCAGCGTGTCGGGCAGGCAAATGTTGAGAAAGCCCTCATTGTCCTCGCTCCTGACCGCCAGGGTGACGAGGATGACCATCTGGTTGGGCGCGACCACCTGGACGAACTGGGGGTTCAACTCCATCCGTTCGAACTGGGCCTCCACGTCGGCCACGTTCTGCCACGCCTCTTTGACGTGGCTCAGGCTGCGGAAGACGATGCGACGCAGGATGGTCTGCTCGATGTCGGTCAGTTCCCGCCCCTTCTCGGGCAGGCGCAGTTTCCCGCCGAGGAGGCGCTCGACCATCATGAGGCCGAGTTCCGGGTTCATCTCCAGGATTCCGCTGCCCGGCAGCGGGCTCAGGCTGAAGATGGACATGATGGTGGGACTGGGGAGCGACTGGATGAACTCCCCGTAGGTCATCTGCTGAACCGAGATCAGGTGCACGTCGACGATCGTCCGCAGGTAGGTGGCGAGCGAAGTCGAGAGGAGCCGCGCGTAGTTCTCGTGCAGGAACTCGATGGTCCGCAGCTGGTCCTTGGAGAACTTGTCGGGACGCCGGAAATCGTAGACCTTGACGCGGCGCTTCGACTCCTCGTTGCGCACGTCCTCGGCCTTCACTTCCCCGGTCGACAACGCAGATAACAGGGCGTCGATCTCGTCTTGCGACAGCACATCGGCCATGCGGCTCCACCTCCCTTCCCTGCGGACCGTCTTCGGCGGCGAGACTACTGGAAGACGAACTCCGTGAAGAAGACGTTCGCCACTCTGCCCTTGGAGAGCAGCTTGTTGACCCGGTCCCGGATCTCGCCCTTGATCTTCTCCTTGCCCGCCAGCGCCGCGACGTCAGCCTGGGTGTGCGCCCCGAGCACCGAGATGATGATATCCTTCACCTGTGCTTCCCGGCTCGTCAACTCCGCCTGAGCCTCGGCGTTGCTGAGTTCGAACGCCACTCCAGCCTTGATGTAGACCCGCTCGCCGGCGTCGGCAAGGTTGACGGTGAAGTTGCCGACCTCCTGGGTCGGCCCTACCTCCGCCTTCTTCGGCGCTTCACCCTCTGCGGTCGCCGCAGGCTTGGCGGCGCCGGCGGTCTTGCCCAGGAAGGTCACCGCCAGGAACGCCGAACCCATCGATGCCACCAGCAACGCGGCCACCCCGAGAATGAGCAGCCCCGGGCTAAAGCCAAGCCCCCCTTTGGCTTTGCCCAATGTCTCCTGCCCCTTGCTTGCCCCCTCGGCCACCAGAATCCCCCTCCCTAGCGGGCCCTTTGCCCTCCTTGGTCTTGCGCCGGGCGAGGTTCAGCCTCCGACAAACCCGTGCGAAGGATGACCACGTCCACCCGGCGGTTCTTCCGCCTTCCTTCTTCGCTGTCGTTCGAAGCCACCGGCCGGTACTCACCGTACCCGGCGGCCGACAACTGCTCCGGGTTCAGGTGTCCCACCTGCTCCAGATAGGTCAAGAACCTCGTCGCCCGCGCCACGCTGAGTTCCCAGTTCGACGCGTAGCGGGCCGTATGGATCGGCCGGTCGTCCGCGTGTCCCTCGATGCGGATGTGGTTGCCTGTGGTGCGCAGGAAGCCGGCCAGCTTCCGGGCGGTCGCCTCCGCCTCCGGCTTGAGGTCGGCCTGGCCGCTGTCGAAGAAGACGCTGTCCTCGAATCGGATCACCACGCCCCGCTCCTGCGAAATCACGTTGGCGACGCCGCCGATCTTCTCCTGATCCAGGTACTTCCTGGCCCGTTCCGCCAGCTGGACCACTTCCGGGCTGAGCTTCGCCGCGGCGCTCGAAGAACCGGTTCCGAGCTGCACCACCCGGTCGCCCCCGGCCCGGAAGACGCCCCCGCCGCCAGGGCCGCCGTTGCCGAAGGCCTGCTGCATCGAGCTCGACATCGCCCTGAACTTGCGCAAGTCGACCAGGCTGAACGAATACAACAAGACGAAAAACGTCAGCAGCAGGGTCACCATGTCGCCGTATGAGATAATCCAAGGTGCAAGCTGGTCCTCAGCCTTCTTCCGCTTACGCACCGACCCCCACTCCTTCGCTTGCGGGCTCGGCGGAGGGGCCCTTGCGCCGCTCGGCGGGGGCCAAGAAGGCTTTCAACTTTTCTTCGACAATCCGGGGGTTCTCCCCTGCCTGAATGGAAAGGATACCCTCGATCATTACCTCTTTTAGCAGGATTTCTTCAGAGCTTCTGGATTTCAGCTTCGCCGCCATCGGATTGCATAGCCAGTTGGCCGCAAAGGCTCCGTAGAAGGTGGTGATCAGCGCGGTCGCCATCCCGGGCCCCAGGGCCGACGGGTCGTTCAGGTTCCCAAGCATCTGGATGAGGCCGATGAGCGTCCCAATCATCCCAAAGCCCGGCGCAGTCGTGGCCCAGAACGTGAGAACTCCGGCCCCGCTGTTGTGCCGCTCCTCGAGGAAGGTGAGTTCGACCTCCAGGATGTTGCGGACCAGTTCCGGGTCGGTCCCATCAACGACCAGCTGGATGCCCTTCTTCAGGAACTCGTCGTCGAGCCCCTGCGCCTCGTCCTCCAAAGCCAGAAGCCCCTCGCGCCTGGCCTTCTGCGACAGCGCCACCATCAGGTCGATGACTTCCCGCGGGTTCTGCTGCTTGGTCACGAAGACCTTGGCCAGAATCTTCGGCGTTTCCTTGATCGCCGAAAGCGGAAACTGCAGGAACATGGCCGCGACCGTACCACCGTAGGTGATCAGGATCGAGGGGAAATCCCAGAACGCCGAGAGCGGGCTGCCGAGCGACATCGCCCACAACAGCAGCACCGCTCCGCCCACGACCCCGATGATCGATGCTAAGTCCATCCCGACACCCCCCCCTCGGACGCTGCTACTCCTCCTTGAGCCCCGGCGCCGGGCCAGCCACCCTTCGCCGTGTAGCGGAGACAGATCGCTGGTACTTGACGATCTCCCGGATGACCGCCGCCACGGGCTCCCGGACCACGTACTTGTGGCCGTTGGTCAGGGTGAGCACCGTGTCAGGGGTCGCCTCGACCGTCTCCAGGAGCGAGGCATTGACCACGAATTCCTTGCCGTCGAGACGATGCAGGGTGATCATGGAACACGCCTCCTTAGCCTGAATGCCGGCCCGGGGGAGCGCCTCCCCCGGGCCGGGGCTTCACCTTACCGTTTCAGGTTGACCAGCTCCTGGAGCATCTCGTCGGAGCTGGTGATCACACGAGAGCTGGCCTGGAACCCGCGCTGGGTGATGATCAGGTTCGTGAATTCCTGGGAGAGGTCGACGTTGGACATCTCCAGCGAGCCCGGCTTGATGGTTCCCCGGCCGCCCGAGAGGGCGGTTCCCACCTGCGCCGAACCCGAGTTGTTCGAAGCCTGGAAGAGCGTGTCCCCGCTGCGCATCAGCCCTTCGGGGTTGTTGAAGACCGCCAGGGCCACCTGGGCCAGCGCCCGGCTCCGCCCGTTGCTGTAGTAGCCGGTGATGACGCCCGAGTTATCGACGCTGAACTCATTGAGACTGCCCCGGCTGTAGCCGTTCTGCTCACCCGCGTTGGCGGTGGCCGCCGACCCGTACTGGGTCAGCGAAGTGAAATCCAGCGTCATGCTGATGTCGTCCGCCCCGGCGATGCCCGTCAAGTGGACCGTCGAGGTGGCCGGGTTCGTGGACGAAAAGGCGCCGCCGGTGGTGAAGTAGATGGAACCGGTCGCCGGTACGCCCGACCCGTCGTCCACGGTGATCGACGGGTCAGAGGTGCTCGCCGTCCAGCTCCATTCGTTGTCATTCGTCTTGGTGAAGGTGATCGTCAACTCGTGGGTGTTGCCGAGCGAGTCGTAGATGGTCTTCTGGGCCGTCCGGGTGTCGCCGACCGAAGCTCGGGAGTCGAGGTTTCCGATGTAGTCCACCGCCGTCGTCGCCGAGGGGGGCATCTCCTCTCCCCGCTTGATCTGGATGAAGCCCGGCAGCGCGTTGTCCGGGTCCAGGGCGCCGGCGCCGCCCGTTGGCGTCCACCCGACCACCTTGAGGCCGTTGCCGGCATTGATCAAGTTCCCCTCGGTATCCAGCGAGAAGGCCCCCGCCCGGGTGTAGTACTGGATGCCGTTGTCGTCGCCCAGGATGAAGAACCCGTCTCCCTCGATGGCCAGGTCGGTGTTGCGGCCGGTAGATTCGATGTTGCCTTGAGTCATGACCGCGTCGATCGAACCGACGCTCACGCCGAGACCCACCTGCTTCGGGTTGATGCCGCCGCGTCCCCCCTGCGGCGAAGACGCGCCCGATACCGTCTGGTAGAGGACGTCCCGGAAGTTGCACCGGCTCTCTTTGAAGCCGATGGTGTTGACGTTGGCGATGTTGTTGCCGATCACGTCGAGGCGAATCTGATGGTTCCTCAGCCCCGACACTCCGGAGAAGAGCGATCTAAGCATTCTCGACGACCTCCCTTTCGTTAGCCCTTTCAGGCTGCTCAGGGCGGTGATGGCGGCCTCCGTCGTTCGGCCGCGCCGGGCTCCCCTTCCGGTCCAGCCCTTAGGCGATCACCGCGCTGTCGATGTTGGTGAAGACACTCTCCTTGAGACTCGGCCCATCGATGGCCGTGATAACGGTCCGGTTCCTGACGCTGACCACGAAAGCCGTGTCGCCCATGAGGACCAGCGACTCCCGGGCGCCCTTGAGCGCCGCCCGGTCGACCGCCGCGGCGAGGGTCGCCATCTCCTCCTGGGAGAACGGGATGTTGCGGGAGGCCAGCCGTTTCTCGGCGTGGGCGGAGAACTTCAGCCCCTCCTTGGCCAACTCCTGGGTGAAGACCGACTCGAAGGAGACGCCTTTCGCCTTGTCCGCCGCGCCGTTCCCCGCCGGCTTGGCGGCCGGCCCGATCCCCGCCGGCGGCCTCAAGGCTCCCAGGCTCACCTGGTTCACTTGGTCGAGCTTGTCCACCACGACGTTCACCTGCCTTGTTCCCGTGGACTCTAGGCCACTTCCGACACGTTGGCCGGGTCAAAGGGCTGGCCGTCGATCACCAGTTTCGGCCACCCGCTCACCAGCCTGACCGACTGCACCTTTCCGGTCACGGAGGTCTCTCCATCGACCTGCACGGTGACCGTCCGTCCGAGCAGCGCGGTCGCCTCTGCGACCAGGGAGGCCTGCCGCTGACTCGTCGCCAGATCCGAGAGCGTCGCGTTCAGGGTGGTCATCTGTTCCAGCGAACTGAACTGCGCCATTTGGGCGACGAACTGGGTGTTGTCCATCGGAGTCATGGGGTCCTGGTTCCGCATCTGGGCCATCAGCAACTGCAGGAACTCATCCTTTCCCATCGCATTGCTGTTTGAAACGAACTGGGTGCTGCCGGCATCCCCCACGGTCGCGCCGGATGCTCCTTGTACCTGCATCTTTTTTCACCTCCTCCCGCTATCGGTCCATTCCCCGGTCGAGGCTTCGTCCCTCAAACCAGCGCGTCGACCACTCCGCCGCTGCCCCGCCACTGGTGAGTCAGCGCAGCGTGGGCCAATCCGGGAACCCCCGCAGGCAACTCCTCGTACTGCCGCCGCGCCGGGGCAAAGGCCGCAGCCTGCGGGAAGTCGCCCTGCCCCCGCCACGCCTGCTGGTTCGGGTTGCCCCCCGAGCTTTCGCAACCCACGCTGACGTTGGTGAGGCGCAACCCTTGATCTTGCAGCGAGCGCGTCAGTTCCGACAAGCGCTGCTCCACCAGGGCCTTCACTTCCGGGTTCTCCACCACCAGCCGGGCTGTGACCACCCCGCCGTCGACGCTCACGCGCACCGCAAGGCGCCCCAGGTGCTCCGGCACCAGCTGCAGCCGCATCTCCGACGGTCCCTCGGCCCGTGCGAGCAACTCGGCCTTGCGGACGAGCTGCGGCAGTTCCTTGAGTTCCGCCCGGACCTGCGGGTGAGGCTCGTTCCGGTGCGCCTCCGGCGCCGCTTCGGCCCGCCGGGACGCCGGGTCCTGCGCGGCCGTCGCGGGCAGCTGCGCCACATCGGGCGTCGCGCCTCCCACCGCTTCCTCCGCAGCCGGGGCCTTCGCGCCGCCGGGAGTGGCGGCCGCCGCTCGGGCCTCTTCCTCCGTCGTTTGGCCGGCCGGAGCCGCCTCGCCCCGGGCCGTTTCCCGAACCGCGCCGGCCCGCCATCCGTTCTCCCGGACTTCGCTCTTCTTTGCCGGGGCCACCGGCCGGCCGGCGCTCGTGGAGACGCTGCGGCGCGCCGGCGCCTGGCGGTCCGCGGCGCCCTTCACCGGGGCCCCGGTCGCCTCCGTCTCGCCGCGAGCCGCCTCGGGCGCGCCCTCAGCCACTGCCGCAACCGCCGTTGCGGGCGCCGCCGCCCCTGCGGGATCAGCCGGCCCCTCGGGGCGAGCGACCCTCCCGGGGTCGGCCTCCGCCCGCTCCGGGTGGTTCTCCGCCGCCGGCGGGACACCCGTCCCCGGAGTCCCCGGCCCCAGAGTCGGCCGCACCGGAGCGGCCTCCCCGGTCGCCTCAGGCGCTGCCTCCTGCGCCCCGCCCACTTCGGGGGCGGGGTCTGCCACTCGTCGCTCCCCTGCCTCCGCGGCGCCCGGCGCGCCCGCGAAGACTCGGTCCAAGCGACCGTCAGCTTGCTTCGGCCCCTCCGGCGTCCGAGTCACCCCGGCCACCCAGACCGCGGGTTCCGGTGTCGCAACCGGTTCCGCCGTCACCGCCGGTCCGGCGGTCGGAGCCGGGTTCGCTGCGCTGGCCGGGGGGCCTGGCTTAGCCTCTGACGCCGCTGGAGGAAGCGCCGGCGGCCCCGGTGACTGCCCCGGGGTGGCCTCCGCCACCGCTTCGCCGCTGGGCCTCGCTCCGTCCTGAACCGCTGCCTGTCTCCCCGGCGCCGCACTCACCGGGACGGCGGGTTGCCCACCCGTGCCGGCCGCTTCGCCCGCGTCCCCCGTTTCGCCGGAAGGCCCGGGCGCGGTTCCGCTCTTCGCACCAGCCAAGGCGGACGCGAGCAGCGCGGCGAAGATTCCCTCGGTGCCTCCGGTTGCGGCGCCGGCTTTGGGCGAACCCGTCGTCCCGGATTTGCCCGTGGCCGCCAGCCCGGCTCCGGCCGGCCCTGTCGCCCCGCCGGCGCCGGCCCGCGCCCCGAGGCCCCCTGGCAGCGCTGACATCGCCGGCATGACCAGCATCCCTTCGGCTCCGCTCTGCGGCCCCGGCATGATTGATCCTGCCATCATCTTCTTCACCTCCTTTCTGCGCCGCTCCGCTGGTCGTTCGCTACTGTTTCGCCAGCCACTGGAGGAGGCGGCCCGCCCGTTTGGCATCCATCGCCCCCAGCACCTGGCCGATCTGCTTGTCCGGGAGGCGCAGGAGCACCTGCACGGCGTCGGGATCCTCCAGTTGGGCCAAGAGACCGGCGGCCTTGGCCGGCGTAAGGGTGGCGCAGACCTTGGCCACCCGATCCCACTTCTGGGCGCCCAGCAGCGCCTGCATCAACTGGCTCTTCTGCGTCTCCAGCGCGGAGATCTCCTCAAGGGCGTCCTGGCGCTTCCGTTCCAGCTCCTTGGCCTGCTCGGCCACTTCCGCGGCCCTCAGGTCCAGCAGCCGTTTCCGGTCTTCGAGCCGCAGTTGCTGCTGCTCCCACGCCTGGCTCCGCTTGGCCCCCAGTTCGTACGTCCTGATGACCGGCGCGAGCGGGCCGATCCGTTTCGCTTGAGCCAGCACCATCGCTCCGGCGTCGAGGAAACCGAAGTGGTCCAGGACACCCACGGCGATCATCCCTGCCACCAGTAGGGCGACCAGGCTCAAGATGAACATCCGCACTGCGCCCTACACCCCCTGCTCCTGCCGGGCATACCCCTGCGTCGCGAGTTCATCCAGGAAAGCCTGCTCCTGGCGGGAGAACTCCTGGAGGTAATCCTCCCACTGCCGGTCGCGCAACCGCTCCAGCACCTTGCGCTCCCGGGCCGCCGCCACCACCCTCTGGCGGCACTCCCTGACCTCTTCCTGCCGCGCCCGCGCTTGCTCGGCCCGGCGCCCCAATTCCACGTCGAGGCCGCTGAGGTAGTCCCGCGCCTCCTGCACCCGTTCGACGGCGAGCGGCCCGGTGAGCAGCTCCCGCAGCTCCCGTTGGGCCCGCCGCCGTTTCTCACGCATGGCTGCGAGCGCCGCTTCGGCTTCGGCTGCGGCCCGCTGCCGCCGCCCCAGCTCCTCCAGGAGCGCCTCCTCCCGGTGGCGCTTCAGCTCCAGGACTGTTTGCAGCGAGAAGCTGAACTTCTTCACCGTCTATGCTCCTCCGGTCAGGCCCGCGGCCGGGCCAGTTGAACCAGCTGCCCGACCGTGGACGCGAACGACTGGCGGAACGTCACGTCCTGGCGGAGGAAGGCGTTGATCTGGTCTATGCGGGCGACCGCCTCGTCGATCTTCGGGTTCGACCCCGCCGCGTACGCCCCGATGTTGATGAGGTCGCGGGCTCGCCGGTAGGTCGCCAGCATCTCCCGCAGCCAGCCGGCGGCCGCCGCCTGTTCCTTGGGCACCACGTCGGACATCACCCGGCTAACCGAGCCCAGCACGTCGATGGCGGGGTAGTGGTTCTCGGCCGCCAGGTCGCGGGAGAGCACGATGTGGCCGTCGAGGATCGACCGGGAGGCGTCGGCGATCGGTTCGTTGAAGTCGTCGCCCTCCACCAGCACGGTGTAAAGCCCCGTGATCGAGCCGCGCCCGGACGTGCCGGCCCGCTCCAGCAACTTGGGCAACATCGCGAAGACCGAAGGCGTGAAGCCCCGGGTGGTCGGCGGTTCCCCCACGGCCAGACCGATCTCCCGCTGGGCCATGCAGAACCGGGTGACGGAATCCATCATCAGGAGCACATCGAGCCCCAGGTCCCGGAAGTACTCGGCGATCGCCGTGGCGACCAGCGCGCCTTTCACCCGCACGAGCGCCGGCTGGTCGGAGGTGGCCACCACGACGACGGAGCGGGCCATCCCTTCCGGTCCCAGGTCTTTCTCGAGGAAGTCGCGAACCTCCCTGCCCCGTTCGCCGATGAGAGCGATCACATTGACGTCGGCCGCCGTGTTGCGGGCGATCATGCCGAGCAACGTGGACTTGCCGACCCCCGAACCGGCGAAGATCCCCACGCGCTGGCCGCGGCCGCAGGTCAACGCCGCGTCGATCGCCTTGACCCCCACTTCGAGCGGCTCGGTGATGCGCCGGCGTTCGAGCGGATTGGGCGGCTGGGCGTGAACCGGGTAATAGCGGCCCGTCCGCAGGGGACCACGACCGTCGACCGGCTGTCCGAGCCCGTCCAAGACCCGCCCGCGCAGTCC
>JBLNBQ010000038.1:0-4202 GCA_050260095.1 Chitinophagales bacterium
CTGGCGATCATGGATTCGACGGCCACCTCATTGTGTATGGACAACCGGATCCCGATCGTGGTCTTCAACTTCAATGAAGTCGGGACGATCGAGCGGGCTTGCTGGGGTGAGGCTGTAGGGACACTGGTGGGAGGGAGCGAGGACGATGGTCAAGGAGACCCTGAAGAACGCTGAGAACCATATGAAGGCGGTCATCGAGGCGACCAAACGCGAGTTCGCCGCGGTGCGAACCGGGCGGGCCAACCCGCAGATCCTCCATCGCGTCCACGTGGAGGCGTACGGAGCGGTGATGCCGCTGGACCAGTTGGCCAACTGCTCGGCGCCGGAGGGCCGGCTACTCTTGGTCACTCCCTTTGACAAGCGGACCCTCAAGGACATCGAACGCGCCATCCTCAAGTCCGATCTGGGGCTGACTCCGGTGAACGACGGGTCGGTCATTCGTCTGGCCATTCCGCCTTTGACCGAAGAGCGCCGCCGGGATCTGGTGAAGGGCATCCGTAAGGAGGCCGAGGAGGCGAAGGTTTCGGTCAGGAACATCCGCCGGGAGGGCAACGAGGTCCTCAAGGCCACCGAAAAGAAGGGCGAGATCACCGAGGACGAATCCCGCCGGGGTCAGGAAGAAATGCAGAAACTTACGGATAAGTATATCGGTGAGATCGACGCCCTGGTTGAAGTGAAAGAGAAGGAGATCATGGAGGTCTGACAGCCGGAGGTAAGGGCGTGGGGGACGTCACTGGCCTTTTGGGACTGCCGCTGGCGGAAGCGGTGGCGCAGGCCGACGAGTGGGGCTTGGCGTTCCGGGTGGTGCGGACCGGAGAGATCGGGCGTTCCAAGGCGGTGCGCCGGCAGGAGCGGGATGGACTGGAGCTGGCGGGGGAGCGCGTGGTCCGGGTACGCAGGGACGGTGAGACGGTCGAACTGCTGGTCACCCCGGCGTTCCGCAGACCCCTGACGCCGGGCAGGTAGTAACCGATGGCCCCCTCCGGTGGAGGGGGCTTCGCTGCATATCACGGCTTTGGTTGCGAGGAGGTTTACCGTGTCGAGCGAGACCGAGACCCCGGGAAAGGCAGTGCGGGGGGTACCCCGCCACGTCGCCGTCATCATGGACGGGAACGGGCGGTGGGCGTCGCAGCGCGGCCTGCCGCGCACCGCCGGACACCGGGAGGGCGTCCTGCGCGCCCGGGAGATCGTGCGCGCTGCCGGTGAGCGGGGGGTCGAGGTCTTGACGCTGTTCGCCTTTTCGACCGAAAACTGGCGCCGGCCGAACGACGAGGTTTCCTTTCTGATGCGCCTCTTCGAGGAGAGCCTGCGCCGCGAGATCGAGGGACTCAAACGGAACGGGGTCGTTCTGCGCGTCTTGGGCAGGGTCGAGGAACTGCCCCGCAGTGTACAGGAGGCAGTCCGGCGCGGCGAGGAGGAGACGGCGGGCGGTACCGGGCTCCGCTTGAATCTCGCTCTGAACTACGGCGGGCGGGCGGAACTGGTGGATGCGGCGCGCCGTCTGGCGGCCCGGGTGGCGGAGGGCGGACTCGTCCCTGCGGACATCGATGAGGAGACGTTTTCCGCCGGGCTCTACACGGCCGGACAGCCCGACCCGGATCTGGTCATAAGGCCCAGCGGGGAACAGCGCTTGAGCAACTTTCTCCTCTGGCAGGCGGCGTATGCGGAGCTGTACCTGACGCCGGTACTGTGGCCGGATTTTACCGAAGCGGAACTCGAACGGGCTCTGGCAGCTTATGCGGGGCGGGAAAGGCGGTTCGGGGCGATATGAACCAGACCGGAGGCGGCAATGCCATAGTCCGCGTGGCGACTGGCCTCGTCCTGATCCCGCTTGCCCTGCTTCTGATCTTCCGGGGAGGGAGACTGGTTCCGCTGGCGCTCGGCGTCATTACGGCCGGGGTTCTCTGGGAGTACCATCGGCTGCTCAAGGTTGGGGGGGAGGTCCCGCGACTGCCGGTCCTCATCGCCGCAGGAGTCGGAGTCCAGGCGCTGACCTCGCTGGGGAATGCGGAAGCCGCAGCAGCCGTGGTCTTCGCCGCCCTGGCGGTCGAGCTCGGCCTGTCGCTCCTGCGTTTTCCGGCCACGTCGCTCCTCCGCCGGGCGGGTGCGCTCGCCCTGGGGGCAGTCTACGTCGGGTACCCCTTGGGGTTGGCGGAACGTCTCTGGGCGGCCTCGCCCTGGTTGGTCGCCGGAGGGTTCATGCTCATCTGGGCCGATGACATCCTGGCGTACTTCGTCGGTGTCAACCTCGGCAAACATCGCCTGGCGCCGCAGGTCAGCCCCAAGAAGAGCCTGGAAGGCTCGCTCGGGGGGATCGCCGGCGCGGTGATCGTGGCGCTACTCATCCGGAACCGGCTGGGCCTGGGAATCCCGCAGGCGGCGGTAACGGGCCTCGCCGTGGCCGTGGCGGGGCAGGCGGGGGACCTGGTGGAGTCGGCGCTCAAGCGCGAAAGCGGAGTCAAGGACAGCGGCCGGCTCCTTCCCGGTCACGGTGGACTGCTCGACCGGTTCGACTCGTCACTCCTAGCCTTCCCGGTGCTCTACGTCCTCCTGCGGATGCTGCAGTAGGCGGTGAATAGGCATGGCGGGGCACGAGAGAATACTGCTGGCCGCGCGCAATAGTGCGGGTCTCCTCCTGGTCACGGTGGCGGGCGTCTTTCTGGCGAGACTCCTCTATCCCTTTCTGTTTGGGATGGTGGTGGCGGTCATTCTCGAGCCGTTGGTGAGCGCCGCCCGCCGGCGAGGTTTACCGCGGGGGCTTTCGGCGGCAGGACTGCTCCTGGCCTTGAGCTTGGGCCTTGCGGCGGCGGTCGGGGTCGGACTCAACCGGCTGGGGGAGGAGCTCGGCAGTCTCATCGAGTCAGGCTGGGGGGACGAAGGTCTCCGGGCCCTGGAGAGTTCATGGGTGGGCCTCGCGGAGTTGCTTCGCGGTGAGCCGGCCCGGCAGGGGCTGGGGACGATCGGCGGCTGGATCCTGGCCGCGGCGCGCTCTGTTCCCGGGGCAGTCGTCGCCTTGGTGATCGGCCTGCTCTCCGCCTATCTGATGTTGCGCGACAAGGAGCGCCTGCTCAGGGCCGGGGAGCACCTTCTCCCCCGCAGTTGGAGAAGGGAAGGTCTGAGAACGGGCGAGGCGATCGCCCGCGGCTTCAGCGGCATCATCCGGGCCCAGTTCCTTCTGGCGCTGGTCACCGGGGCTCTGTCGATCGCCGGGCTCTCGGCGCTGCGGGTAAGCTATGCCTGGCTCCTGGGTGCAACCGCCGGGCTCCTCGACCTGGTGCCGATGGTGGGGCCTTTCGGGGTCTTCCTCCCGGCGGCGCTGTTTCTGGCGCTGACCGGGGCACCCGACAAGGCCCTGGCGGTCCTGGGCGTGGCGGGGGTTACGCTCTTACTCCGCCAGATTCTGGAGCCGAGGTTTCTGGCGGCGGGAACGGGGCTCCACCCTCTGGCCATGCTGGTCGCCGTGTACGCGGGGTACCGTCTGTTCGGGCCGTTCGGTCTCCTGGTCGGACCCTTGGCGGCGGCGTTCTTCGTCGCTCTCTTTCGTACCGCGGTCGAACCCTTTCTGGAATCGTGACGGGGAGGACGTAAGTTGCGTCAAGTTGCGCTGCTCGGTTCGACTGGGTCCATCGGCACCCAGGCCCTGGAGGTCATCGCGGAACACCCCGGCGAACTTCGCGTCGCCGGACTGGCGGCCGGGAGCCGCATGGATCTGCTTGCGGAGCAGGTGAGAGCGTATCGCCCGGAGTGGGTGGCCGTCGCAGGACTCGCGGAGGCGGAGCGGCTGCGCAACCTCCTCGGACCTGGCGAGACCCCGGAGCTTCTCTGGGGGGAGGAGGGGCTGGCGGAGGGCGCCTCCCGGGCGGCGGACGTGGTATTGATGGCGGTGGTCGGGGCGAGGGGCCTTCGGCCTACCCTGGCGGCTCTGGAGGCCGGCCGGACCGTGGCACTGGCCAACAAGGAGAGTCTGGTGACCGGGGGTAGTCTGGTTCAGGAGGCCGTGAGACGCGGCGGCGGCCGGCTGGTACCTGTCGACAGCGAGCATTCGGCGGTCTTCCAGTGTCTCGCAGGTTCGGACTCGCGGGAGTTGCGGCGGGTGATTCTGACGGCTTCCGGGGGTCCGTTCCGGGGCCGGGGAGAGGCTGAACTGAGCAGGGTGACTCCCGACGACGCCCTCGCACACCCCACCTGGCGCATGGGTCGCC
>JBLNBQ010000039.1:0-9613 GCA_050260095.1 Chitinophagales bacterium
GGCGCCGCCCGGACCGCGCCCGATGGGTCCCGGCGCTCCTGGCGGGGCGGGCTTCGCCGGGCGGCCCGGCGGTCCGCCGCCTTTCCGGCGCGAGGGCGGGCCGCCGCCGGGTGGAGCGCGCCCGTATCCTGGGCCGCGACCGGGTGGCCCTGGGGGCCCTGGTGGCCCCGGCGGCCGTCCGGGTTTCGGGCCGCCGCGTCCCGGGTTCGGCCCGCCGCGTCCGGCGATGGGCGGTCCTGGCCGGCCGGGCGGCCCTGGTGGCGGTCCCGGACGTCCCGGCTTCGGCGGCCCATCCCGCCCTGGTATGGGTGGCGGCTTCCGGCCGGGCGGCCCGGCGCGTCCTGCCGCGGCACTTCCGCCCGAACCGGTGCGGCGTCCGGCAGCGCGCCCCTCGGGGGCCGACGCCAATCGCTGGAAGAAGAAGCGCGCGTCGCTTGATCCGAACGAGAAGGTCAATGTGACCGCACTGCTGGCCGAGGTCACGCCCGACGGGATGCCCCCGGTGACGGCGCCGGTCGGGCCGGTGCGTCGTCCGGGCGCCCGCCCGGCGGCGCGGCCGCGCGGCGGGGCGCGGGGCCGGCAGGCGGCCGCCCAGACCGTTCAGCGCCCGACGGAGATCACCGTTCCGGGCGAGCTGACGGTCAAGGAACTCTCGGCGCTCATGGGCATCGAGGCGAGCCAGATCATCAAGAAGCTGTTGCTGCTCGGCACCCCCGCCACGGTCAACCAGATCATCGACGGCGAGACCGCTGCGCTGGTCGCAGGGGAGTTCGGCGTGCAGGCCACCGTGGAGGAGCGTAAAACGCTGGAAGAGCAGTACCTGGCCGACGACGAAGATGACGAGGCCAGGCTCGTCGCCCGGCCGCCGGTGGTCACCATCATGGGCCACGTCGACCACGGCAAGACCACCCTGCTCGACGCCCTCCGGTCGACCCGGGTCGCGGCCTCGGAGGCGGGCGGCATCACGCAGCACATCGGTGCCTACCAGGTCGAACTCAAGGGCAAGAAGATCACGTTCCTGGACACGCCGGGCCACGAGGCGTTCACGGCCATGCGGGCCCGCGGCGCCCAGGTCACCGACATCGTGGTCCTGGTGGTGGCGGCCGACGACGGCGTGATGCCGCAGACGGTCGAGGCCATCAACCACGCCAAGGCGGCGGGCGTACCGATCATCGTGGCCATCAACAAGATCGACAAGCCGAACGCCCAGCCCGAACGGGTGAAGCAGGAACTCACCGAGTATGGTCTGGTGGCGGAGGAGTGGGGCGGCGACACCATCATGGTTCCCTGCTCGGCGCTGCGCAAGGAGGGGCTCGACGACGTGCTCGAGATGATCCTCCTGGTCGCCGAGATGCGGGAACTCAAGGCCGACCCGACCCGCAAGGCCCGCGGCTTCGTCATCGAGGCCGAACTCGACAAGGGCCGGGGCCCGGTGGCCACCCTGCTGGTTCAGAAGGGCACCCTGCAGGTGGGCGACTCCATCGTCGCCGGCAGCGTGGCGGGCAAGATCCGGGCGATGGTCAACGACAAGGGGCGCAACCTCAAGAAGGCCGGCCCATCGGTGCCCGTCGTGGTCCTTGGCCTCTCCGAGGTGCCCAAGGCCGGCGACCCCTTCGCCGTCCTCGAGGAGGATAAGGTGGCCCGGCTGATCGCCGAGAAGCGGACGGAAGTGGTGCGGCAGGAGGGTCTGGCCAAGCCGACCAGGCTCACGCTGGAAGACCTCTTCTCCAAGGTAAAACAGGGTGAGGTCAAGAGCCTGAACATCGTGCTCAAGGCCGACGTGCAAGGTTCGGTGGAAGCCCTCAGGGGTTCGCTCGAGCGGCTCTCCAACGACGAGGTCAAGGTCAACGTCATGCACTCCGGCGTCGGAGCGATTTCCGAGTCCGACGTCATGCTGGCCACGACGTCCGGGGCCATCATCATCGGCTTCAACGTGCGGCCCGACGTCAACGCCAAGAAGATCGCCGACCGGGAGCAGGTCGACATCCGCCTCTACCGCATCATCTACGAGGCGCTCGACGAAGTGAAGGCGGCCATGACGGGCATGCTGGCGCCGGTGTTCAAAGAGCAGGTGCTCGGACGGGCCGAGGTGCGGCAGATCTTCCGGGTGCCGAAGGTTGGCACGGTCGCCGGTTGTCACGTGCTCGACGGCAAGGTCACTCGTACGGCGCAGGTCCGCGTCCTGCGAGATAACGTGGTCATCCACGAGGGCAAACTTGATTCGCTGAAGCGCTTCAAGGACGACGCCCGGGAAGTGGCGGCCGGGTATGACTGCGGCATGGGGCTCGAGAAGTTCCAGGACATCAAGGAAGGCGACATCATCGAGGCCTTCGAGATGGTCGAGGTGAAACGGGAGGTCTAGCGGCGTGGCGGAATCGACGAGAGTCGAGCGCCTGGCGGACCAGGCCAGGATCGAGATCAGCGACATCCTGCGGCGGATGAAGGACCCGCGCATCGGGTTCGTGAGCGTGACCGACGTGGAGGCCACCGGCGACCTGCGCCAGCTGCGCGTTTACGTCAGCGTGCTGGGCAGCGACGAAGAGCAGGCGCGCACGATGGAGGCCCTGGAACACGCCAAGGGCTTCATCCGCACCGAGCTGGGCAGCCGCATCCGCCTCCGGTACACGCCGGAGGTGAGCTTCCGTTACGACCCGTCGCTGGAGCGGGGCTCGCGGGTGACCGAGCTGCTGTCCCGGCTGAAGGACGAGGCGGGACACGGAGGGGGTTCCGGCAACCCATGAGCGAACGGGAAGGGTTGACCGTGGTGGCCGAGGCCTTGCGCCACGGCCGCCGCTTCGCGGTTACCTCCCACGTGCGCCCCGATGGCGACGCCCTCGGTTCCGTCCTGGCGATGGGTTGGATCCTGCGCCGGCTCGGCAAAGAGGTCCGGTTGGTCCTGGCCGACCCGGTGCCGGCGACTTACGCCTTTCTCCCCGGGGTAGAGCGAATCGAGGTCGCTGGCGACCTGGGGGGCAAACCGGTCGACGTGGACACGGTGGTGGTGGTCGACTGTTCCGACCCCGTCCGGGTCGGGCCGGTGGGGGCGCTGCTCTCGCCTGAGGCGCTGGTGGTCAACGTGGACCACCACCTGAGCAACGAATTCGCCGGGCCGAAATACGTGCGGACCGAGGCGGCCGCCACCGGCGAACTCCTATATGAATTGGCGCAACACCTGGGGCTCGAGATCGACCGCGACACCGCCACCTGTCTTTACACCGCCCTGCTCACCGACACTGGTTCCTTCCGGTTCGCCAACACCACCGCCGGAACGCTGCACATCGCCGCAGAACTTTTGACCAGGGGCGTCTCGCCCGGCTACGTGGCCGAGCAGGTCTATGACGTGCGCCCGCTGGCCAGCCTGCGGCTTCTGGCGGAGGCCCTGGCGACGCTGCGACTCACCGCCGACGGCAAGGTGGCCTGGCTGCAGATGGACCCGGGGATGCTCGAACGCCACCAGGTCGACGCCTCGGAGACCGAGGGGCTGGTCAACTACGCCCGGACGATCTCGGGCGTGAGGATCGGCGCCCTTTTCCGGGGCGTGGGGCCAGCCGCCACCCGGGTCAGCTGGCGGTCGCGGCCGGGGTACGACGTCTCGCGGGTCGCGGCGCGTTTCGGGGGCGGCGGGCACGCCAACGCCGCGGGGTGCGACATCCCCCTGCCCCTCGCCGAGGCGGTGGAGGCAGGGGTGGCCGCTGCGCTCGAGGCGATCCGGGAGGTCGAAGGCCAGGAGTGATCAGCGGGCTGCTCAATCTGGTCAAGCCACCCGGTTTGACTTCCCACGATGCAGTTCAACAGGTCCGCCGCCTCTTCCACGAGCGGCGGGTGGGGCACACCGGCACGCTGGACCCCGGCGCGGCGGGTGTCCTGGTGGTCTGCCTCGGCGAGGCGACCAAGGCGATTGCCTTCATGGAGGACGAGACCAAGGAGTACTGGGGCGAGGCCGTCCTGGGGTCGGCCACCTTCACGCAGGACGCGGAAGGCGAAGTGACCGAAACGGCACCGTCCGGCTGGACGACGACGCCGGCGCGGGTGGCCGAAGAGGCGAGTCGCCTGTGCGGTGAGGTCGAGCAGGCGGCGCCGCTCGTCTCCGCCGTGCACCAGGAAGGGAGACGCCTCTATGAGTTGGCCCGGGAGGGGCAGGCCGTGGCCCGCCCCGTCCGCCGGGTCAAGGTGGAGCAGTTCACCGTGGAGGAGATGCTTCCGGGAGCCGGCGGGCGGTATGGGGCCGGCGCGCGCCTGCGCTTCCGGGTGGCCTGTTCCCGCGGCACGTACATTCGTGCGCTGGTGGACGACCTCGGCCGCGCGCTCGGCGGCTTCGCCCACCTGGCCTTTCTGATCCGGCTGCGGAGCGGGCCCTTCCAGCTCGCCGACGGGGTGACGCTGGAAGAACTGGCGGCCGAGGAGGCTCCGGACCGGCGCCTGTTGGGAGTCGACGCTGGGTTGACCGGACCGGCGCTGCTGCTCTCGGGCGAGGCGGAGCGGCGCTTTCTGACGGGGGCGGCGGTCAAGCCGGAGGGGCAGGCGTTCCGCCCCGGGCGCGTCAGGGTCTATCGGCCGCCGGGCGGGTCCGCGCACTTTCTGGGCATGGGCCAGGTAGAACCGGACGGGACGCTCCGCCCGCTCCGGATCTTCCACGTGGGGGAGGAGCCAGAGGGGTCATGAGGCTTTACCGGGGCGAGGAGGCGCGCAACCTTCGCTGGGCGGCGGAAGCGCCCGTCTTGGCGCTCGGTTTCTTCGACGGGGTGCACCGGGGCCACCAGGCATTGGTGCGGCGGGCGGTCGCCGATGCGCGGCGCGCCGGCGCGCCCGCGGGGGTGTTGACTTTCGAGCCGCATCCCCTGGCTGTCCTTCGCCCCGAGCGTCCTCCCGATCTGCTCACGACGCTTGAAGAGAAGGCGGCGCTGCTCGCCGGGCTCAAGCTAGACTTCACCGTGGCCTACCCGTTCAGCCGGGAGCTGGCGGCCCTGGCGCCGGAGCGCTTCGTCTCCGAAGTGCTCTGCGGGCAGTTCCGGGTGCGTGAGGTGGTCGTGGGCTACAACTTCACGTTCGGCGCCGGCGGCCGGGGGCACTACGCGCTCCTCAGCGGGCAGGGCTGCGCGCATGGCTTTACCACCGTCCTGATCCCGCCGGTTACCCTGAAACGGCGCGCCGTCTCGTCCACCGCGGTGCGCGAGCGGCTGCTCGCCGGGCGAGTGGAGGAGGCGGAAGAGCTGCTGGGGCACCCGTACCTCGTCTCGGGCCAGGTGCGGCACGGAGCCGGGCGCGGGCGCCGGCTCGGCTTTCCCACGGCGAACGTCGCGTCGCCCGAGGGCAAACTGTTGCCGGGCGATGGGGTCTACTTCGTGAGCGTCGACCTCGGCGGCGAGACCTGGCCGGGGGTGGCCTCCGTCAGCGACAATCCCACTTTCGCCGGCGGGGAGCGGCAGCTAGAAGTTCACCTGCTCGCCTTCGAAGGCGATCTGTACGCCCAAACGGTCACGGTGCGCTTCCGGCGCTGGCTCAGGGGCATTCAGCGGTTCGCCTCGGCGGAGGAACTCAGCGCCCAGGTGGCCCGCGACCGTGCGGAGGCGGAGCGCCTTTGGACGGGCGAGGCCGCCGCGAGCGCGCCGGCGGAGGTTTCCGGGTAGCCCGTTTCTTTACACAGGCTTTCCCGGTGTGTTATCATGGAACAGGATTTCCCCAACCTGGGACGCGGGCGGAGCGGAGACACTCCGGCTGGGTTCCGGGGGGTGCGACCAAGCCAGACTGCGAGGAGGAAGAGGAATGTCGCTTAGTCCCGAAGCCAAGACTGGGGTCATCAACAAGTACAAGCGTCACGAGTCGGATACCGGTTCTCCTGAGGTTCAGATCGCCGTCCTGACCGAGCGTATCAACCAGCTCACCACCCACCTGGTGGCCCACAAGAAAGACCATCACTCCCGGCGTGGGCTCTACAAGATGATCGGGCAGCGCCGCGGCCTTCTCAACTACCTCCGGGACAAGGACATCGAGCGCTACCGGGCGATCATCGAGCAACTGGGCATCCGCAAGTGAAGATAGGTGGAGCGATGAGAGGTGTGGCCGGCGTGGCCACACCTCTTCTGCAATTTCCCCGCCCGGAAAGGAAACAATAGCCCGAAGGAAGAACTATCTAACTTCGAGCAAAATAAGGAAACGAGAGAAGTAGGAGGCTCCACGATTGATGCAAAGTTTCCCGATGGAGTTGGGTGGTCGCACGCTTACGCTCGAAACGGGCGAGCTGGCGCAACAGGCCAATGGTTCGATCCTGGTCCGCTACGGCGGAACGGCTGTGCTGGTCACGGCGACGATGGCGAAGTCCCCCCGCGAAGGCATCGACTTCTTCCCCCTGCTCTGCGACTACGAAGAACGCCTGTACGCCGTCGGCAAGATCCCTGGCGGCTTCATCAAGCGGGAAGGGCGTCCCTCTGAGATCGCGATCCTGACGGCCCGGATGATCGACCGGCCGCTCAGGCCGCTCTTCCCCGAGGGGTTCCGCAATGACGTGCAGGTGGTCGCGACCGTCCTCTCCGTCGACCAGGATAACCCGGCCGACATCTCCGCAGTGATCGGCGCCTCGGCGGCGCTCACCATCTCCGATATCCCGTTCGCCGGCCCCGTGGGCGCGGTGCGGATGGGGATGTTCGACGGCAAGCTGGTCGTCAACCCGTCCAACAACGATCTGGAGAAGAGCGATCTCAACCTGGTGGTGGCGGGCACCAAGGACGCGATCCTGATGGTCGAGGCTGGCGCCAACGAGGTGCCGGAAGAGACGATGCTCGAGGCGATCATGACCGCCCACGAGTCCATCAAGGAGATCGTCGCGCTCCAGGAGCGGATGCAGGCGGAGATCGGGCGCCCCAAGGTCGAGGTCACCCTGTACGATGTCCCGGCCGACCTGGCCGAGCAGGTCCAGAGCTTCGCCCGCGAGAAGATGGTCGCCGCCATCCAGACCGATGACAAGCTGGAACGGGAGGCCCGCATCGACGAGGTGCGCAAGGCCACCGTCGCGCACTTCCAGGAGACGCTCGGGGACGAGTTCGGCGCCAACCAGAAGGCCATCGGCATCGTGCTCGACAAGATTCTCAAGGAGGAGGTCCGGCGCCTGATCACGGAGGAGCACCGGCGGCCCGACGGGCGGAAGCTCGACGAGATCCGGCCGCTCTCCATCCGGACGGGGCTGCTGCCGCGGGTGCACGGCTCCGGCCTGTTCCAGCGGGGACAGACCCAGGTGCTCACCTCTTGCACGCTCGGCATGCATTCCGATGTGCAGCTGCTCGACGGTCTCGGCATCGAGGAACAGAAACGGTACATGCACCACTACAACTTCCCGGCTTACTCCGTGGGTGAAGTCCGCCCGATGCGCGGCCCGGGCCGCCGGGAGATCGGCCACGGGGCCTTGGCCGAGCGGGCGCTGGTGCCGGTGCTGCCGAGCGAGGATGAGTTCCCGTACACGATCCGGCTCGTCTCGGAGGTGCTGGCGTCCAACGGTTCGACCTCTCAGGCGTCGGTCTGCGGTTCCACGCTCGCGCTGCTTGATGCCGGCGTGCCCATCAAGAAGCCGGTGGCTGGGATCGCGATGGGCCTCGTGAAGTATGGCGACCAGTTCACCGTGCTCACCGACATCCAGGGCATCGAAGACCACCTGGGCGACATGGACTTCAAGGTGGCCGGCACCCGCGACGGCGTCACCGCCCTGCAGATGGACATCAAGATCCGCGGCGTCAGCCGCGAGATTCTCCGCACCGCCCTGGCGCAGGCGCGCGAGGCCCGGCTCTACATCCTGCAGCGCATGCTGGAGGTCATCCCCGGGCCGCGGGCGGAAATGTCGCCCTACGCGCCTCGTATACTTACCATGAGCGTCGATCCGGAGAAGATCCGCGACGTCATCGGCTCCGGCGGGAAGACCATCCGGAAGATCATCGCCGAGTGCGGCGTCGAGATCGACGTGGAAGACGACGGGTCCATCTTCATCGCCTCCCCTGACCAGGAGGCGGCGCGGAGGGCCATGCGCATCATCGAGGCGCTCACCCGGGAAGTGCAGGTCGGCGAGGTGTACCAGGGCCGGGTGACCCGGATCATGGACTTCGGCGCGTTCGTTGAGATCGCGCCGGGGAAAGAGGGCCTGGTGCGCATCGGCCACCTCGACGACAAGCGGGTGAACAAGGTCGAGGACGTGGTGAAGGTCGGGGATGAGATCACCGTCAAGGTCATCGAGATCGACAACCGGGGCCGGATCAACCTGTCGCGGCGGGAGGCCTTGAAGGCCGAACCAGTGGTGCGATAACGCCAGAAGCCCGCGGTCGGAAGAAAGAGTCTGCGACGGGCAGGCTCTTTCTGGTTAGGAGGCCGGGTTGGGCGCCCGGCCGGGGGGTTTGAACATGCGCTTGGATAAACTCAGGGATTTGGCCGCCGCGCGGGGCCCGCAACGGGTCGCGGTGGCGGGCGCCGCAAGCGAGGAGGCGCTCTTGGCGCTGGCGGAAGCCAAGGCGCAGGGGATGGTCGAGGTCACCCTCTGCGGCGATCTGGAGCGCCTGGAGGCCGTCGCCGCGCAGGCCGGGTACGCCTATGGCGACGACGTGCTGGTCGAAGCGACGGCCGGCGCCGAGGCCGCCGCCCGCGCCGCGGTGGGCGAGGTGGTGGCCGGCCGGGCCACGCTGCTCATGAAGGGGTCGGTGCCCACGGCAGACTTGCTCCGGGCGGTGCTCGACCGTGAGCGAGGCCTGCGCACCGGGCGCCTCCTCTCCCACGTCGGGATCTTCGCCTTGCCCGACTTCCCGCGCCTCCTCTTCCTGACCGATGCGGGGGTGAACATCGCGCCCGGCCTGGCCCAGAAGGCCGACATCGTGCGCAACGCCATCGAAGTGGCCCGGGCGCTCGGGGTCGCCGAACCGAAGGTCGCGGCCCTGGCCGCGCTGGAGCAGGTGAACCCCGACATGCCCGCCACGCTCGATGCTGCCTGTCTTGCCGCCATGAACCGCCGCGGGCAGATCACCGGCGGGGTGGTCGACGGCCCGTTCGGGCTCGACAACGCCGTTTTCCCCGAGGCGGCGGCCCGGAAGGGCGTCTCGGGGCCGGTGGCTGGCGCGGCGGACATCCTCATGGTGCCCGACATCGAGGCGGGAAACGTCGCGTATAAGGCCCTGCTCTTCTTCGGGCAGGCACAGGTTGCCGGGATCATAACCGGCGCCCGCGTCCCGATCATCACCACCTCCCGGGCGGAGGAGCACGAGACGAAACTGCTGGCGATCGCGCTCGGGGTGGTTCTGGCCTCGGGCGGGGCGTTGCTGGCCTAGGTCGAGGCGGAGGAAGGGGGGAAGGCTCTGGAACAGCACCGCATACTGGTGGTCAACCCCGGTTCCATCTCGACGAAGATCGCCGTGTACCAGAGCGAGGAGTGCGTGCGGTCGGCGAACCTGACCCACGCGGCCAGCGAACTCTCCCGCTACAAGCACATCCAGGAGCAGTTCGCCTTCCGGCGCGACGAGATCTTGAGATGCCTCGAGGCCTGGGGCGAGACTTTGAGCCGGTTCTCGGCCGTCGTGGGGCGGGGCGGCTTGGTGAGGCCTCTCGAGGGCGGAGTCTACCTGGTCAACGAGGACATGATTCACGACCT
>JBLNBQ010000040.1:0-12549 GCA_050260095.1 Chitinophagales bacterium
TGCCCAGGGCGTAGGAGAGCGGCAGGAGCAGGGCGATGGTCGCGGCGGGGCCGAGGCCGGGGAGCACGCCCACCGCCGTGCCGAGCACTGCGCCGATCAGGGCGAAGAGCAGGTTCTCCCAGGAGAGCGCCAAGTGGAAACCGTTCATCAAACCGGCGAGCGATTGCAGCATCCGTCGTTTCCTCCTCTCCGCCTAGAAGGGCAGTGGTCCCTTGGGCAGCGGCACCCTGAGCCACAGGGCGAAGACCACGTACATGCCGGCGGTGCCGAGCAGCGCCACGCCCAGCGTCCGGCGCAGCCGCTGGCGTTCGATGACCCCGACGAAGACCAGGAGCATGAGGACGGTGTCGATCAAGAACCCCAGTTTCTCAAGGAGCGCGACGTACACGAAGGACAGGACGATGACCGCCAGCGGACGGACCCATTGGGCCGACACCGCAGTGCCTCCGCCCCGGAACTCCTGGAGCAGGTAGATGCAGGCGAGGATGGCCAGGAACGCGCCGACGATGACCGGGAAGAAACCGGGGCCGGGTGCGTGGAGGCCGCCGAACCCGTACTGGAGCCCCAGGTACGTGGTGCCTAGTCCGAGCAACAGCAGGATGAATCCACCGACCTTAGTCGCCATGCGTCGTGGGGACCTCCCTTCTCAAGAATGGGACAGGACCGGCAAGGTGAGCAGCGCGTCCGGGATGACCGCCACCCGGGCCCCGGGACAGGCGGCCAACTCCCGGTCGAAGGCTTCCTGCAGCGTGGGGGCGGCCTCCAGGTGGATGCGCCGCAGGTCGGCCGCGGGGATGGCGCAGTCGGTGATGACCAACCGGGCCCGCCGGAGCACCCAGGCCAGGATGAGCGCCTTCTGGTCGCCCGGCGCGAAGCCCTCCTCCTCGGCCTGCCGGATTATCTCCTCAGGGCTGCCGGCCCGGGCCATCCATTCGACGTACCCCGGGTGGCCGAACCCGTCCTCGCAGGGCGCCGGCACGAGCAGGACGCCGCCCTGCTTCACGACGGGCCGCGGGCCGAAGACCGAGGTGTTGACGGCCCGGCTGGCCTGGTAGAGATCGCGGCTCTTGGGGTAAAGGGCGCCCGCCACCACGATGTCGGCCGGCGCCTCCATCGGCACCTCGTACATCGCCCGGGCCGTGCCCACCCCAACCTTCCAAGCCTCGACCGGATGCCCGGCCACCACCTGCACGACCTCCTTGTGCCCGGTCTGGACGACGTTCACGATGAAGTCCAGCCCGACCGCGTCGGTCGCTTCGGTGAGGAAGTCGCGGAACCGGTTCCCCTCGGTGACTCCCAGGCGGGTCTCCTTCAGCATGCCGAAGTTGTGGGTGGCCGCGATGGTCTCGGCGCCCGCCACCCCGACAGCGACCGACTTGACGCCGCCCGAGTACCCGGCGAAGAGGTGCGTCTCGATGACGCCCGTGGAGATCCGGACGTCCGCCTCGGCCACCTCCCGGTTGGTCACCAGGGGGATGCCGCTCTGCGAGCGGCCCAGATGCTTCAAGGTCGCCTGGTCGAAGGCCCGGTGGTTGACGAACCGGAACCGCTCCACCATCGCTCGGCCGAACTTCTCCACCAGCTCCTCCCCGGTGTTGGGCCGGTGCGTCCCGGTCGCCACCACCACCACGACGTCCCGGTCGGGAATCCCGGCCCGGCCCAGCTCCTCCAGGAGCGCCGGCAGGATCTCCTCCTCCGGGAGCTTGCGGGTGATGTCGGTGACGATGATGGCCACCTTCTGCCCGGGCCGGACCAGCTCCGAAAGCCGCGGCGAGCCGATGGGATGGGCGAGCGCGTCCCGGATGGCCTCTGCGACGCAGGGGACCGGCGGCAACTCGTGCGACCGGACCAACTCCACCGGCACCCCGGCGGGGACCAGCAGCTCGGCCTCGCGGCGGCCGCACGGGACGAGGAATCGCTGGCGCACGGGACTCCCCCTTCCTGCGGGCAGCGCCGGTCAGGCGCGCGGCCTGAGGTCCGCCCGCGGCTTCACGCCCTTGTTGACGATGAACTCCGGCGTCACTCCGTTCAGCACGTCGCGGACCGCCTCGGCCGCGCCGGTCGCCATGCGCTGCACGCATTCCTTGGTGAGGGCCGCGGAGTGCGGCGAGAGCAGCACGTTGTCGAGGGCGAAGAGCGGGTTCTCCGCCTGCGGCGGCTCGGGATCGTACACGTCGAGCGCCGCCCCCGCCAGGGTCCCGTTGGTGAGGGCCTCCACCAGGTCGGCCTCGACCACCACCTCGCCCCGGGAGAAGTTGATGAGATAGGCGCCGGGTTTCATCCGCCCCAGGCGCTCCTTGTTCAAAAGGCCGCGGGTCTCGGCCGTCAGCGGGGTGTGCAGGGAGACGACGTCGGCCGCCGCCAGCACCTCGTCGACCGAGGCCGCGAGGCGAATCCCGAGCGTAGCGGCCTTGTCCGGCGTCAGGTACGGGTCATACCCCACCACGTTCATGTCGAACGCCGCCATGGCCTTCTTCGCCACGAGCGAACCGATCCGCCCGAGGCCCACGAGCCCCAGCGTCTTGCCCTGCAGGTCGAAGGCCTTGTACTCGTTCCGGATCTCCCAGTTGTTCTTCCGGGTGCCCCGGTCCATCGTGAGCACCCGCTTGGCGAGCGCGCCCATGGCCACGATGACGTGCTCGGCGACCGAGAGCGCGTTGGCGTTCGGCGTGTTGCAGACCAGAATCCCCAGTTCCGTGGCGGCCGGGATGTCGATGTTGTCGACGCCCACCCCGTGCCGGGCGATCACCTTGAGGTCGGGCGCGGCCTCCATGATGGCCCGGGTGAACGGCGCGGTGCGCACGACGACGCCCTCGACGCCGGCCAGGTTGGCGATGACCGTGGCCTCCGACGGGTCAGGGGCGACCTTGACGTCAAACCCCTCGAGCACCTTGACGCCGGTTTCGTGGATCGGCTGGCAGATCAGGACCTTCTTCATGTCTGCGCTCCCTCCGTACAGCTCTGTTCGCGGAAACTGTTGGCCCGCCGCGAGCCGCTACTTCCCGACGATGGCCTTGATGTCGGCCACGTTCTTGCTGCCCGTGTCGGTGATCATCGCGATGTCGTTGTTGTAGCAGAGAAGGCGCATGCCCTGCTCCGACCAGTACTTGACGTCGTCGAGGTTGTAGAGGTGGATGCCGCAGGCCTTGCCGTGCTTCTTGCAGCCCTCGAGGACCTGGTGGATGGCGTCGACGATGCGCGGGTCCTTCGCCTGGCCCGGGATGCCGTAGGACTGGGAGAGGTCGGCCGGGCCGATGAAGGCGGCGTCGACCCCGTCGATGGCCATGAGCTTCTCGATGTCCCGGACGCCCTGCTCCGACTCGATCTGCAGGATGACCATCGTCTCGGCGTTGGCGTGCCCGGCGTATTCGCCGAACTTCACGTTGGCGAAGGCCGAGTGTCCCCGCCGCAACGCGGCGCCGCGCTGGCCCATCGGGTAGTACTTGGTCTCGCGGATGATGAACTCGACCTGCTCCACCGATTCCGTCTGCGGGCAGAGGAGCCCGTCGGCGCCGGCGTCGAGCGGCCGCGACAGCGAGCAGCGGTTCTCGTACCCGGGAACGCGCACGAAGGTCATGAGCGGCGTGCCGTGAGCGGAGAGGATCATGTCGCCGACCGTCTCCATGGAGTAGGTGGAGTGCTCCATGTCGATGTACACGTAGTCGAACCCGGCGGTCGCCAGCATCTTCATGACGCCCGGCCCCCGCACCTCGGAGATCATCGTCCCGATGACCGTGCCGCCCTCCTTGAGGATTCGCTTCACCCGGTTTTCCCGCATCAGTCAAGCCTCCTTGTTCTTTGTTCTGGCCCGCAGGTGATCCAGGAGCGTATCCCGGGCCACCTGAGTGTGCGTGTGGACCCACTGCTCCGCCGCCTCCGGGTCCTGGCGCTCGAGCGCCGCCACGATCTGGCGGTGGTGTTCGAGGGACCGGTGCAGGTCGCGGCAGAGGGTCGCAGCCAGGCTCCGGTAGTAAAGGCACTGGTCCCAGAGGGTGGTGAGCAACTGCGCCAGTTGACGGTTGTCGCAGGTGGCGAAGAGCAGGTGGTGAAACTCGTTGTCCTTCACCCGGAAGCGGTCGCGGTCCCCCTGGGCGACGGCCGCCTCCTGGTCGGCAAGGAGCGCCTTGAGCGCCGTGAGCTGCTCCGGCGTGGCGCCCAAGGCGAAGAGCCGGGCCGCGTAGGCCTCGAGCACCGACCGGATGTTGTAGATCTCGCCCACGTCGCGCTCGGAGAAATCGGCGACCACGACCTCTTTGTGCGGGACTGCGGTGACCAGCCCGTCCTGCTGCAGGCGCGAGAGAGCCTCGCGGACGGGCATCCGGCTAACCCCCAACTCCTTGGCGAGCGTGCCGGCGACGAGCTTCTGGCCGGGGGCGAGCCGCCCCTCGAGGATGGCCTCGCGGAGCGTCTGGTAGACAAGCGCCTGCAAGGTGCGGTACGTCTCCAACTTGAAGGTGGGCGTCGCTTCCACCGGTTCCCCTCCCGCCCAGTCACCCGTCCAAGCCCGGATATCGGATATTGGATACAATCAGTTCTTTGCAACAATTCTGGATGGGGAGAGAATTTCCTCTTTTGCCAACCGCACAACCACAGGTGCACCCCGGGCCGGGTGCGGGCCGGGCATTCGAAGCGAAGGCCCGTGAGACGTCTCCGTTCACGGGCCGACGCCGACGGTCGTGAGAGGCTTGGCTGATCGGCTAGAGTGGAAGTTCCAGGTCGAGCAGCGGGGCATGCTGCTGCGCCCCGTACACGTCGGTCTCCCCGACGGCCCCGGAGGCGCGCGGCCGAACGATGGTGGCCTTCATCGCCTTGGCCGGATCGAAGGCGATCACTGAGAGCACCTGATCGGGGGTGACGCGATAGAGCCTGGCGATGAGATCCCGGTCGATGACGCCGAGCTGCTTGACCCGCCGGTACGTCTCCCAGTCCTTGAAGATGATGTCCAGGGTCAGTTCGTAGGGCCCGGAGTTCTTGCTGCGGATCACTTCCGCGACCTCGGTCAGCTTGACGGTGTTTCCCACGGCGGCGCCCTCCTTCACAGCTCCACCAGCTCTACCGGGAACAGGCCGGCCGGATCTTCGGCCTCCACCAGATGGTAGACCGAGAACTCGTAGACCTCGCCGGCGTGGAAGTCGGAGGGAGAGTACGGGAAGGCGAGGTTGCCGGCGGTCGAGATGCGCCCCTCGTACCCGTAGTGCAGCATGGTGGAGCGGGCGAACGCGCAGATGGTATCGGCCAGATCCTGTGATTCGGCCACCGCTTCGATCACCAGGCCCACCTCGTGGGCGCGGATTTCGGGGTGGGGCTCCAGTTCGGCCATGACCCCGTCCTTGCCGTAAACCCGGAAGAGCAGGGAGTAGCTCTCCGTCGGCAGGCTGGCGAAGTTGTCGGCCACGCGGGCCCTGACCCCGGCGAGGATGTCGTCCAGTTTCCGGAGGAAGACCGGGTCGCGCGCCCCCGCCAGGGAGACCGTGCGATAGCCGGTTCGCCGGGCCCCTTCGATCTTGAGGCGATACCGGTCGGGCCGCACGAAACGGCTCCCCTCCACCTTGACCTGGCGCTCGGTGACCTGCGTGAAGCGGCAGGCGGTGAGGTCGATGAGGCCGCCCGGCCCCGGCAGCCGGTACGGGTCCGACTTCTCGTAGAGCGTGTGGGCCGCCACGGAGGTGGTGGTGCAGCGGCGGGTCGGGTTGGTCGGTTCGATGAGGAAGTGGTCGCGCCTGAGCCACCCGAACATGCAGTCGGAGCCGGAGCCGGGCGTGGAGGCGATGGCCGCGCACTCGAGGATCTTCCCAAGGTGCAGCGCCAGCCCCCAGTCGTACCCGTCGCGGATCGCGGTGGCGGCGAAACAGGCGGGATCATAGGCGCGCCCGGCGAGGATCACCTGCGCCCCCTGATCGAGCGCGGCCAGGAACGGCTCGACGCCCATCTGGGCCACCAGGTGCGTGCTCTGCCGCACGGCCTCTTCCGTCAGTTCGCCGGAGGGCCCGCACGGCTGCACCCGCCCCGCCCGGAGCCTTTCCAGGAGCCACTCCCGGTCGATGTCCGCCGGGACGACCGCCATCCGGAAGTGAAGCCCCTCCTCGGCGGCGATCTCCTCGATGATACGCCGGTTCCACTCCAGGTGAGGCCGGGCGCCCGAACCGCCGGCCGAACCGATGACGACGGGAATCCCCCGTTCCACGCCGGCCCGGAGCATCGCCACCAGGTCGCGCTTCACCGCCCGGCGGTCGGTGAACGAGACGCCTGCCCCCAGGTAGTAGGGTCCAGGGTCGGTCGACCCGGCGTCCACCGCGATCAGGTGAGGCTCGAAGGAGAGACCGGTCGCGAAGGAAGCCATGGGAAAACCGTAGCCCAGGATGGCCGTGGCGGACAGGATGCGCACTTCTTCCATGAGGTCACCTTCCTCCTTATAGCCTAACCGGCCCGGGAGATCTCCCGGCGCGGCCAAGGCAGCGGACTCGCCAGGCCCACCGCCGCGAGCGCATAGAGCAGCGCCCCGCCGAAGAAGGGGCTGGCCAGGCCGAGGCGGTCGCCCAGCACGCCCCCGAGCACCGGACCGGCCACGCCGCCTACCCCGATCACAGCGTTGAGCACGCTGAAAGCCATGCCCCGGCCCTCCGGCGAGGCGGCCCGGGCGACGAGCAGGTTCCCGGCGACCGTGATGCCCGCCACCGCGAAGCCGGCGAGGAAGCGGAAGCCGGCCAGCGTCCAGACGGTGCGGGCGAGGCCCTGCAGCACGAAGAGCGCCGCCGCCAGTCCGAACGCGGACCGGAAGAGGACTTCGCCGCCCCACCGGTTGGCCCGCCGCCCGGCCAGCGCCGCCCCGAGCGCCATGGAAATGCCCATGAGGGAGTATATGAGCCCCGTGATCAGCGCTACCCGCTGGTGGACCAGCCGGCCGATCCAGAGCGGCAGCGTGGGCTGGACGATCTGCAGCGCCGCCTGGGCGAGGAAGTGCGCGGCGAACAGCCGGCGCAGGGCCGGGTCGGTCCAGGCTGAGCGGAGTCCGGTGCCGACTCCGGCCGCCGCCTTGGCCCTGCTCACCCGCTCCCGGACCAGGGCGACCGGAACCACCGTCGCGCCGAAGATGAGGACCGCCGCCACCAGAAAGACGCCCCGGTAGCCGACCCACTCCGCCACCGCCCCGCCCACGAACGGACCGGCGATCGTCCCGATGGAGACCGCCGTCTGCAGGACGCCGAGCGAGGAAGCGAGGTGTTCTTCGGGAGTGTTGGTGGCAGTGAGGATCGTGGCGGACGGGATGTAGCCGGAGACCAGGCCCATGAGCGCGCGGAACAGGAAGACCTGCACGTGACTGTGCGCAAGCCCGGTGAGCGCGTAACAGATGGCGATCCCCACCCCGGAGCGGACCAGCATCGCCCGCTTGCCGACGCGGTCGGCCAGCGAACCCCAGAGCGGGGCGACCAGCGCATAGGTCAGCGAGGAGACGGAGATGGCGGCCCCCGACCAGAAGCCCTGGTTCTCCTTGAGCCCGAGCGCAATCAGGTACTGAGGCAGGAAGGCGACGACGATCGAGAAGGCGGTCTGAGCCACGAAGCAGCCCACCGCCAACATGACCAGGTTTCGCCGCCAGTGCGGAAATTCCATCTCCCCGGGCGTGCGCGGTCACTCCTTCGCCGGACTCTGGAAGTCCGGCGGGGCTTCACTTCGAGGCACTGAGCGCCGATTCCTGCCCTCGGAACCAGGCCAGAGTCCGGGCCAGCCCCTCCCTGAGCCCCACCTGGGGGCGGTATCCCAGCTGCGCCTCGGCCCGTGAGATATCGGCCCGCCGGTCCCCCGTATGGTCCCAGGGGCGGCGCGGCAGGCAGGTCACGCCCGCCGGATTCCCGGTCAGTTCGTTGATGAGCTGGGCCAAGCGGTTTATGGTCACCGCCTCCCCGGAGCCCAGGTGGAAGAGTTCGAAGGTCCCCCGGGCGCCCTCGGCCGCCATGAGCGTCCCCCGGCAGAGGTCATCGACGTAGGTGAAGTCGCGGGTCTCCTGGCCGGTGCCGGTGATCGTCAACGGTTCCCCGGCCAGCGCCGCCCGGAAGAAGTTCGGCACCACGCTCCGGTAGGGTCCGGGGAGGTCGCCTGGCCCGTAGGAATTGAAGTAGCGCAAGATCGTGACCGGAACGGCCCGGGCGTGGGCGTAGAACCGGCAGTACTCCTCCCCCACGTACTTGCTGATGGCGTAGGGGGTTTCGAAGCCGCCCGGCAGAGCATCCTCGGCCAACGGCCCGTTCGCCGGCGCCAGGACACACGAGGAGGAGGCGTAGACGAAGCGCTCCACCCCGTGCCGGGCAGCCTGTTCGAGCAGGACCAGCGTCCCCAGCGCGTTGGTCTCGAGATCCCGGACGGGGTGGTCCAGGGAGTTGGCGTGAGCGAAGTGCGCGGCCAAATGGAAGATGATCTCGGGATGAAACGCCTGGAAAAGGTGGGCAACCAGTTCGGCGTCGGCGATGTCCCCCCGCGTGAAGGCGCACCCCTCGGGGACGTGCTCCCGCCGGCCGCTGCTAAGATCATCGAGGACCAGCACGGTCGCTCCGCGTTCCAGCAGCGCGGCGGCGAGCCGCCCCCCGATGCTGCCCGCTCCGCCAGTCAAGAGGACGCGCCGGTGACGAAAAAAGTGCATCAAGACCGACCTCCCCGCTCCAGCTATCCGCATCATATGGGCGGGCCGGAACGGGCGATACCAAACCGGGCCTCCGCTCCCAGGCCGGAGGTGGACAGTCTGTTCAGTTTGTTTAGCGTTGACTAAACAAACGAGGCGTAATATCCTGATGGCAGAAAGACGGCGCGCGTTCCCAGAAGGGCTTCCCCGAGGGGACGCACAACGTACACGGAGGGGGTTCGCACGTGGACAACAACACTGCCGACCTGGTAGAACGCTTGACCCGCCTGCTCGTCGCGGAGGGGACCCCTCGGGCTGCCGCCCTGATCTTCAGCCTGCTGATGTACACCCCCGGCGCCTGGTCCATCGACGAACTGGCGCAGGAACTCAAGCTCAGCAAGGCCTCGGTGAGTTTGAACACCCGGTTCCTGGAGCAGGCCGCCCTGATCGAGCGGGTCTTCGTCCCCGGGGAACGCAAGGTCCACTTCCGCCTCACGACGAAGGCCGTCGACAAGTGGCTGGAGCGTGAGACGCAGATGCTTGCCGCCTTCCTGGAACTCCTCCAGGACGGGGCGGCCCGCTTGGGGCCCGGAAGGCCGGAGGTCAAGGCCCGGCTCGAGGAGTTCGCCGGCTTCTACGGTTTCCTGCTCGAACACCTCCCCGAACTGGCCGACCACTGGTATCAGGAGAAGGCGGCCCGGGCCGCCAGGACAGACAAGTAAGAAGGAGGGCTGAACATGACGAACGCCCTTTCCCCCGCCCAGGCCGAACCGGTGCTGGTCTGCGAAGGCGTGCGCAAGGACTACCCGCAAGGCAAACTCTTCGTCCCCGCGCTCCGGGGCATCGACCTCACGGTGGAGGCGGGAGAATTCACGGCGCTCGCCGGTCCCCCGCCCGGCGGGCGCAAAAACTTAGGCCCAGCGTCGCGCTGCTGGCCTGACCTTTGAGGAGGTGTCGCTCATGCTCCGCACTCGTCTCCCCATCCTTGCGGCCGCTGTGATCGTTTTCGCGACTGCCCTGGCTTTCGCCCTGCCCGCGTCCGCCATCACTCCCGAAGAGATCCTAAAGCGCGTCGACGACAACGATTATCTGAAGTCGGCCCGCATCAAGGCATCCATGACCATCACCTCAGGCGGCAGGGACGTCACCAAGACCTACGCCGGCTACATCGACGGCGACCGGGCCATGATCGAGTTCACCAACGCCCGGGACCGCGGCACCAAGTATCTGAAGCTGAACGGCGAACTCTGGATGTTCTTCCCCGACGCCGAGGACGTGGTGAAGATCTCCGGCCACCTGCTCCGCCAAGGCATGATGGGCAGCGACTTCTCCTACGAGGACGCGCTGGAGAGCCAGAAGCTCACCACGCTCTACCAGGTCAAACTGGTCGGCGAGGAGAAGGTGGACGACCGCGACACGTACGTCCTGGAACTCGTCGCCAGACCCGGCGCCGAGGTGGCCTATGCCAAGCGCAAGCAGTGGATCACCAAGACGGAGTTCGTCCCGGTCAAGGCGGAACTGTACGCCCAGAGCGGCAAACTGCTCAAAGTGGTGACGGCGGGGAACATCAAGCGGTTCGGCGACCGGTGGTTCGCCACCGAAGTGGTCATGGAGAACATGCTCAAGAAGGGTTCCCGGACCCGGATGACCGTCGACAGTCTTGAGTTTGGGGTGACGATCCCGCCGGAGACCTTCAGCCGGGAGGCCCTGCGGCGGTGAGCCGAGTTCCGGTTGATGCACGGGAACGGAGGTGCGCTCGATGATGAGAGACAGGCGGCTTCTGGCGGCGCTGCTTCTGACCGCCGGGGTGCTCGCGCTCCTCGGGGCCCGGCCGGCGCTCGCCGCCGAAGACGGCCCTTCCCTGGGGGGCTACCTCGAGGAGACCCTGCTCGGCCAGGTCAAAGACGCCGGATTCGCCGGACAACTCCTGAGCCACCTGCGCCTCAAGGTGAATTGGCCGGAACACGACGGTTTGTCGGCCCGCGGCGAGTTCGACCTCAACGCGACGGGAACCAACCCGGCGGGCGGCGGCGAAACGGCGACCGTCCCCGCCCCACCCCCGCTGAAGGTCGACCGTCTCTACCTGCGCCTGATGGCCGGCCCGACGCAGGCCACCCTCGGCCGGCAGCGGATCGCCTGGGGGAACGGCACCGCTTTCGCCCCGGTCGACTACTTCAATCCGCCGAACGCGGTCGACCCCGACGGCCCCCGCCAAGGGGCCGATGGGCTGCTGGTGCGCCGTTCGCTGGGCGCCTTGGGGTACGTGGCGGCGGCGGCCGCCTACGTCGACGGTTCGGCGGCGCTGGCCAGCCGGGGCGGAAGCGGCGGGGCCGGGACCGGCGGCCTGTCGGGCGGTCTCAAGGCGGGGGCGCACGTGGGGAAGACCGACCTCAGCTTGGGACTGGGATACGACGCTTTGTCGGGCCGCAGCCTCGCCTTCGCCGAGGCCCAGGGGGACTTGGGGGTTGGGTGGCACGCCACGGCCGCCCGCCTGGTCTCTGCGTCGGGAGACGGCGAAAAGTGGACCGGCGCCGCCGGCCTCGACTACAGCTTCGGCGGGAAGGTGGTCACCCGACTGGAATACGCGGCTGGCCCGGCGGCAGGCGCCGCCTCGGAGCAACCCCGGTGGTCGGGCGCCGTGACCTACTCTCCCGATGAGGTGACTTCCCTCTCGCTCAGCGCCATGGCGGAGACCGCGCCGGGAACCCCGAGGACGGCGGTCGTCTCCTGCTCCCGGATCATCGGTGACGCCTTCGACGCCTCGGTCCGTCTGGCCTGGCCCTTCGGGGTCGAGCAGGCCGCCGCCCTGAGCCCCCTCGGCCGCGGCACGGTCGAGGCCAAGGTCCGGTACAGTTTCTAGGCCGGAGGCAGCGGAGTCGCGCCCGGTTGCGCCGAAAAGGCAGTGAGCAGGGGAAGGGCCACCGTGAAGGTGCTGCCCTTCCCCTGCCGGCTTTCCACGGAGATGCGCCCGCCCAGCATCGTGACGAGGCGCGACGTGATGTGAAGACCCAGCCCTAAGCCGGGAACGCCAGTCTTGAGGGCGTTCTCCGAACGGTAGAACCGTTCGAAGACCAGTGGCAGTTCATCTTCGGGGATGCCCGTGCCGCAATCGGTCACGGAAAGCAGCGCCTCGCCCCCGGCGCGGCGGAGTCTCACCACGACCGGCGCGTCCTTAGGAGAGTACTTGACCGCGTTGGAGACCAGGTTGGTCAGGATCTGCCGCATGGCGCTGCGGTCCAGAAGACCCCGCATCGCTTCCCCGGCTTCCGGAAGGTCCAGTTGCACCCGCCCGCAGGCTTGCGCCACAGTGAGCGCGCCCAGTTCGGTGGCAATCAGGTCCACGAGGTCGATCTCGATGAGGTTGAGAACCATCCGGTCAGACTCCAGGCGGGCGATCTGGAGCATCTGGTGGATCAGTCCGCTCATCGCTTCGACCTCGCCGATGATCTTGCGGAGCGCCGGCTCCACCACCTCGTTCTGCCGGGCGGGTTCCTCCAGGCGCGGCCCCAGGAGCGCCAGTTCCGCGTAGCCCTTGATCACCGCGAGCGGGGTGCGCAGTTCGTGGGAGACGGTGGAGATGAACTCGTCCTTGAGCCGCTCGAGCCGCTTAATCCCCGACACGTCGCGCAGTAAAGCCACCGTGCCGGTGATCGTGCCCCTGCCCGGGTCTTTGAGCGGCGCCCAGTTGCACAGGTAGTAGAGCTGTTGATCCCCCTGTTTGGCTACGATCAGTTCGTTCTCGACCGTCTCCCCCCGGAGCGCCCTCCAGACCGGCAGTTCTTCCGGGGCGAAGGGTCGGCCGTCTTCGTGGAACAGGGGAATGTGGCGGCCTTCAGCGTGCGGGTTGTCCGCCGCCGCATACGGGTCCATCCGGCCCATCAGGTCGACGAAGGCCTGGTTGGTCCGGAGCGGGCGTCCCTGGTCGTCCGTCACCA
>JBLNBQ010000041.1:0-4960 GCA_050260095.1 Chitinophagales bacterium
GAGGCGGTTCCCGGGGAACTCCTCCTCCATGGCCCCGATGAGCGCGGGGAGCGCTCGTCGGTTGAAATGCACGGGGTTCCAGCGGTCCACCGCCTCCGGGGAGTCGGTGCGCCGGGCCGCCACGTGGAAGGCGCCCTTGTACCAAGCGACTGCCGTATAGCCGAAGAAGGGCAGCACCGGGCGGCGGCCGGCCGTCCCGTCGCCCGGCTCGCCGGGCTCGGCGTATCCGGGCAGGTGGAGGCGGGTATAGCCTTGAGGCAACAGCGCCGCGACCGCCGACAGCTCAGGGACGGGAGTCTTGCCCTCTGCCTCGGCGCCGTCCCCGCCGGGTTCTTCCAGGGAGAGTTCGAGCAGTTCACCGGTGGCGGGATCCTGTCCGACGGCCGGACGACCGGGCAACTGGCACAGGGTGGCCCCTTCCGGGAGAGGGATGAGGTCATCGGGCGTGAGCGCGTAAGTCTGGTCCCACGAGCGGCCCGTGGCGATCAGCTGTGGCTCGTCGAGGGTGCGCCCCTCCGGATCGGCGTAAAGCAGGGCAGGGTAGGCCACGCGCCTCCTCCTTCCGTTACGAACGGCGGAGCCAGTTCAGCGGGTTCTGCGGCCGACCGTTGACCCGCACCTCGAAGTGCACGTGGGGGCCGGTGGAAGAGCCGCTGTTTCCCGACAGGGCGATTGGGTCCCCGCGGTCGACCCATTGCCCCGGCTTGACCAGAAGGCGCGAGTTGTGGGCGTACCGCGTGACGATGCCGTGCCCGTGGTCGATGGTGACCAGGCGGCCATAGCCGGCGTACCACCCGGCGAACGTGACCCGGCCGGGGGCCGCGGCGACCACCCGGTGCCCAACGTAAACGGCGATGTCGATCCCTTCGTGTACCCGGCCCCACCGGCGGCCGAAGCGCGAGGTGATCCAACCCCGGGTGGGCCAAGCGAAATAGAGCGCGCTGAGGCCGCGTGAGGTTAGTTCGTCGTCGCGCCGGCGCGGGCGGATGCCCGGCAGGATGAGCTCCTGCCCGGCGCTGATCTCGTCGGAAAGCAGCCCGTTGGCCGCCTGGATTTTCGCCACCGCCAGGGAGAAGCGCTTCGAGATGCTAGTCAGGCTGTCGCCCGGCTTGACCGTGTAGACCGACCCTCGTCCGTTCATGACCTTCATGGTCTGGCCCGGATGAAGGCGGTCGGGGTCGAGGCCCGGGTTGAGACCCTGAAGCGTCTCGAGGTCGGTGCCGTAGCGGACGGCGATGGCGGAGAGGGTTTCCCCCTCCCCCACGACGTGTTTGCTGACCCGGAGTTGAACGGCGCGCACCAGTTTCGGGTCGGCGGGGTTCACCGCGACCGCCGGACGGGTCGAGAGTTCGCCTGAGGGCGCCCGCCGCACGACCGGCGTGACCGGCAGGGTGTTGCCCGAAGGCGTAAGCGGTGCGGCCGAAAACGGCAACGCCGCGGCAGCCTGTCCGCCCGCCGCCGGCGACGAGGCCTGCTGACTGCGCCCTTCCGGCCCAGCCAAACCGGCCAACGCGATCACGGTCAGCAGCGAACAGGTGAGGATGACCAGAGGATGACGAAAGTAATCGGACCAACCGGTCACGCGGGTCTCCCCTTCTGGTTCCTTCCCCCGGCAGATTGCCCAAGAACCGGGACTCTAACTATTCTTCCCCTAATAGTCAGAGTCCTCCCGCCGAGCGCCCACCGGCTGGCGCTCGGAGCGCATCCGGTCGTCGGTCCGCGCCGCGCGCAGGTTCTCGGCATACTGAGACTTGGTGACGATCTGCGCCAGCTCCCGGTTGTTCTTCGTCTTGGTCAGGCGGTCGAGGAGGAGTTCCGTGGTCTCGGCGGGACCCAAGGACGCGAGCGCCTTCCGCAGGAAGAAGACCATCTCCATCTCCTCGGCGTCGAGCAGCAACTCTTCCTTGCGGGTGCCCGACTTGTAGATGTCGATGGCCGGGAAGATGCGGCGTTCGGCCAACTTGCGGTCGAGGTGGATCTCCGAGTTGCCGGTCCCCTTGAACTCCTCGAAGATGACGTCGTCCATGCGGCTGCCCGTCTCGATGAGGGCCGTGGCCAGGATGGTGAGGCTGCCGCCCTGTTCGAAATTGCGCGCGGCGCCGAAGAAGCGCTTCGGACGGTGGAGGGCCGCCGGGTCGACGCCGCCGGAGAGCGTGCGCCCGCTCGGGGCCACCACCAGGTTGTGGGCCCGGGCGAGGCGGGTGATGGAATCGAGGAGGATCACCACGTCCTTGCCCATCTCGGCCAGCCGCTTCGCCCGCTCCAGGACCATGTCGGCGACTTTCACGTGGTTCTCGGGCGGTTGGTCGAAGGTGGAGGAGACGACCTCGCCGTGAACCGACCTCTCCATGTCGGTGACCTCTTCCGGCCGCTCGTCGATGAGCAGCACGATGAGGTACACGTCTTCGTGGTTGGTGGTGATGGCGTTGGCGATCTTCTTGAGCAGCGTCGTCTTGCCGGCCTTCGGCGGCGAGACGATCATCCCGCGCTGGCCTTTCCCGAGCGGCGCCATGATGTCGATGAGGCGGTTGGCCACCTCTTTCGGGTTCGTCTCCAGGTGCAGCCGGCGGTCGGGATAGATCGGGGTGAGGTCGTCGAAGTTCGGGCGCCGGATCATGTTGTCGGGGTCGACGCCGTTCACGGAGAGGACGCGCAGCAAGGCCGGATACCGCTCGCTGTCGCGGGGCAACCTCACCTGCCCGCGCACCAAGTCGCCGTCCCGCAGGTAGAAGCGGCGAATCTGCGAGGGCGAGACGTAGATGTCGGTCGGACCTGGCACGTAGTCGGCCGACCGGAGAAAACCGTAGCCGTCGGGGAGCACTTCCAGGATTCCCTGGCCGTAACGCTCCGGAAGCTGCTGTCCGGCTTCGTTGACGTAGGGCGGCTCGATCGTGTAGTCGAGCGGCCGGGGGATGCCGCCGATGAACGCCTGGTCGGCCGGGAGAGGCGGCGGCGCCGGGGCAGCCGCCGGTGCGAAGGCCGCCGGCGCCGGCGAAAGAGACGGCGGAGCTACCTGGGGCGCTGGCGCGGCGGGCGCCGGAGCCGGCTGGGGCATCGCCTGGACCGGCGCGGGAGCCGCCTGCGGCGCCGGCGCGACACCCGGGAAAGGCCGGCCCGCGTGCCCGCGGCGCCCGGGAGTCTGCCGGTCGCGCCCGTCGGCGGGCGCGCTGATCTGAGGCGCGGCGGGAGCCGGCGCCCCGGCCTGGCTGGCGGCTTTGGGCGGGCGCCCGCGGCGGCGCTGCTGCAGTTGCCCGGCCGGCTGCGCGGGCGCCGGGCCCCGGAAGCCGTTGGGCGCCGGCCGACGGCCGCGCCCATGCGGCGCGGGAGGAGCCCCGGCAGGACCAAGAGCCGGTGTCGAAACGGGAGCCGGCGCAGGCGCCGCGGCGGGCGCCGGCGGCGGAACTGGCGAGGGTACGGCGTTGGCAGTGGGAACCGGAGCAGGGGAGACGGCCCTTGGGGCCTCGACAGGTGGAGCAGGCGGGAGCGCCGGTGAAGCGGCGGGGGGTGGCGGAGGAGCCGGCGCAACCGCGGCGGTGGCGGTGGAAGGAGCGCCATAACCGTTTGGCTGCCCGTTCCGTTTTCGCTCGGCGTGTTCCGAGACCACCTTGCCGATGGCCTCAACCAACTCCGCCTTGTGCATCCTGGTCACGCCGGTTAGCCCGATCCGTTTGCCGATGTCCCGAAGTTCAACCAGTGTCCTCTTACCCAGGTCCCCAATGCTCAAGCGCGTCACCTCACCTAGAAGCCTTGGCCGGTGGCCTCACCGGCGCAGATTGGTACCGGATCTTCTGCGGAAACGCTCTATCTCTTCGTGCGGGGTTGGCAGTCACAGGAACGCACTCCGTGGTCGTGTCCAGGAAGTCCACCGCGTGCGCAACCCCCAGCATCTGCCGTCGAGAGAGGCGGCCGGAGGTGCTGGAGGCGTGTGAAGGCTATGCGGTGGTCGAGATCGTAGGCGATGGGGGATGCGGCGCGGGAGCCGCGTGCGCCATCGCAGCAATGTATTCAAGCCCGGCGCACTTGATGGCGCCTCGGCTAACCTGCAGGATCGGTGGTACCTGTAGCTAGATTCGGCTCGCCGCAGGGTATCCCTCCCAATTCACCGGGGGGCGGCGATTTTTTTTACGTCCCCGTCGAGGTTGAGGACCACATAGACCTGGTCGCCTTGTTGGAGAATCGCCGGTGAGAGCCACTCTCCGTCCCGTCCCACGCGGCAGCCGGGGGTCAGCCTGAGACTCGTCGGGCCGGAGAGGCGAGCCGAACCCGGCGAGCCGTCCCCGTCCTGCCCGGCAGGAGCAAGGGTGATGGTTGACTCGGTCACCGCGATCACCTTCGCCTCGAAGCCCGGGTAGAACCCGTCGACCCGCGTCGCCCGGCCCTGGTCGTCCAGCCAGACCAACGCTTCGTGGAAGAACCCGTTCGCCACCGGACGCAGCGCGACCAGGGAGGCAGGCTGCCCCTCGCGCCAGACCGTGGCCCCAGGCGCCAGGCAGATCACTCGCTCGCCGGCCGGCGTGGCAAGCCGCAGGCTTCCCGCCGCCGCATCCACCGCCACCACTTCCCCGGCCAGCACTTTTTGGGTGGCCTGCGCCGCAGTCCCCGCCGTGAGGACGCCGAGCAGCACCAGAATGACGGTCGCCGTGACCGCGACCTGTTTGCACAGAGTCAACGCCTTTTCCCCCTCGCCCAAGAGAGTTCATTCCCATTCTCGCCACTCTTGGGCAGGGGTATTCAGTTGCCGTTGACAAAATCCGCAGGAAATCGCGTGGGTCGCCCAGTGCGTCCAGCGGGAAAGGTTCCGCAACCCAGGAGGAGTCCTTGCCCCCGGGACGGCGCCGCGACATGCGGCCGACGCTACGGCCAGGCAAGGGAGGGCGAGGCAAGCTGCGGGGCCGAGCGCAGGAGGCGACCGGCCGGGCGACTGGCCACGGAAGACCAGTCGCCCGGGTACCCCGCCTAG
>JBLNBQ010000042.1:0-11099 GCA_050260095.1 Chitinophagales bacterium
CCGGTTCAGCTGTTCCCGGCGGAGGAGTTCGGAGAGGCCATCCTGGATGTTGCGGTTGGCCATGCCCACCAGACCGTAGCACTCCATGGCCGCCACTCCGGCGATGATGCCGATCACCTCGTCGGAGATGTTGACCTGGCCCAGTTCGTTGGTCATTTCCCTGCCCATGTGAAACCCTCCCCGGTCACCCTGCCGTTCGCCGCGAGTCATTTCCCCTCTTCGAGGAGTTTCTGGAGGTCCCGCACCACTGCTTCGGGATCGACCCCATGCATCCGAGCGCCGTTCTCGATGGATTCCATGGCCGCGCCCATGCAGCCGATGCAGCCCATCCCGTGCCTCACGAAAACCTCGCGGGCTTGCGGGTGCGCCTGCAGTGCCTCGATGATGGTGGTCTCCTTAGTGAGCGCCATAGCGGGTCCCTCCCACGGAGAAGATGGCAAAGCTGTGGTAGTTTTCGGCAGGTCCGGGCCAAATCCTTCTCTGACAGGCCGCTACCACAGTATATGCTCTCCGTGCGGCTCATCGGATATTTTGCTTGCATCCCCGCCAAGTGGCGTGATAGAATACCAACGTAATTGCGCAAGGAGGTATCGCCCATGGCCAGGGTGTGCAGCGTCTGCGGCAAGGGCAAGCTGAGCGGACATTCGGTGAGCCACTCCAACATCAAGACCAACCGGACCTGGGAACCCAATCTCCAGAAGGTCCGCATCATCGTAGACGGCGCTCCTGAGCGGGCTTACGTCTGCACCAAATGCCTCAAGGCCGGTAAGGTCAAGCGGGCTATCTAGTCTTCCCCGCGGCAAGCTTGCAAAGGCCGGAGCAACCGCTCCGGCCTTTCCTTTTTCTCATCCAGACGCTGCGCCAAGACCAGTGGACGAGGCACACGGTCCCTGTTCCGCCATCCCGGCCTCCAACACCTCGCCGGCGATCTCCACCGCCGCCTTCACGAAGCGCGGGCAGACGGTGTTGTGGAAATCCTTCGCCTTCATCGTCGCCTGCCCCTCCGGCGTGCTCGGGTCGCAGCCCAAGAGTTCCCGGCAGGTCAGGGCGCCGTGACGGGCCACGAACCGCCGTATGAACTCGGCTGCCACCTGGTGGTGCGTTTCCGGGTCCAGCCCCACCTCTGGGGCGAGCGCCGAAAGCGTGGCCTGAGAACAATTGAAACCCTGCGCAAAGGTCGCGAGCGCCGCCTCCACCCGGTCAGCCGTCGCCATGCCGCCACCCCATCTCGGAAGGAGTCTTCCCGTCGCGGTGGAAATCGACCGCAGCGGGGTGGTCATATGTTTCAGGCAGCGCTCCAGGGGTTCCTCCTCTGTTTCGGCTTGATCCTTCCATGGGCGTCCAGAACACCTTCATCTTCTCCCAAGGAGCCGCCCACCGCCGGTGGGTGAACGCCCTCCCGGCAGTCGTCGCGGCGGCGCTCTGCGACACCCTCCTCATCGCCGCGGCGGTCGGCGGCGTCTCGCTCGTCGTCCTCAGACTCAGCTGGTTCCGGGCGACGCTCAGCTGGGTCGGCGTGGTGGGCACCGCCGCCCTCCGCTTCCCCGCCGGCCCGGAGAGGCTCGCCTACACGCTCGCCTGCGTTTCCGTCTCGTGGCTGTGGTTCCTGGGCCTCATGACCGCCTGGCATCTCCTGGGAGCACTCGACCCCCACCTGGGCCTCCGGCGCTGGCTGAACCGGGCTTCCGCGCTCATCATGTGGTTCGTCGGCTGGCAACTGCTCACCGGACTGCTTGCCGGCTGACCTCACCACGTCCAGGCGGCGTCGGCCATGATCTCCCCGGTGTCGAGGTAGATCACCCGCGCCCCTTGGTCGTCCAGCACCCCGATGGTCGGCCGGCCGCCGGGCAACTTCGAGAGCGACGGACTCCCCGGATTGAGGCAGAGGAGCGAGCCGTCGCGGACCAGCCTGGCCCGGTGGGTATGCCCGGTCAGCCACACATCGGTGCGGTACCGCCGGACGACCTCGGCCGCCCCCGGCGCCACTTCCCCCTCGTGCCAGGCCAAAAGCTTCTTGTCGCCGAATTGGAGGTGAGCGAAGGGATCGGCCAAGGGCCAGTCGAGCACCGAGGCATCGACCGCCGCATCGCAGTTCCCCCCGGCGATCACCAACGGCACCGGGCAGGCGTTGAGCGCCTCAGCGAGGGCCAGCGGGTCGAAACCGGGCGGCAACGGGTTGCGGGGGCCATGATAGAAGAGGTCGCCACAGTGCACGATCAGGTCGGCGTCCCGGAAATGCCGCTCGAACGCCTTCTCCCAAGCCGCCAGACTTCCGTGGGTGTCGCTGATGACGCCGATCTTCACTCCGCCGTCTCCTCCCCCGCCTTGACACCGGGCTGAACGACCAGGAGTTTCCCCGCCCGGAGCGTTACCCTGGCCCGCCCGTCCACGAACTCGTTACTGATCCCCCTGGTACGCCCCAGGTACAGCGTTTCTCCGCGGAGGGGGTACTTCAGCCCTTCGGTGGTGACCCCGTGAACTTCGGGCGTCAGCGGGATCAGGGAGAGATACTCCCCGGGCCGTCCAGAAAGCTCAAGCTCGCTGAAGGCGCCGTCGGCCGCTTCGCCGCTCTCCTCGCCCTCGCCCAGCATCAGCTGCACCTGGCAGGGTCCATCCTGCACTTTGACCCGGATGCCGGCTTCGGCCGCGGAGGCAAGCAACTGGAGATTCGCCAGGGCATGGTCGAGGCGACCGCCCATCGCCCCGAGCAAAACCACCTCGGTGCAACCCCGCCCGACGGCCTCGTCGAGCGCCAGTTCCATGTCGGTTTCGTCTTTTTCCGCCGGCACCTGCAGCAGGCGACAGCCGGTTTTCGGCGGTTCGGCGGTTCCATCGCTCCAGACCGTCAACTCGCGGAGAGAATCCAGGTCGCCCACCACGGCCTCGGGGCTCCGCCCCATCTTGAGGGAATAGACCGCTCCTGCATCGGCTGCGATGACCACGTCGGCGGTCTTCAGCAACCGTCGTTCCTCGTCGGTCCCCCGGAAATACCCGTGCCCGATGACCACTCCAAGTTTGCCCGCCACCACCTGAGCCACCCCCGCGCCAGGGTATTCGCTTCCCCACCATTCTTCCCTTCCATCACCGCTACAACAAGAGACCGCCCCGCCGGATCAGGATGGGACCGAGGAGCAGCACCAGAATGCTGGGGAAGAGACAGAAGACCAGAGGAAACAACATTTTGACCGGCGCCGTTCCGGCCAACCGCTCAGCTTCCATGATCCGCGTCGTCCGAAAGCGGGTGGCCGTCGCCGTGACCGCCCGGGTCAGACCGGAACCCAGGGTCTCGGCTTGACTCAGCAGGTTCACGAAACCGGCAAGTTCGGCAATGGCCAGCCTCGCACCCATCTCGCGCAGCGCAACGACCTTCGGCACCCCGAGCAGCCGCACCCGCTCGACTTCCGCCAGTTCCTCCTTGAGCGGCCCGGACAGCAGTCGTCCTGCCTCATCGAGCGCACAGTCAAGCCCCAGCCCCCCCTCGAGCCCGAGAAGGAGCAGATCGGCCAGGAACGGAAGGTCCCGGGACAAGCGGGTGGTGCGGGAAACGACCACGAAGTGGAGCCAAGCCAACACCCCCGTGAATCCGAGCACTGCCCCCGCCGCGGCGCGCCAGGTTCCGGCCCAGAGCCTCAAAGCGAAACCCTCCGGGGTGACCCCCCTGGCGCCGAGCAAGAGCACGGCGCAAGCCGCGGCGGCAACCGCTCCGGCGCCCCGCCACTCGTCGACGGTCAGGTGACCGGCAGTGCGCGAGACGCTCTTGGCCAGCCAATGGTCAACTTGCGACGGCAGGCAGCGTCGGCTCCTCACCCCCGCCTTCCCGAGCAGCCGGCGCAGGATTGCCTTCGCCGAGCCGTCTGCCGCCCCCACGGCCTTCCGCACGCTCTCGTCCCGCCCAAAGGGCTTGACCGAATCGGCAAACATCAGAGTGGCCAGCGTCCAGAGAGCAATCGACACCCATTTGAGAGGAGTCGTACCGCCCTCACCTCCTACCACTTGGGTGCGGAGATGCGCATGATCAGCGCCCCACCCGTCAGGTTCATCACGCCCGCCCAACCGAGCAGAAGCCATCCCGCGGGCGTACGGATCAACGGGTCCAGGTAGCCGGGGGCGAGGTCGTGCAGGACAATGATCAAGAAGAGTGGGACGAGTGCGACGACCGCCGCGCTCAGACGGCTCTGGGCTGTGGTGGCGGCCAGCTTGGCTCGGACTCGTCGCCGTTCCACCAGCAAATCGTAGAGCCGGTCACAGAGCGCGGGAAGATCGCCTCCGGTACGTTGATGAATGGTCAGCGCCCAGGCGAGAAAGGTGAGATCATCGCCGGGCAACCGTTGCGTGAGAGCCCGCAGCGACTCCGACCAGGACCGGCCCAAGGCGATCTCCCTCGTACACCGGAGAAGTTCGGGTCCGAGCGGCGGTCCGGCCTCCCCTGAGGCGGCCGCCATCGCCTGGGGAAGGCTGAGCCCAGCCCGCAGGCCACTGCACAAAGAGAGGAGCACCTCCGGCAGTTGGTCGTCGGCCCGCCGTCCCGCCCGGCGATGCCAGTGAGCGGCGATGAACTCACGCGCCTTGTTCATAAGCCGTGTCTCTCCCCTCCCGTTCCTGAGTGAAGGGGCGCAGCCGGTATTGCCCGCCGCTCGTCCCGCTCACGACCGCGATCTCGCGCACGGTGCGAGTGCCTTCCCGACCTCGTCCCAAGTGAACCACCAGATCGATCGCGGAGGCAACCTGGTCGCGCACCACCCTGAGCGGGAGGGAGACCCCCGCCATGAGGACCATGGTCTCCAGGCGCGAGAGGGCCTCGGGTGCCGAGTTGGCGTGGATGGTGGCCATCGACCCGCTGTGCCCGGTGTTCATGGCTTGCAGCATGTCCAGCGCTTCCGGACCCCTCACCTCACCCACCACCAAGCGGTCGGGCCTCATGCGCAGGGCGTTGCGCACCAGGTCGCGGATGGTCACGACCCCTTTCCCCTCCAGGTTGGGTGGGCGGGCCTCCAGCCGCACCACGTGATCCTGCTGCAACCTGAGTTCAGCCGCGTCTTCGATCGTCACGATGCGTTCGCCCGGTGGGACGCAGGCTGAGAGGGCGTTGAGCATGGTGGTCTTCCCCGTGCCTGCTCCACCCGAGAGCAGGATGTTCTTTCGCGCCTGGACGGCTTCGTTCAAATAGCGCGCCTGCTCCGGGGAGAGGGTGCCCAGTTCGATCAGGGCCTCCAACGTGAGCGCATGAACCGTGAAGCGGCGGATGGTGACCAGCGGACCGTCGAGGGCGAGCGGGGGGATCACGGCGTTTAGCCGGGAGCCGTCCGGCAACCGGGCGTCCACCATCGGGCTGCTTTCGTCGATCCGGCGCCCGAGAGGGCTGATTATCCGGTGGACCATCCGTGTGACCTCCTCTGCCGAATCGAAGCGGCAGGGTACCCGTTCGAGCCGGCCCTGTCGTTCGACGTAAATCTTGTCGGGACCGTTCACCATGACCTCGCTGACCGCCTGGTCACGCATCAACCCCTCCAAGACCCCGTAACCCAGAACTTCGTCGACGAGCTGGCCGACAATGCCTCGCACGTCCCGCAAAGGCACCAGATGGATCTCGACCATCCGGTTGGCGACCGCAGCGGCCGCCTCCGTGACCCGCCGGCGCAGCGCCGTCGGATCCATTCCGGTGTCCAAGTCGCCGAGTTCGCGCAAGACTTCCTGCAGGGCCTCCCGCTTTGCCCGGCCGGTCAGCGGTGCGGGCCGGTCGCCGGCGCCGCCCGGGACTGCCGAGGGCAGTTCCGGCAAGGCGTCAAGGACCTCCTGGATGCGCATCATCAACCCCTGCACAGCCTGGAACAGGCGGCCGGGGGGCGCCGGGCGCCGGCCATCGGTGAGCCATGCCTTGACCTCGCCCGCCAGGTCCGGCACGGTCTCCCAGCTAAACCCCTGAAGCACTTCCCCGATGACGCTGTCGTCGATCCCGCCGCTCGCTCCGGCCCGGTTCAGCACTGGAAGACAACGGCGGGAATCCAAGCCTGCGGCGCATACCATCTCGATGCCGCGTTTCCAGCCGCGCACCGCGAGCAAATCGGGGGTCGCCACCAAGAGCACCAGATCCGCCAGGAGCAGGACCGGCCGGACTTCCCGAAAGGATGCGCCGGAGCAGTCGACCACCAGTGGGGCGCCCTCCGGCGCCCGCAAGGCCAGGTGCGGCAGGACGGCCGGCTCCGAGAGAGTCTCCACGGTGGGTCCGGCGGCATTGGCGGGGAAGAACAGCTCGGCTTCGCCGGCCGGGCTCGCCGTCACCTGAACCATAACGCCAGCCTGACCGGGGCGCTGCGCAACCGCCGCCAGCGCGGCCGAAAGGAGCGTGCAACCGACGCCGCCCTTGGCGCCATAGACCGCCACGATCCGTCCTGTGCGGGCCGGTTCGCCCGCTTCACCTCGGCTCACGGCCGGCCACCTCCTCTCTCGGCGACGGCGAGACTGGTCGCTCCGCCGGGTTAGGCGGCGGTGGTTCGGCCGCGCCGGACGGCAAAGGGGGCGGCTGCTGCAGCGTGGTGGTCAGAAGAATGGTCAGGTCGGTCTGCTTGAGCGCTCCCCGCCCACTGCGGGCCAGGGAGCCGAGCACGGGGATGTCGGCGAAGCCGGGAAGGCGGCCGTCGTGCTCGCTCTGCTCGGAGAGGGACAGGCCGGCGAGAATCAGCGTATCGCCGCTGCGCTGCTCGATCACCGTCTCCGCCCAGCGCGTCTTGAGTGCGGGCACGGTGCTCCCTGCCGAACGGACGCCGTTGGCCCAGTCCAGGCTGCTCACTTCGGGCCGGGCTTCCAGGCGCACGAGCCCGGAAGGCAGCAGCGTCGGCTTGACCCGCAGCCGGATGCCGTACTCCCTCCATTCGATGGTGACGCGCCCGTCCGTCTCCAGCGGGACGGGTATCTGCCCTCCCGACAGGAACGCCCCCTCGACTCCGTCTGCGACCGTCATCGAGGGCTCGGCCAACATCCTTGCCCGGCCGGATTCTTCAAGCGCCCTGAGTCTCACCAGCAGCGGTTCGAGTCTCACCCATCCACCTGCCGGGAGACCGTCGGGGCCAGCCGGTTCCCCCACGGCCAAAGTGGCCGGCCATTCGAGACCGAGTTCGCGACTGGCCTGGCGATCCACCTCGATGAGCCTGGCTTTGATCTGGAAGAGCCGGGAAATGGGTTCCACCGAGAGAGCGTCGACCAACCCACGGCCGTAGAACGCCTGGGCCAGTTGGAGGACCCGTTGGTGAACGGCTTCCGAGGCGACGCGGCCGCTGAGCACCGTCCGACCATGGTCCTGCTCCACCGCGACTCCCGGTCCAACCACCCGCCGCAGGAACTGTGCCAGATCCTCCGGCTGCGGTTCGTCGGGAACCGGTCGCTCGGCGGGCGAGGGTGCGGCGGCCGGGGGCGCCCCCGACGGTTCCGGCGCCAAGCTGGGCGGAACCTCGGTCAAGTCGAGAAACTGGGTGCCCAGCAGCGCCCCCAGACGGGTGATCCGCTCCCGCTGTGCGGGGGTGACCAATCCCTCCGCGACGAGGTACCCTGACATCTCGCGAACCTTGACCCGGGGTTCACCGAGCAGATCCGCGATGTCCCGGTCAGAAAGGGGGGCGCGGGCGCGGAGCACCCGGATGTTCGTCTCTGTGACCTTCCCCTGGGTTGTCCAGAGCAGCAGGGTGGTCTGCCCTTCGGCTTTGCCGTTCACCAGCACTTCGGCGGGCGAAAGCACCCGGACATCTGCCACGCCCGGCTCACCGACCGCCACCCGGGAAACCTCAGTCCCCGAGATGACCCGGGATTCTCCCGCGAGCAGCAGGATCTCGCCCGGGACGTCCGCGCCTATGACCGGCGCCGCTACTGCCAGCGTCAGGACCAATAGCCCCAGGACTGCCCGCCACAAGAGGCGGCGAGCCGGCTCGCTTGCACTACTAGCGTTCACTGACGACACCGCGGATCACCTCCACTTCCGTGCGTGGTTGGGGTGCGCCCGCCGCCCTACCTTCCAGCAGGGACTCGCCATCCCCTCTACCGGGCGCAGCGCCGGGGGGCTTCGGTGGCGCGGCCGGTTTCGGGCTTGGGCGGGCCGCCCCCGGCCTCGTTGCAGGCAGCGGCCTGCTCGCCGGCCTGGTTCGAGCGTCCGGTCCTGCCCGGAGCACCAGCCGCAAGCGGCCGACCTCTTCAGCAGCCGCCAACGCCTGTGCCTGGGAAGGGGTCACCGCCAGCAACACGCGGGGATCCCGGCCTTCCTCCGTCCGGGGAAAGACCCTGATGACGCGGGCCCCAGCCACCAAGCGCGTGGGCTGCCCTACTTCCCCGGCGGGGTCCACCGCCACCACATCCACGTACTCCCCCAGGCGAAGCGCCTGGAGCGTCTCAGACTCCACTGCCACCACCACGCCGCGCTCCCCCGGAACCAGCCCGACCACTCCCTCGCCCGGTTCGCGCGGGCGGGCCAGCCGGGTGGCGATGACCTGTTCTCCCGCCACGAGCGGGCTCAACGTGATCCGGCCGACCGCCTCGGAAAGGCGGGTGCAGACCCCAGGGAGCACCGCCCGCCGCGGAAGTTGACGGAACTGGAGCATCGCCTCATCCAAACGTCTTCCCGCGGGTATCGCCTGCGTGGTCACCACAGCATCGGCCAGCACCTCCCGTTCCAGGCTTGTGGAGTAAGCAAGCGACGCCAAACCGGCGGCAGCCGACAGTCCGAGACCGATCAGGAGGTTGCGGCGCCTGAGCATGCCCGCTCCCCTCCTCTCCTCGCCTGCAAGTCGCCTCTCAGGATCAAGACCGCCGTCTTGCCGTCAGCCTGACGGTAGAGGTGTATGGCCAGCGGCAGGCCGCGGAAGCGCCCGGTGGCCGACACCCACTTGGTGGCTGCATTGGCCGCCGCCAGGGTTGACTTGAGGTCGGGGCAGGCCTTGGCGTAATACGACGCCAGGCGTTCCAGGCTCGCCGCGGCCTCGTACAAGACCGTCACGGGGCCCGATGGCACACCGTTCTCCACGATCAAGGCCGCTTGGACGCCCGGATAGAGCGGGACGCCGTCCAGCCGGTTGGCCACCAGCTGCCGGGCCAGCAAGGCCGGCTGCCGCGGTGGACTGGTGCTCCTCACTTCGGTCATGAGGATGGTTTCCGGCTTGTCCGCCTCCCGGATCGCCAGCACCCAGCAGCGGTGGCCGGGTCGTGTGAAAGACAAAGGCCCGGGTTTGCCGTCGGTGTGCGCCGGCTGTTCCTCCCAGCCCAACGCTGGCATGGTCCCTCGGAAATAGTCCGCCACCTCGGCAGGGGACAGGGAAGTGGTTGCGATGACCAAACGCACCGGCTGAAGGTTCACGATTGGCTCCAACGTTCTGACGATCCGGCACCCCACCGGCAGCGGAACGTCGGGAGCTTGACCGAGCGGCCCCGCCGCAACGCATCGCCAGCTCAGCAGTGCAACCAGACCTGCCAAACAGGCCGCGGCCACTGCCGTCTCTTTCATCCTGGTCACCTCCTCATCTCACGCAAAGGATGGCTTCACCCCGGGCGGCCGTGGACGAGATCACGTACCGCGGCGCATTGACGCCGAGCCACCCTAGCGGGCGGACCTCGCAGCGAAGCGAAACGCGCCGCAGATTGGCCACCCGTTGGACCGAAACCTGGACTTGCTCCGGTGGAAGCAGGCGGTTTCCCCTCAGGTACGCTTGGACCGCACCCGGGGGATCGGCGCTCGCCACTCCCACTCGGGCGGCGAGCGACAGTTCAGTCCGCCCCACGCTGAGTTGGTACAGTGTGAACCCGCTGGCGACCAGCGCCAGGTAGGCCGGGAGGCAGAGCGCCAGTTCCGCCAGGGATTGTCCCCGCTCGCCCGTCATCTTTCGGCCGCCTTCTTTCCCGATGGAATCAAGCGGCTGGAATAGCGCGGCCAGAGAAGCGGGAAGCTGGATGCGCCTCCTCCTGTGCAGGAGGCCGCGGCGCCCGCGGTCGCCTGGAGCGGGGCGCGCAAGGCCCCCCGGCCCGCCAGCGTCCAACCTTCGAGAAAGATCACCCGGTCGCCCCACCTCCGGCCGGCGGTCCGCCGCAGGTTGTCAGAGACCCACAGGGGGAAAGCGTGGCCGAACAGCTCCGGCAGGAAGTAGACCCGCTTCAGCATCAGACCGGGCCATTTCTCTCCCTGGTGGGCGGGAACGAACGCCACAGTGGCTCCCGAAGTCATGGCTGCGGCGCAGGCTTCGCCCTGAGCCAAGGCCGGGGTCAAGCGTATCGTCTGATCCTGCAGCGCCTGGATCTTCCGGGCCGCCGCGGCAGCTGCGCCCTGACCCATCATTGCCGGAATGCCCAGGGCCAGCAGCACTCCGTTCAGGGCCGCGACCGCGTTAATCCCGTCGGCCAATACAGCCGCTCCAGCAGTGGCGCCGGCATCGAGACCGTTCTGAAGCTGGAGCCGCGCATATCCGCTGATTCCCGCCAGGGTGAGCGCCTCCCACGCTGCACCAGCCAGCGCCACCGCCAAGACGAGACCGATCACCGCCTGGCCGCAACCACCCAAGTGGCGGCGGGTCAGTCGCGTTCCCGAGGGAGCCTCAGGGCGGCACGAAGCCCGGCGCCCGGTGGCGTCCAGTCCTCCGTGGCAGTGACAGACACTGCTTCCCCGCTCACCTGCGCCTCCACGGTCTTGGCGCCGGCCCCCCCGGTGAGCCGCCCCCAACGTTGCATCACCCATCCCTTGACCTCACCGCCCTCCACCCTGTCTGATACCGCCGCCTGTCGCGCCCCGCCCAGCACGGCCACCCGCGCCGCCACGGACCGCAAACCTGCAGCGGGAACCGCCACCGCCCACCAGACCAGAAACACCGCGGCCGGCAGGGCGATCGCCGCCTCGATCGTGCTCTGACCTCGTTCTTTCACCTTGCCCTCCATCCCGCACGCCGGCCTGCCTGTTGGTTCGACTTTCCTGGAAAGAAGGGGACGCCGCCCGTACCAGGTCGTCTCACTGTTCAGCCCTGCCAGGCGTCACCAGCCAGTACCTTTGATTTTTTTGGTTGGGATCGAACGCGCTGCTACTTCACGATCTCCGCGGCAAGCTTAGTGAACTTCGTTGTGATAGCGCTGCCCAGAGT
>JBLNBQ010000043.1:0-29542 GCA_050260095.1 Chitinophagales bacterium
CATGATGGCGGGGATCTACTACGGGGCCATGTACGGCGGCTCCACCACGTCCGTCCTGCTCAACATCCCCGGTGAGGCCGCTTCGGTCGTCACCTGCATGGACGGGTACAAGATGGCCCTCAAAGGCCGGGCCGGCCCGGCGCTGGCCGTGGCGGCCATCGGCTCGTTCATCGCCGGGACCATCGGCGTGGTCGGGCTCACCTTCGTGGCGCCCCCGCTGGCCGAGTTCGCCCTGAAGTTCGGGCCGGCGGAGTATTTCTCGCTGACCCTGGTCGGCCTGCTCCTGGCGACTTTCCTCTCGGGCGAGTCGCCGGTCAAGGGCTTCATCATGGTGGCGCTCGGATTGCTCTTCGGGCTGGTCGGGCTCGACCCGATCACCGGCTCGACGCGCTTCACCTTCGGCGTCATCGACCTCCAGGACGGCCTCGACTTCGTCACGCTGGCGATGGGGATGTTCGGCATCACCGAGATCCTCACCAACCTCGAGGAGACCGAGGAAGCCACCATCGTGACGGAGAAGATCAAGGACCTGTGGCTGACGGCTAGGGACTGGGCCGCCTCCAAGTGGGCCATCGTGCGCGGGTCGCTCCTCGGCTTCTTCGTCGGCCTGCTTCCCGGCGGCGGCGCGGTCATCGCCTCCCTCGCCTCCTACGCCATGGAGAAGAAGATGTCCAAACGCCCGGAGGAGTTCGGTCACGGCGCCATCGAGGGCGTGGCCGGTCCGGAGTCGGCCAACAACTCCGCGGCCAGCGCGTCCTTCATCCCGCTGCTCACCCTCGGCATCCCGGGGAACGCCTCGATCGCCATGATCTTCGCCGCGCTCCTGGTCAACGGCGTCACTCCCGGCCCCTTCCTGATCAAGGAGCATCCCGACGTCTTCTGGGGCGTCATCGCCTCGATGTACATCGGCAACGCCATGCTGCTGGTCCTGAACCTGCCCCTGGTCGGCGCCTGGGTCCAGCTCCTCAAGGTGCCCTTCACCATCCTGGCGCCCATCGTCGTCCTCTTCTGCACGGTCGGCGTCTTCTCGGTGAAGAACGGCGTCTTCGACATCTTCATCATGCTGGCCTTCGGGGTGGTGGGGTACCTGTTGCGCAAGCTCAAGTTCGAACCGGGCCCCCTGGTGCTGGCCTTCGTCCTGGGGCCGCTGCTCGAACGCTCCCTGCGCCAGGCGCTCCTCATTTCCGGCGGCGACCTCACCACCTTCATCACCCGGCCGATCTCGGGAACCTTCGTCGCCGTCTTCGTGCTCCTGATCATCTCCCAGGTCTGGAACGGCGTGCGCAAGAAGAAGACTGCTCCGGTGGCTGGGTAGCAGGTTGCGCAAGACTAGAAAGCGAAATACTCCCATAGGACGAAAGTCTCTGCAAATATGTAAGGAGGTGCCACCATCTTGAGTCTGAAGAGGCTGACCCTGTGCTCTGTGGTCCTTGCTCTCCTGCTCGTGTCGGTGCCGGCGCTGGCGTGGGCGCCCACGCAACCGATCACGCTCGTCGTGCCCTACGCCGCGGGTGGATCCACCGACGTGCTGGCGCGCCTCGTGGCCAAATACGCTCCCAAGTACTTCAATGGGCAGCAGATGATCGTTGAGAACCGGCCGGGCGGCGGCGGAGTGACCGGCGCGGAGTACGTGGTCCGCTCGAAACCCGATGGTTACACCCTCGTCTTCGGATGGGGTTCGGGCAGCGAAACCTGCATGCCCTGGCTCCAGAAGATGCCTTATGAGCCGAGCGATTTCGTGACCATCGCCCGGTTGTCCGTGCACTCCGTCGTGTTCGTCGTGCCGGCCGACTCCCCGTGGAAGGACGGCAAGGAGTTCATGGCGTGGGCCAAGAAGCAGAAGAAGCCCATCACCATGTCCGCCTCCACCAAGGCTGGCGCGGTGGACATCGCTGAGTCGGCCTGGGCGAAGGCCGCCGGCGTGAAGGGCGTCGTGGTCCCGTTCCGGGGCGGCGGCGAGTCGATCATGGCCATCGTCGGCAAGCAGGTCACCCTGGGCGCCAACCATCCCTCCGAGGTCCTGCCGCACATCAAGGCCGGCCGCCTGCGCCCGATCGCGGTGAGCCTCGACGAGCGCGACCCCTCGCTTCCGGATGTCCCGACCTGGAAGGAACTGGGCGTGCCGGTCGTGACCTGGGGTTCCATCAAGGGCGTGGCGGCGCCGAAGAACACCCCGAAGGAAGTCGTCGAGGCTCTGACGGCGGGCTTCAAGAAGATCGCCGAGGATCCGGACTTCCAGAAGGACATGAAGAACATCGGCCAGCCGGTCATGTTCCAGGATGGCCCGACCTTCGCCAAGTGGCTTGAGATGGCCAAGAACGACTACGGCAAGCTGATCAAGGAACTCGGCTACAAGATGTAACGAGCCCGGGCAACGGGTAGGCTTTGCCCCCGGGGGTCCGGGGCGCGTTGGAAGGCGGGGCCGGCTGGCCCCGCCTTCGACTGAGCAAGCTAGGAGGGCCAGACTTGAGTCAAGAGTGGTATGCCCTGAGCCGGGAAGAGACGCTGCAGGAACTCTCGACCGACCTGCACCACGGCCTTTCCCCGGCCGAGGTCGAGCGGCGACGGAAACAGTACGGCCTCAACGAACTAAAAGGCAAGGAACCGCCCACGCTGATCCAGCGCTTCATCGATCAGTTCAAGGACTTTTTGGTGCTCATCCTCCTGGGCTCGGCGGTCATCGCCGGCGTGCTGGGCGAAGCGGTGGACGCCATCGCCATCCTGGCCATCGTCATCCTCAACGCTGTGATGGGGCTCATCCAGGAAGGGCGGGCCGAGAAGGCGCTGGCTGCGCTGAAGAAGCTCTCGGTCCCGGTCTGCACGGTGGTCCGGGGAGGGGAGACCATCCGGGTGCCCTCGCCCGAGCTGGTGCCGGGCGACATCGTGGTCCTGAACGCCGGCGACCTCGTTCCGGCCGACCTTCGCCTGCTCGAGAGCCATAACCTCAAGGTGGACGAGTCCGCGCTGACCGGCGAGTCGGTGCCGGTCGACAAGCACGCTGAAGCGAAAGTCGCGCCGGGGGCGACCGTGGGCGACCGCCTGAACGCCGCCCACCTTGGCACGACCGTGACCTATGGGCGGGGCCTGGGCGCGGTGACCGCCACCGGCATGAAGACCGAACTCGGGAAGATCGCCACGCTCGTGTCGGAGGTGGAGGAAGAGGCCACGCCACTCCAGGAGAAGCTGGAGGAATTCGGCAAGTGGCTGGGCATCGCTTGCCTCGGCATCTGCGCGCTCGTCTTCGTGCTCACCTTCACCGAGCCCGGGGTGCTGGGGGCTGCGCTGAAGGATCCCCGCGTCATCGTCGATGCCTTCATGACCGCGGTCGCCCTGGCGGTGGCCGCCATTCCCGAAGGACTGCCGGCGGTCGTGACCATCGTGCTGGCCCTCGGCATGCAGCGCATGGTCTCCCGCCACGCCATCATCAGGCGCCTGCCGGCCGTGGAGACGCTGGGCGCCGCGACCCACATCTGCTCCGACAAGACCGGCACGCTGACCGAGAACAAGATGACCGTGCGGAAGATCTACCTGGCTGACGGGACGGACCTCTCGGTGACCGGGCAGGGTTATGAACCGCACGGGGAGTTCCTGGGCGGCGACCGCCCGATCGCGCCCGACCGCCACGACCTCCGCTGGCTCTTCCGGATCGCCGCAGGCTGCAACGACGCCTCGCTGGTGAGCAAGGAGACCGGCCAGGGCGAGGTCTCGACGATCCTCGGTGACCCGACCGAAGGGGCGCTGGTCACCCTGGCCGCCAAGGGCGGCCTGCTCAAAGAGGAGTTCGACGTCGAATCGCCGCGGCTCTCCGAGGTGCCCTTCGACTCGGTGCGCAAGCGGATGACCACGGTCCACCGGTTGCCGGAGGGGGTCTTTGCCCTGGCCAAGGGCGCTCCCGACCTTCTCCTGGCGCTCTGCCCCCAGTACCTGGACGGCGAGACGGTGCGGCCGCTCGACGAGGTCAAGCGGGCCGACCTGACCGGGCGCATCGGCGAATTGGCCGCGCAGGGGCTGCGCGTGCTCGGCCTCGCCTACCGTCCGCTGGGCGAGGCCATCCCCACTGAGGCGGAAAGGCTCGAACAGGACTTCATCTTCGTCGGCCTCGTCGGGATGCTCGACCCGATCCGCCCCGAGGTGAAGGACGCCGTGCGCACCTGCCGGGAGGCGGGCATCACCGCCGTGATGGTCACCGGCGACTACCCGCAGACCGCCCGGGCCATCGGGGCCGAGCTGGGGATGATGGAGGAAGGCGGCCGGGTGGTCACCGGCGCCGAGCTGGAGACGATGACCCCGGCCGACCTGGAGGTGGCCGTGCGGGAGACTTCGGTCTTCGCCCGCGTCTCGCCCGAACATAAGCTGCGCATCGTGGAAGCGCTCAAGCGCCAGGACAAGGTCGTGGCCATGACCGGCGACGGCGTCAACGACGCGCCGGCGCTGCGCATGGCCGACATCGGCGTGGCGATGGGCATCTCCGGCACCGACGTGGCGAAGGAAGCCGCGGACATGGTGCTGACCGACGACAACTTCGCCTCCATCGTGGCGGCGGTCGGCGAGGGACGGGCGATCTTCGAGAACATCCGCAAGTCCATCATCTACCTGCTCTCTTGCAACGTGGGCGAACTCCTGCTTTTCTTCGTCGCCATCCTGATGCGGCTGCCGGCCCCGCTGGCCGCCGTCCAGATTCTCATGGTGAACCTGGTGACCGACGGCCTGCCCGCCCTGGCGCTCGGCGTGGACGCCGCGGAACCGGGCCTGATGAAGCTGCCGCCCCGCGACGCCCAGGCCGGGCTGCTCTCCACGCCGATCCTGATCCGCCTCTTCGTGGTCGGCGCCCTGGTCGCCGGCGCGGCGCTCGGCGCCTTCCTGGCCTTCTACGATCCCGCCAACCCGGGGAGCCTGGAGATGGCCCGCACGGCCGCGTTCCTCACCATGTGCCTCGGCGAACTCTGGCGGTCGCTCTCCAACCGGTCGGAGCGGGTCAGCTCCTTCCGGATGTCCCTCTTCACCAACCCGCAGTTGCTCTGGGCGATCGCGGCCTCGGGCGCCGTCATGCTCGCGGCGATCTTCGTGCCGGTCCTGCGGGATCACGTCTTCAACCTTACCCTGCCGCCGCTTTCCGAGTGGGAGGTCGTGCTCGGTCTCAGCCTCGTCCCGTTCATCGGGGCGGAAGCGATGAAGATCTTCCGGATCGCGGCGCCGGAGAAGGCCTAGAAAGCACGGCGAACCGGACACGGAGACGAACAACGAGGAGAGGCTGTCCCGCGACCGCAGGACAGCCTCTTCGCAATTGCCCGGACCGCGGCGGGCGGCTCTACTGTTTGCGCACTTCGACCCCGGCCAATTTCTCGAAGAAGGTGGCCAAGGCGCCGTGGTCTAGGTCGCCCTTGCCCTCGACCTGCATCGTCTGGAGGATCTCCCGGACCAGGGCGGTAAAGGGGAGGGGCGCCTTGACCTGCCGCCCCGTCTCGAGGGCGTTGTTCAGGTCCTTCACGTGCAGGTTGATGCGGAAACCGGGGTCGAACTTGCCCTGGAGCAGCAGGGGGACTTTGGCATCCATGACGTTGCTGCCGGCGAGGCCGCCCCGGATGGCGTTGTAGACGGTCTCCGGGTCGACGCCGGCCTTGGCGGCCAGGACGAATGCCTCACCCACCGCCGCGATGTTCAAGGCCACGATGATCTGGTTGGCGAGTTTGGTCGTGTTGCCGGCGCCGATCTCGCCCACGCGAACCACGGACTTGCCCATCACCTGCAGGATCTCCCGGCCCTCCTCGAAGTCGGCCTGGGAGCCGCCGACCATGATCGAGAGCGTGCCGGCGACGGCTCCCGGCTGCCCGCCGCTGACCGGCGCTTCGAGCATACGCACGCCTTTCGCCTGCAGGGCGGCGGCGACCTCTTTGGAGGCGGCCGGGGCGATGGAACTCATGTCGATCAGGAGCGAACCGGGCCGGGCGCCTTCGAGCACCCCGCCCGCCCCCAGCACCACTTCCCGCACCTGCGGGGAGTCGGGGAGCATCGTGATGATCACTTCCGACCGGGAGGCCACGTCCGCTGGCGAGGAGGCGGGCGCCGCACCGTCGGCGACGGCCTGCTGTAACACCTCCGAGCGGAGTTCGTACGCCACGACCGGATAACCTGCCTTGAGGAGATTCCTGCACATCGGCAGACCCATCACTCCGAGTCCGATGAACCCCAGCTTCTTCATCCAACTACCTCCCTGCCGTTGATGTGAGGGTTCTTCTTCGCCGCCCCGGCGTTAACCTCTCTCGACCAGGAAGGGAGGGCTCCGGCGGTGAACATCACCGGAAGAAGCCAAGCCTGGTCCGACTCACTATTGAAAGGGGAGCCCGGCATGTCCGAAATCCGGCGGTTGCGTTACTGTGCAGCGGGCGAGTGGAGGGAATCGACGACCGGGAAGTACCTGCCTATCACCGACTCGAGTACGGGCGAGGTGATCGCGGAGGCCCCGTGCTGCACGGCGGGGGAGGTGACCGAGGCGATCGAGGCGGCGGCCGCCGCGTTCCCGGGCTGGGCGGACACCCCGGTGACCCAGCGCGCTCAGTTGATGTTCAAGTTCAAGGCCGCCCTCGAGACGCACCTCGAAGAACTGACCCTGTCGGTCTCCCGGGAACTCGGCAAGAACCTCGACGAAGCCCGGGGCGACGTGCTGAAGGCCATCGAGGTGGTGGAGACCGCCTGCGCCCTGCCCATCACCATGCAAGGCGACTCGCTGATGAACGTCTCTTCCGGGTTCGACACGGTCTCCTACCGCGAGCCGCTGGGCGTCTTCGCCGGTATCGTGCCGTTCAACTTCCCGGCGATGATCCCCTTCGGGTGGATGATCCCTCTCTGCATCACGACCGGGAACGCGTTCGTGCTTAAGGCATCCAGCCAGACCCCGCTGACGGCCATCCGGATGCTGGAACTCCTTTACGAGGCCGGCCTGCCCAAGGGGGTCGTGAACCTGGTCACCACCAGCCGGCAGGAGGCGCAGCTGCTCCTCACCCACCCGGCGATCAAGGGCGTCTCCTACGTGGGCTCGTCGGTGGTGGGCAAGAACATCTACGCCACGGCGGCCGCCAACGGCAAGCGGATCCAGGTGCTGGGGGAGGCGAAGAATCACGGCCTGGTGCTGCGCGACGCCAACCTGGAGATGACGGTCCGGGCCGTCATCAACGCCTCGTTCGGATGCGCCGGCATGCGCTGCATGGCCCTGCCCGTCGTGGTGGTGGAAGAGGCGGTGGCGGACGAGTTCGTGGCCCGGCTGGTGCAGGCCGCCAAGGAACGCAAGGTGGGGTGCGCCTATCATCCCGAGACCGAACTCGGCCCGGTCGTCTCGGCCGAACACCGGCAGGCGATCCTGGACTGGATCGCCAAGGGCGTGGAAGAGGGAGCCGAGCTGGTGCTCGACGGCCGCGCCACCGTCGTCGAAGGGTTCGAAGGCGGGTTCTTCGTGGGGCCGACGATCTTCGACCACGTGAAGCCCGGCATGAGCATCGGGGAGGCCGAGATCTTCGGCCCCGTCGTCTGCGTGAAGCGGGTGGCCGATTTCGAGGAGGGGCTGGCGCTGATGAACGCCAACCCGTTCGCCAACGGGTCCTGCATCTTCACCGAGAGCGGGCACTACGCCCGGGAATTCGCCCGGCGCACGCACGGAGGCATGGTCGGCATCAACGTGGGGATCCCGGTGCCGATCTCGGTCTTCCCCTTCTGCGGGCACAAGGGGTCGTTCTACGGTGATCTGCACGTCCTGGGCAAGGACGGCATCAACTTCTACACGGAGACCAAGACGGTCACCTCCCGGTGGTTCGGGCGGGCGCAGGCCAGCGGCAAGGTCTCAACGTGGGAGGGGACGATGAACAGGATTCTGTAAGTCCGTGTAGCCAAGCCTCGCCGGGCTCCATATCATGGACTGGCGCAGGTAAATCCGGGCCAGACGGGAGGGCCCGACCAACCTGCGGGGCGAAGGGGTGAGGCCAGTGACCGCTCCAGCGCGGCCCGAGCCTCTTGCGACCTTGAGTCCGCGGGAGTATGAGGTTTTCCTGCTAGTGGCGGAGGGGATGACCAACTCGGAGATCGGCCGGCGGCTCTTCATCTCGGAGAAAACGGTCAAGAACTACGTCACCAAGGTTCGCAAGAAACTCGGCGCCAGTAACCGAACCCAGGTTGCGCTTTACGCGCTCCGCCGGGGGGTAGTCGAGCTCAAAGACGAATGATGGAGGGCGGGAAGGGCGGTCTTCTGGGAGGGCCGTCCTTCTTCTTTTCGCCCAAATCGGGACTTTCGGCCCCTGTAAGCTGGACGTCTGGCCGCATACCGTGTACTGCTTGGCCCGTGAAAGGGGTGGGGGACATGCGGGTGCTCTGCCAGGTCCGGCCGGATTTCCTGGAGTATCCGGGGGCGGAAACGGCCCAACTCTTGGGCACCCGGCCCCATCTGGAGAAGCTCGGGGTCAAGGCCGACGTGGCCGCCGGTTTCGATGCCGAGCTTTGGACGTACGACGTCATCCACCTTTTCGGGACGTGGGCCGCCGCTCCGACCTACGCTCACTTTCAGAACGCCAAGCTGTGGGGCAAACCCGTGCTGCTCTCTCCCTTCTACAGCAATCCGCTGGACAATCTGGAGTGGCGGCGGGCGGAGGAGCGCCAGCGCCTAGTGGCCTGGTGGGAGGTCACGAACAACCTCCGCCGGGAGGTGCTGGCCGAAACAGACCTCCTCGCACCGGCGAGCGAGCAGGAGGCGGCGATGATCAGGCGAGACTTCAAGCTCGCCCGCCCTTACCAGCTGGTCCACCCGGGAGTCGACCGCCTCTATCAACACGGGGAGGCCCGCCGCTTCACGGCGCGTTACGGGCAGTCGGATTTCGTGCTCTGCGTTGGACGGCTGGAGCCCCAGCGCAACCAGTTGGGCCTCATCGAGGCGCTGGCCGGGACCGACCTTCCGCTGGTCTTCGTCGGGCCGCCGGGGGACCCGGAGTACGCCGAAGCCTGCGCTACGCTGGGCGGAGCCCAGGCGTTCTTCTTCCCGGCACTCTCTCCTTTGGAACTGGCCGACGCCTATGCGGCCGCCCGGGTCTTCGTGGCGCCCGGCTGGGAGGAAGCGCCGGGCCAGGCCAGCCTCGCCGCGGGGCTGGCCGGGTGCAACGTGGTGGTCTCAGACCGGGCTGCGGTCAGGGAGCACCTGGGCGACGACGCCTGGTACTGCCGGCCGGGCGACCTTTCGAGCATCCAAGCGGCGGTCCTCATGGCTTGGGAGGCGCCGCGCGCCGGCGGGCTGCGGACCCGCCTCCTGGATTACACCTGGGAGCGGGCGGCCATCGAGACCCTGCGGGCCTACGAGTCGCTGCTGGAGCGGGCCTGAGGAGCCTGCATGTGGCATGCACGTGGGCCCCTTCTTTCGGCGAAGTGTCCGGCTGTGTTCGCAGGAATTGTTGATTGTGGCGGGCGCCCGGCGGGAGATCCCTTCTAGCTGTTGACGGCGAACATTTGTTCGTGCTACCATTGAAATGGAAACATTACCCAGACGGCAGGGGGCTCCTCCCGTGATGGACCTGTCACCCGATTCAACCGCTCAACGCCGTTCGACCGGTTCCCGGCCCGCCTGTCCCCACTGCCGCGGGCGCGACGTCGGGAGGTGGGGGAACCTGATCCACCGTCCGCGCTACCGCTGCCGGCAGTGCGGCCGAACGTTCAACTGCCAGACCGGAACGCCGCTCGCCTACTTGAAGCGACCGGAACTGTGGACGGGGCACCTGCTGTGCATGCGGCAAGGAGTCTCTCTGCGGTGCACCGCAGCACGACTGAGGATTCACGTTTCGACCGCCTTTCGCTGGCGCCACCGGGCTATCAGGGCTCTGGCCGCTCGGCCCCTAAGCCCGCTTGGCGGGGTGGCGGAAGTGGCCGACTTCTTCTATCCGGTTTGCCGGAAGGGGGAACGCGAACTGGAACGCCCGGCCCGGCGCCGGAAGGCAGGCGAGTGGCGCCCGGAGAGAATGGTGTTTGCGATCCTTGCCTCGGGTGAGACGGGCGGCGGGTTCGCCCGCCCGGTATGCCTGGGACCGCCCAGCCAGCGGAGCCTGCGGTCGGTGCTGGGGCCGCTGGTGGCGACCGCCGCGGAGGTGCACAGCACCAGACATGCGTGGTACACGTGGTTCTGCCGCTGCGCGCGCCTGCCTCATCGGTGCCCTCGGGTCGGCGAGGAGGACGCGCTGCTGCCCCGGGTTTGGCCGGCGAGGGCGCGCCTGCGGCTGTGGCTGGCCGGATTCCGCGGGGTCGCCGCCAAGTACCTGGATCGGTACCTCGCCTGGTTTGCCACCCGAGAGGGCTGGACGGACGGGCCGGCCATTCTCCGTATCGCTTACCAACAGTTCCCGCGAACACAGCACCACATCTTTTCTTTCGCGGCGGGTACCTAAGTCCCGGCGGCCCTACGGGCCCCACACCCCACGCCCCCGACCCCGCACCCCCACCCCCCGCACCCCCTCTCCCCATCTCCCAGGCATCTCCTCTTCGGGCGGGAGGATTTGGCTTCCGGCCCGGCCAATATATTGCTTGCTATACCCGGGGGAGGAGACTGACGCAACTATGGCCTACCGCGATCTCCGAGAGTTCATCTCTCACCTCGAGAAGGCGGGAGAACTCAAGCGCATCCGGGCCGAAGTCGATCCGGTGCTCGAGATAACCGAGATCACCGACCGCGTCACGAAGGCCGGTGGTCCGGCCCTTCTTTTTGAGCGGGTCAAAGGGTCGGACATGCCGGTGCTGACCAATATGTACGGCAGCGAACGGCGCATGGCCCTCGCACTTGGCGTGGAGCGGCTCGATGACATCGCCGCCGAGATCCGGGGCATGCTCGACCTCGCCGACCTGGCCGGGCCCCAGTCGGGCGGCGGCCTCCTCGGCAAGCTGAAGGCGCTGCCCAAGCTCGCCGAACTGGCCAACCTCTTTCCCCGCCACGTGGGCAGCGGACCCTGCCAGGAGGTCGTCATGGAGCAGCCCGACCTCGCCAAGCTGCCCGTGCTCAAGTGCTGGCCCGGGGACGCAGGGCGTTTCGTTACCCTGCCCGTCGTCTTCACGAAGGATCCCGCCACCGGGCGCCGGAACGTCGGCATGTACCGGCTGCAGGTCTTCGACGAACGCACCACCGGGATGCACTGGCACATCCACAAGGACGGCGCCGCCAGCTACCGGAGGGCCGAGCGCCAGGGAGAGCGCTTCGAGGTCGCGGTCGCCCTGGGCGGCGATCCCGCCCTCACCTACTCGGCCACCGCGCCCCTGCCGTCCGGCATCGACGAACTGCTGTTCGCCGGCTTCCTGCGGAAGAAACCCGTGGAGCTGGTCAAGTGCAAGACCGTCGGCCTGGAGGTGCCGGCGGACGCCGAAATCATCCTCGAGGGGTACGTGGAGCCGGGCGAACGGCGCGTCGAGGGTCCCTTCGGCGACCACACCGGCTACTACTCGCTGGCCGACGACTATCCGGTGTTCCACCTCACCTGCATCACGCACCGGAAGGACGCCATCTACCCGGCGACCGTCGTCGGGCGGCCGATCCAGGAGGACGCCTTCCTGGGCCTCGCCACCGAGCGCATCTTCCTCCCCCTGCTCCAGCTGCAACTGCCGGAAGTGGTCGACTACCACCTGCCGGCCGCCGGCGTCTTCCACAACTGCGCGCTGATCAGCATCAGGAAGGCCTTCCCGGGCCACGCCCAGAAGGTGATGCACGCCGTGTGGGGCATGGGGCAGATGATGTATACGAAGTTCGTCATCGTGGTCGACGAGGACGTTAACGTCCATGACTACCAGGAGGTGGTCTGGAAGGCGATGAATCACGTCGACCCGGGGCGGGACGTCACCATCGTGAAGGGCCCCATCGAGGTGCTGGATCATGCGGCGCCCCTGCCGCGCCTCGGCACCAAGATGGGCGTCGACGCCACCCGCAAGTGGCCCTCGGAAGGATTCACCCGGGAATGGCCGGAGGAAATCACCATGTCTCCCGAGGTCAAAGAGCAGGTCAGCCGGCGCTGGAAGGAGTACGGGCTGTGAGCGAGGCCCATTACCAGTACGTCCCCGACGAACTGGCGCACGACCGTTCCTTCCTCGGACGGCTGCGGCTCTTCCTTAGGATGATCGACTTCCACGAGTCCATCTTCTCGCTGCCGTTCGCGCTCTCCGCCGCGGTGCTGGCTGCCGATTGGCGCGGGCGCGCCGTCACCTGGCGGGAATTCCTCTGGGTGGTGGTCGCGATGGTCGCGGCGCGGTCCATCGCCATGGCCACCAACCGGGTGGTGGACGCCCCGTACGACAGCCGCAATCCCCGCACGGCCCGCGCCATCTTCCCCCGGGGGCTGCTCAGGGCCAAAGAAGTCTGGGGTTTCGTGGCGGTGGGCGTGGCGCTTTTCCTGCTGGCGGCCTGGCAGCTCAACCCGCTCTGCCTCTGGCTCTCCCCGCTGGCCCTCGCCTGGATCACCATCTATTCGTTCGTGAAGCGCTTCAGCTGGTTGGTCCACCTGTGGCTGGGGCTCTCGCTCGGGCTCGCCCCGGTCGCCGCCTGGCTGGCGCTGACCGGCGGGCTCGCCTGGCCCCCGGTGCTCCTGGGGCTGGCGGTCGCCTTCTGGGTGGGCGGTTTCGACGTGATCTTCGCGCTGCAGGACAAGGAGGCCGACGAGCGCGAAGGGCTCCATTCCATCCCGGTCCGGTTCGGCATCGGGGGGGCTTTGCGGATCTCCGCGGCTGCGCACGTCGTGGCGGTGGCCTGCTTTGCAGCGGCCGGGCGGGCGATGGCCCTGGGGTGGCCGTACTGGGTGGGCCTTGGCCTCATCGCCGCACTCCTCACGGTCGAGCACTCCATGCTTTCGGAGAACGACCTCTCCAAGCTACATTCGGCGTACTTCCGGGTGAACGGCGTGATCAGCACCGTCTTTCTCCTGTTCACCTGGGCGGCTCTGCGCCTTGGCTAGGAGGCGAGCGCGATGCTGGCGGTCGGCATAACGGGGGCGAGCGGCTCTGTTTACGGCTGCCGCTTGGTCGAGCGGCTGCTCGCCGCCGGCGAAGAGGTTGCGCTGCTCTTGAGCCAGCCGGCCGGCGCGGTGCTCCGCCACGAACTCGGTTGGAGGCTGCCGGCGGACGTCTCCGACGGCGCGGCGGTGCGGGAGGCCTTGGCCGAGGCCTTTCCGGCGGCGGGGGGGCGGCTCGCCTACTACACTCCGTCGGAGTGGACCTCCCCTTTGGCGTCGGGTTCAGCCGGCTGGGAGGGATTGGCCGTCGTGCCCTGCTCCATGGGGACCGCGGCCCGGATCGCCCACGGCATCTCCACGACCCTGCTCGAGCGGGCCGCCGACGTCTGCTTGAAAGAGCGCCGCACCCTCGTGGTCGTCCCGCGGGAGACGCCGCTCTCCGTAATCCACCTGGATAACCTGCTCACCCTCGCCCGGGCGGGGGCCGTCGTCCTGCCGGCCGCCCCCGGCTTCTATCACCGGCCCACCCAACTGGGAGATTTGGTCGACTTCGTGGTCGACCGTATCCTAAGGGCGTTCGGCCGGTCAGGCGGCATGGTGCCGCCGTGGGGGGGAGGAGGTGAACTAGATTGAAGAAGATTTTGTTGCCCACTTTGTTCTCCCTGGCGATGGCCGTCTCGCTCGCAGCTGCGCTTCCGGGGTTGGCTGCCGCTCCGGCGCCGTCGCCCGACCCTGCCAACTGTGCCCAGTGCCACCCCGACCCCGCTGAGGAGCTGGCCGCCACGAAGCACCACTCGGCGCTGAAGAGCGTGCAGTCGGCGCCCGACGCCCAGGACGCTTGCCTGGAGTGCCACTCCACCGACTACCTTCTGGCTCCCGAGGGCAATAAGCCTTCGGTGAAGTCGGCCAGGTTCGGGGTCGGCTGCACCGCCTGCCACTTCGACCACAACGCCGGCGAGGCCATCGATGAGCGGCGCCCGCCGCTCTGCGAAGACTGCCATTCCGGCGGCGACATGAAGCTGAGCGAGGCGCCTCACCACCCGCAGAACGAGATGATGCTCGGTGTGAGCCCGGCCGGCACCGGGGTGCCCAAGATGCCCAGCGTCTTCGGGAAGAAGGACTGCAACGGGTGCCACATGCCGGTCATCGGCGAGAAGCGCTACCACGATTTCTCCGTGCTGCTGCCCGACCACAAAGACTACTCATGCGGCATCCCCGGCTGCCACGAAGGCCAGGGCGCCAAGTACACCCAGCAGGCCAGGGATTGGCAGGCCCAGACCAAGGTCGAGCTCGCCGAGGTGAAGGCGCTGCTGGACGCCAAGAAGGCGAAGAGCGGGTCGGAGGCGTACCAGGTGGCCCGGTTCAACTACGAATTCGTGGAGACCGACCACTCTTTGGGCGTCCACAACTTCCCGTTCGCTCAGAAGCTGCTCGAGGTGGCCAAGGCCAAGTTGGCCGCGCTCTAGGCGCGGCCGCGTCCACACAAGGGAGGAAAGACCCGTGGTACGTCGCGTGTTCCTTGCGGTGATCGCGATCCTGGTTCTGGCGGTCGTTCCGGCCTTCGCCGGCGACCAGGTCCTCCGGCTGGGTTTCATGCCTGCCGAGGATGAGCTCCCGCTCTACGTGGCCGAGAAGGAAGGGCTGTTCGCCAAAGAAGGCGTCAAGGTGGAACTGGTCACCTTCGCCAGCGCCGTCGAGCGGGACACCGCCTGGCGGGCCGGCCGGGTGGACGGGGTGAACGGCGATCTGATCGCCACCATCCTTAACGCCAAGGGCGGCTATGAGCCGGTGATCCTCTGCATGTCGCTGGGGGCCACGGCCAAAGAGGGGCGGTTCGCCATCTTTGCGGCGCCGGGCGGCAAGGTGAAGACGGCGGTCGACCTGCGCAACGTCGAGGTCGCAGTCTCCCGCAACACCATCCAGGACTACGTCACCGACCAGCTACTGCAGGACGCGGGGCTCAAGGCTTCGGAGATCAAGAAGGTCGACGTGCCGAAGGTGCCGATCCGGTTCCAGATGTTGTTGCAGGGCCAGGTCCAGGCGGCGGCGCTTCCCGATCCCCTCGGCGCGCTCGCCGAACACGAGGGAGCGCGGCTCGTCGCCTCCGACACCGAGGCCAAGCGCAACCTCTCCCCGATCGTCTACTTCTTCTCCCGCAAGACGCTGAAGGAGAAGTCCGACGAGCTGGCCCGGTTCTTCCGGGCCTACCGGGAGGCGGTGAACCGGATCAACGCCAATCCGGAGAAGTATCGTCCGCTGCTCATCCAGGTGGCGAAGGTGCCCGACCAGATCAAGGAGACCTATCCCATGCAGAAGTACCCGCAACCGCTCCTGCCGACCCGGTCCGAGTGGAAAGAGGCCGTCGACTGGATGCTGGGCGAGAAGCTCATCGACCAGAACTACCGGTACGAAGACTACGCGGACGGCCGGTTCACGCGCTGATGCTGCAGGTTCGCAGGCTCGAGTTCACTTACCGGAGCGGGGGCCGGCAGGTGCCGGCCCTCTCCGGGCTCGACTTTCGCCTGGAGGCCGGCGAGACCTGGGCGGTCATCGGCGCCTCGGGGTGCGGGAAGAGTACCCTCCTCTACCTCCTGGCCGGGCTGCTCAGGCCCACGGGCGGCGAGATCGTCTTCAAGGGCGAACCGCCCCTGGCGCACCAGCGGGAGATCGCCCTCATCCTGCAGGGGTACGGGCTCTTCCCCTGGAAGACCGTGCAAGACAACGTGGCCTTGGGCCTCCAGATCCGGGGGGTCGGAGCACGGGAGGCGCTGCGCAGGGCCCACGAGATGCTGGAGGCGGTGGGCCTTGCCGAGGCTGCGGAGGTCTACCCGGATGAGCTGTCGGGCGGCCAGAAACAGCGGGTGGCGATCGCCCGGTCGTTCGTGCTCGAGCCGTCTCTGCTCCTCATGGACGAACCCTTTTCGGCGCTCGACGCCCTCACGCGCGAGCGCCTGCAGCATTTCCTGCTCGACCTCTGCCTGTCGCGGGAGAGGGAGATGGGGACCGTGATCGTGACCCACAACATCGAAGAGGCCGTCTTCCTCGGCCGCAAGATTCTCGTGATGACCCCGCGGCCCGGACGGGTGGCGGCGATCGTCGACAACCCGGAAGTGGGGCAACCGGGCTATCGGGCCTCCGCCACGTTCCTGGCCCGGGCCACCCGGCTGCGCGAGTTCTTCCAGGACGGAGGTGCGGCCAGTGTCTAGAAGGCCGGGCGGGCGCAACGCGCAGGCCTGGTCAGCCTGGGCCGGGCGTCTCTTCCTGACCGACCTCGTGGCGGCGCTCGGCATCGCGCTGGTCTGGTGGCTGTTCGCCCTGCTGCTCCACCACCCGAGCTTCCCGGGCCCGGTCGAGACCCTCCGGGCCCTGGTCGACCGCCAGAACGGGCTGCTCATCCATCTGTTGGTCAGCGCCCGGCGAATCCTCATCGGGCTGGCCATCTCCCTCGTCCTCGGGCTGCCGCTCGGTCTCTACCTGGGGCGCAACCCGGCCATCGACCGGGTAGTCGCGCCGTTCCTCTACCTGACCTACCCGCTGCCCAAGATCGTGCTGCTCCCGGTGGTTCTGGTCCTCTTCGGGCTGGGCGACCTCTCCCGGATCTTGCTCATCGTCCTGACCGTCACGTACCAAATCCTGGTCACCACCCGCGACGCGGCGCGGTCGTTGCCGCACGCCGCCATCTACTCCATCCGGTCGCTCGGCGCGAGCGAATGGGACCTCTACCGCCACGTGCTGCTCCCCTGGGTTTTCCCCAAGGTTTTCACCGCGCTGCGCATCTCTTCGGGGACGGCCATCGCGGTGCTTTTCTTCGCCGAGTCCTTCGCCACCAACTCCGGGCTGGGCTACCTCATCATGGACGCCTGGGGACGCATGGCGTACGCTGTCATGTTCGCCGCCGTCCTGGCGATGAGCGGCTTGGGCCTGGCCCTCTACCTCCTGTTCGAGGCGGCGGAGCAGCGCTTCTGCCGCTGGACCCTGGTGCAGTCCGAAAGCCGCCGGGGGGAGGGGTGAACCAGTGAAGCAGGCCGTGCATTGCCGGGTGCGGCTGCCGGTCCCGGTTGCGGAGGCCTGGGAGGTCGTGACCGACCCGTTCCGGTGGCCCGGCTGGATGGTGGGCGTCACCGGAGTGCGCGGGGAAGCGCCAGACCAGGGACAACCTGCGCCGCGCCACCATTTCCTGGTTGAAGGACGGCTCGGGCTGTGGCCCTTTAAGGCGCGGGCCGAAGTGACCACGGCCTGGCAGGGGACGATGATCGCCTTCACCGGCGACTGCCAGGGCATCGGCTACCTTTTCACGCTGACCTTGGGCGAACAGGCGGGTGAGGCCACGTCGGTCCAGTGGGATGTGGAATTGCGTCCCGCCAGCGACCGCCGTTCTCCCTTCGAAGCCCTCCGGCTCACCTTCATCCGGCGGGCCGCGAACAGCCTCGCGCGGCGCTCCCTGGCCAACCTGGGCAATGCTATGCAGCGGACGGCCGGTCAGCGGCAGGAGATCATCGGTGGGAGTGAGTGACGCAATGCAGGAAGCGGGGAACTTCAAGTTTTATCTGAGGCCGCGGGTTGCCTTCGGAGCGGGCCTCTTCGCCACCGCGGGCGCCGAAGCAGCCACCCTCGGACGGATCGCCTTGGTCGTCACCGGCAAGGGGGCGATGCGCCGGGCCGGGTACACCGACCGCCTGCTGGCCAGCCTCGAGGCGGCGGGCGTGAAGGGCGTGCTCTATGAGGGTGTCCGCCCCAACCCCACGGTGGACGAGGTCGATGCCGGCGCGACGTTGGCTCGCCAGGAGCGGGCCGAGGTGGTGATCGGACTCGGCGGGGGGAGCGCCGTGGACACCGCCAAGGCGATCGCCGTGACCGCCGCGTCGGGGGTTGCCTCCTGCCGTTCCCTGCTCGGGTGCCAGCTGACCAAACCGGGCCTGCCGGTGATCGCGGTGCCGACCACTTCCGGCACCGGGGCCGAGGTCACGGCGGTGGCGGTGGTGAGCGTCCCGGAGCAGGGAGTGAAGACCGCCCTGCGCGGGCCAGGCGTCATGGCGACGGTGGCGGTGGTCGACCCCGAATTGACCCTGGGCCTGCCGCCGAACGTGACGGCCAGCACCGGCATGGACGCGCTGGCGCATGCGGTCGAGTCTTACCTGTCGGTGAACAGCAGCCCGGTCTCGGAGTTCTTCGCCGAGCGGGCCGTGGGCTTGATCTTGCCCCATCTGGCCGCTGCGTGCGCCGATGGGCGGGATGCGGCAGCGAGGAGCGCCATGGCCGAAGGGAGTTGCCTGGCCGGGATCGCCCTGGCGCAGAGCGGGGCGGCGCTGGGCCACGGCTTTGGGATGGCCCTCGGCGGGCCGTTCGACGTCGATCACGGTGCGCTGGTCGGCCGCATCCTGCCGGAGATGCTGGAGTTCAGCCTGCCAGCGGTCACTGACCGGCTGGCGCGGCTCGCCCGCCGCTGCGAGGCGCTTCCGGGGCTCACGGCCGGCGGGGCCGGCGGCCCGAGCGCCAGCGACGCGGACGCCGCCGCGGCCCTGATCAAGGCCATCCGAGACCTCATGGCCGAGATCCCCCTCCCTGCCAGCCTGCCCGCTATGGGCATCACCCGAAGCGCCCTGGCCGGTGAGGCCTACGGGCGCCTCCTCGAACTTATCCTCGTGCAGGCGGGGACCAAGAATCATCCCGTGCCCGTCGACATGGATTCGGCCGCCGTCCTCCTGGACCGCCTTCTGGGCTAGCCTCGTCACCTCCCGCAGGCGTCCGGCTCAAGCCCCCGGTTCCCACCGCCGTGCCTTTGGCATGCCCTTCCCTGGAGCAACTGTGGAGCTGTGTTCGCGGGAATTGTTGGCGCGCCTGCTAGCGCGGAGGACCAACAGTTCCTGCAAACAGAGCCGAAACAAGGCGGGGGGAAAGGGTATGGCCACACTTCCGGTCTTGAGCAGGGAAGAACTCGTCTTCTGGTTGGGGATCCTCAGGGACTACGCCATGTTCGTCCGTGACAACCTGGCCATCGTCGAACGGCCGGCCATCGAACGGGCTCTGAGGTGCGCCGGGGTGGGAAGGCGCACGGGCGGGCCGGTGCGCCGGGACTACCGCTGGCCGGCCAGGCGGGCGACCCCGGCCTTGAGGAAAGCGGCGGCGATCAGTTCGTGCCCCCGGCCGTTGGGATGCAGGTTGTCCGGGGCGATCACCCGCCCGTCCGCCTGCGCCAGCACCCGGTGGATGGGCACCAGCACCGCTCCGTGGCGGGCCACGGTCTGCCCCAGTTCGCGGTTGAAGATCGCCAGCCAGTGCTCGCCGTACTCGTGCAGCCTGCTCCCCTTGGGATACGGGTTGTAGACGTCGGCCACAAAGATGGGAGCGCCGCTCTGCCGCAGGCGCTGCAGGGCCCGGCCGAGGTTGCCGGTGATCCACGGGATGGCCGGCCCGGGGTTGCGGATGAAGCGGCGGAGATCGTTGCCGCCGATGTCGACGGTGATGAGGTCCGGGTGGGCCGCCAGCGCCCGGGGCACCTGGCTGCGGAGCAGGCTCACCGTCGTCCCGCCGAGGGAAGCCAGATTCCGGAGGCCCCAGCGGGCGCCGTCCCGCTGGAGAGCGCGCCAAAGCCGCGTCACGTACCCCAAACCGCCGGGCGCCTTCCAGCCCACGGCCACCGAGTCGCCCAACGCCACGTAGAGCATCGCCGTCGCCCCCTCTCATCACCTCTCATCATAGAGGGGGCCACCGGGGCCGGGCCTGGGAGGAAACGGCGGGTGGGACAGGGTCCGCGCGGAGGTGTGCCGCGTGGCCCGCGGCCCCGCCCCCGCGCGGCGAAGCGGCTAAGGTTGCTCCGAGCGGAGCTGGTGGGCGGCGGTAAAGAGGCGGCGGTAGGCCAGGTAACCCGCCGCGGTGCAGGTCACGGCCACTGTGCAGGTGAGCATGAACTGGACGAGGATCTGGTAGCGGACGGCCTGCACCGGGCTGGTCCCCGCCAGGATAAGCCCGGTCATCATCCCGGGCAGCTGCACCAGCCCGACGGTCTTCATCGAGTCGATGGCCGGCACCATCCCGGTGCGGATGGAGCGCCGCAGCATCTGATCGACGGCCTGGCGGGCCGTCGCGCCTAGCGCCAGCGCCGCCTGGATCTCCGCCCGGTGGGCCTCCACGTCGTCTTTCAGGCGGTTGAGCAAGAGGGCGGTGGCCACCATGGCGTTGCCCACGATCATGCCGCTGATGGGGATGACCTGGTCGGGGCGGTAGCTGATGATATGCAGCCCCACCATCAGGCCGAGGGTCACGGCGGCCCCCGCGGCGATCGCCCCGGTGGCCAGCGGCAACGCGCCCGGGATGGCTTTGCCCCGCTTGGCGGCGGTCTGCCCGGCCACCCCGATCATCAGCGCCACCATGGTGGTGGTCAAAAGCCAGTTGCGGACCCCGAAGACGTAGCGCAGCACGAACCCGATCAGGGTGAGCTGCACGGCGGCCCGGACCGCTCCCCATAGGATGTCCTTTTCCAGCCCCAGCCCTTCGCGGCGGGAGATGGCCACCCCCACGGCCACCAAGGAGAGCGCGGCGAAAAGCGACAAGACCGTCACCGGGCGTTCCCTCCCTCATAAAGCGCGAGCAGTTCGGCGCGCGGCCGTGCAAAAAACTCCTCAGCTGGGGCCTCGCTGGCCCGGCGGCCCCCCGAGAGGGCCAGCACCCGGTCGGCGACCCGGGCCGCCTGTTCCACGCTGTGCGTCACCCACAGCACCGTCAGCCGACGCGCCCGCTGCAGCGAGAGGATGAGCTCCTCGACGCCGGCCGCGGCGGCCGGGTCGAGGGCCGAGGTCGGTTCGTCCAGGAGCAGGACGTCGGGCGCGAGGGCGAGGCACCGGGCGAGCGCGACCCGTTGCTGCTCGCCGCCGGAGAGGCTGCGGGCAGGGTTGTCCAGCCAGGCCGGCTCGAGGCGCACCGCCTCCATGAGCGCCACGGCCGTCTTCTCGTCGAAGGGCAGGCGGTGGAGGCGCGGGCCGTAGGCTAGGTTGTCGCGCACCGTCCCCTCGAACATGGCGGGCTGCTGGAAGACCATCCCCACCCGGCGGCGCAGGACGGTGGGGTCGAGTTTTCGGATGTCGGTCCCGTCGAGCAGGACCTCGCCGCTCTCCGGCTCGATCAGCCGGTTCACCAACTTGAGCAGGGTCGATTTGCCGGCGCCCGAGGGGCCGAGCAGCGCCAGGACTTCCCCCGCCGCCGCGGTGAAGCTCACGTCGTCAAGCAGCAGCCGGCCGTCCCGGCTGGCGCGTACGGAAAGACCCCGGCCCGCCACGGCGGCCGGGGCACTGGCGGTCTCCGTCATCGGTTCACCCTTTTCTCAGTTCCTCGAAGAGCGCCCGGGCCGCCAGTTCGGGTCCGCCCAGCTCGTAGCCGGGGATGCCTAGCTGCGTCCGGAGTTGGCCAACTCTTGCCCCGCGCCGGAGCAGCGCCTCCAGGTAGGCGCTGGCCAACACGTCGTGTTCGCCCCGCTTCTGGGGGGCGCCGAACGGATTGGCGAAATAGGAGCCGGTGAGGCCGTGCTCGTCGGTGGTTCCCTTGGCCATCCGGGTGCCCTCGGCGAAGACCTTGAAGGCCGCCGCCGGGTTATGGAAGTACTCCAGATAAGGCCGGCCTTCCTCCACCCGTTCATAGTTGTTGGCGTAGAGGAAGTAGTCGACCCGGTGGCCGGCGACGATCTCGCGGTACGGCGTGATGGGGATGACCAGGCGGGCGTTGGTCTTGTGCGGGTTCATGAAGATGGAGCGCTCCACTTCGGCGTAGGCGAACCCCGGCTGCAGGTCGTCGAGCCTCACGAAGGCGCCGATCTCCGTGCCGTAGCCGAGCACCTCGCCGTCGGCGGTCAGCTTGAGGGAACCCATGTCGTCGAAGATCACCGTCAGGCGCCGCAGGTGTTCGTCGGCGAGCACCCGGAAGGCCTCGAGCGTCTCCGACTTGCCCGCGCCGCTGTCGCCCACCAGGACCACGTTGGCCGTTTGGCCGGTCCGCAGCTCGATGAGGGCCATCGCCCCGTGGATGGGGAGACGGCCGCGGCCGATCATGATGATGTTGTGCAGGGTCAGCGCCATCTTCTTGAAGTAGCCGAAGTAGTCCACGTCCTCGGTGTCGGCGATGGCCCCCACGACCACCCCCGTCTCCCGGTCTTCGTGGAAGACCGTGGTCTTTTCGCCCAAAGCCTGCGGGTCGACGCCGAAGACCAGCACCCCGTCGGGCACCTGCCCGGCGAACTCCCGCGCCTCGGCGAACTCGAAGAGGTTCGCCAGGCTGACCCCCAGCGCCAGGTAGCGGCGGTGGAAATAGATGAACATGAGCAGTTCGCCCACCCGGGCCGGGTAGCAGAGCCACTCCTCGGGGTCGAGGCTCACCTGCGCCAGCGGGTTCTCGGCTACCGGCTGGAAGCTGCCCTTGCGCAGGTTGCGCTTCGGGTAGTAGATGAGGGGCGGCTCGATGACCACCTGCTGGATGAAGGGGACCGGCAGCAGCCGGGCATAGACCGGAGCGGGAACCTTCCAGTCGATCTGTTCGACCAACAAGCCTACGCCGGCGCCGGCCGGCAGCTGGCGGCAGACCCGGGGGAACGCCCCCGTGAGGTTCGCCGAAATGTAGCGGTAGGTCTCGAGGACGAGCCCCTTGATCGTCTCGTTGATCCGGATCAGGCTCTGGTGGCGGGGGAGCATCACTCCGGGAAGATTCTCCCGCCCCTCCACGATTACGAAGCGCTCGTGGGAACGCCAGTAGTTGTAGCATTCTTCGATGAGGTCGTGCCAGCGGGTGCGGTCCGCCAGAGCCTGGGCGAACGCGGGCGGAAGCCGTTTGGCGTCGTCCAGCCGCTTGCTCGACAGATAGACGAGGAGGTCGGTGATGCCGTCCAGGTCGTAACCGGTCTCGGTGCGGAAGGTCTCGACGGCCGCCAGGTGGGGGGAGTCACGCTTGACCAGCCGCTGCAGGAACCCGGCGAGGAGCCGCTGAAATGTCTGGCTCTTGAAGAGTTGCACGGGGGTTTGGCAGGTTTCCTTGATGACGATGATCCGTTCGTCGTTCGCTGATGGCAAGGCCGTTTCCCACTTTCTCCGTCGGCTTTCCTGCTTACTTATGTCTGCCGGTCCCCCGGTCCTTCACCTCAGTCCAAGTATACATTCACGGCCTTCCATGGCATGCGGGGAGGATGCCCTAAAAGGTGAACCGCAGCACGGGGAGAGAGCCTGCATGGCCGGCGGAGTACACGCCGATGAGGGCGCCGGCGGCGACGTCGCCGGCCCAGTGACGGTCGAGATAGATGCGGGAGAGCCCGACGGCTCCGGCGGCGGCGTAGAAGAGGTAGCGCTGTTTGGGGTAGCGACGGGCCAGGACCCTTGCCAGGGCAAACGCCTCCGCCGTGTGGCCGGAGGGGAAGGAATCCGACCCGGGGCGCCCGCCCAGGTAGTGCACGCTATTGGGCGCGTTGGAATCGGGGCGCCCGCGCCCCACCGCCCACTTGAGGCCGGTCGTGAGCAGGCCGGAATAGACGGCCGCTGCCAGCGCTTCTCCGGCGGTCTCCTGCTCGCCGGCGACGTAGAGCCCACCGACCACCCCCACGACCCCGGGAGCCTCGCCGAGCATGGTGACTTTCGGCATGAGCGAATCTGCCGCCGGGCTCGCCAGGCGACCCTTCACCCCGGCCGTCACTGCAGGGTCGTTGGCCAGGAGATACCCCGTCAAAGCCCAGGCGGCGATGGTCTCCACGGGCAGAGCCTTCGGTCCGTCTTCCTCTTGGGCCGGGCTCACGCCGGCCGCAAGGGCGGGGCCGGCCAGAGTAACCACGAGTATCAGGCAAGTCAGCCGGAACAGTCGCTTGGCCTTCATCGGTTCGCTCCCCCTAAGACTCATGCAGGGTCTTTCCCCGCGGCAACCGGCCGGTCCTGCCGGGTCGTCGGTGGCCGGTTCCCGAGATGGGTATCGGCGGCTCCCTTGGGAAAAAATACCGAAGGGCGCGCGTGCCGGGAAACCATTACCGTTCCTGGGGCGTTCTAACCTCAGCAGGGGAGGGTTGAGGGACGTCGAATCAACCTAGGTGCATTGAAATGGGGGATAGGCTTGAAGAAGCGGACGAAGGTCCTGCTCGGGGTCGGACTCATCGTGGTGGCCCTGGCGGCTCTGATGGGGCTCGCCCTTTCCCGTTCTCAAACCTACTATGTCACTCTCTCCGAGCTTACCGCCCAGCCGGCGGCCCGCGCGGGGCAGCAACTCCGCGTCAACGGCCGTCTCGTCGGTTCCTCGGTGACCTTCGACCCGGAAAAGGTGATGCTCAAGTTCCAGCTCCGCGACGGGCAGAAGACGATGCCGGTCGTGTACAACGGCGTTCGGCCGGGCAACTTCGAGGACAATATCGAAGTGTTGGTCGAAGGGCAATTCAAAGACGGCGTCTTCGTGGCCGAGAACGTCCTCACCAAGTGCCCGTCCAAGTACGAAGCCAAGACCAAGGATCAGAAGTAGGAGGGTGACGCATTGGTCGCTTCGCTGGGTTCCCTCGCCCTTTACGCGGGTCTGGCGCTCTCTGTCCTCACGCTCGTCGCGTACCTGATGGGCCTGAGCGACCGCCGGAACCGCGGCTGGCTTTCGACCGCCAATAGCCTGAGCACGGTCCTCGCCGCCCTGTCGAGCATCGCGGCGGCGGCGCTCGTCTATTCCCTGCTCTCCAGCGACTTCTCCCTACAGTATGTCGTGGACTACACCTCGAGCGATTTGGCCCCGCTCTACAAGCTTTCGGCCTTCTGGGCCGGACAAGCTGGTTCGCTCCTGCTCTGGCTCTGGCTGCACACGATGTTCGCCGCGTGGGTAACCAACAGCGCCGATGAGAAGTCAGCGCGGCTGCGCCCGTACGTCTCGGCGATCATGTCGGCCATCTCCGTCTTCTTCTTCACCATCGTCACCCTGCCGGTTAACAACCCCTTCACCCCCATGACCCGGGTGGTCACGGAGGGCATGGGGCTGAACCCGCTGCTTCAGAATTTCGGCATGGTCATCCATCCCGTGACGCTCTATCTCGGCTACGTCGGCTTCGCGGTGCCGTACGCCTTCGCCCTGGCAGGCCTCTTCGCCCGCGACGACCAGGGAGCGTGGCTGGAGCCGGCGCGCAAGTGGGCCCTGCTGGCCTGGATGTTCCTCTCCATCGGCATGATCTACGGCGGCCAGTGGGCCTACGTGGAACTGGGCTGGGGCGGTTACTGGGCCTGGGATCCGGTGGAGAACGCCTCGCTCTTCCCCTGGCTGGTCGGGACTGCCTTCTTCCACTCCATCCTGATGCAGCAGCGTAAGGGGATGCTCAAGGGCTGGAGCATCGGCCTGATCATCGCCACTTACACGCTCTGCATCTTCGGCACCTTCCTCACCCGCTCGGGCCTGCTCCAGTCGGTGCACGCCTTCCCGTCCAACCCGCTCATGACCGTGATCTTCCTCACCCTCATCGTGCTGGTACTGGGTGGCGGCGTCGCCTTGATGTACACCCGGCGCCGGCTGCTCCAGGGCAGCGGGGAAGTCGAGGATTACCTGACCAAGGAAGGCACCTTCCTGCTCAACAACCTCATCCTGGCGGCGGCGACCTTCGCAGTCGTCTGGGGCACCATGATGCCCTGGTTCAGCAAGACCTTCCTCGGACGCCAGATGGAGACGGGCAAGGGCTTCTACAACACGGTGATGACCCCGCTGGCCCTGGCGCTCCTGGTGGTCATCGGGCTCTGCGTGCGCCTGCCGTGGAAGGCGCGCCAGGCGAAGGATGGCGAGGGCGAGGGCGACGGCTTCCCGCAGGAGGTCGTCTGGAGCGGGTTGGCCTCGGTCGCCCTGGCCGTTGTGCTCTGGCTGGTCTGGGGCGTGCATAACGTCTGGGCGGTGCTGGCCCTGGGCGCCTGCTTCTTCGTGGTGGCGAGCACCTTCGTGCAGGTAGGGCAGGAGGTCGCTGCCTGGATGGCGCGGACCGGCGAGAACCCGCTGGCGGCCCTCGGGAACCTGCTGGTCAAGCAGCGCCGGCGGTACGGCGCCTACGTCGTCCACCTGGCCGTCGTCATGATGATCGTCGGGTTCACCGGTAACACCTGGAATCAGGAGGTGCAGAAGACCATCCGGCCGGGCGAGAAGATCGCGCTCGCCGGTTACGAGATGACCTTCTCCGGCTTGCGTGAGGAGCAGCGGGGACGGGTCGCCCTGGTCTACGCGCCGATCGAAGTGACCTACAAGGGGCGGGCCTTCGGGCTGATGCGCCCGGCCGTCTCCTTCCATCCTGACTACAGCAACTCCGGCCAGGGCGAGAAGAACTCCGCCGAGGTGGCCGTCAAGGGCAACCTGGTCTCCGACTTCTACGTGATCCTGGCCTCGTGGGGCAACGGTGGGCAGGACGCCACGTTCAAGGTGCTCGTGAACTACCTCGTCAACTGGGTCTGGATCGGGATGTGGACGCTCGTCCTCGGCACCGTGATGGCCCTCTGGCCCGTCCGGGCGGCCGCCGTGGTGGCCAGCCGTCCGGAGGCCGCGCCTGCGGGGAGGAGGTAGCGCCATCATCCGGGCGGAGCAGATCGGCAAACGCATCGGCGACCGGCAGATCCTGGCGGGGGTCGATTTCGACCTACCGTCCGGAGAGTTCTTGACCATCTTCGGGCCCAACGGTGCGGGGAAGACGACCCTGATCCGCATCCTCAGCCTGCTCACCCGGGCGAGCGAGGGCCGGCTGGTCCTGAACGGCGCCGTGGTCGACGAGGATTCGGCCGGGGCGCTCCGCCGCGACATCGGCGTGCTTTCCCACCACACATTCCTGTACGGCGATCTGACCGCCGCGGAGAACCTGCAGTTCTACGGGCGCATGTACGACGTGCCCGGCCTGAAGGCGCGCATCCCGGAGGCGCTCGAAGAGGTGGGGCTGGCGCTCCACTTTCACGACCCGGTGCGGCAGTTCTCCCGGGGGATGCAGCAGCGGCTGGCCATAGCCCGGGCGATCCTGCACAAGCCGAGCCTCCTCTTCCTCGACGAGCCGTACACCGGGCTGGACCCGCAGGGGAGCGCGGTCTTGAGCCGCATCCTGGCCGGGCTCAAGAACGAGCGCCGGACCGTGGTGATGATCACCCACAACTTCGACGAAGGCCTCTCCCTGGCCGACCAGGTGATGATCCTGGCCAAGGGGCGCATCGCCTTCGCCGCGCGGGCGGCCGGGATTGACCGGGCGACCTTCCCGGCCGAGTACCTCGCCCGGGTGGGAGGTGTCCCATGCCGTTCCTAGCCAAGGTGTGGGCCATCGCCGCCAAAGACCTGCAGGCGGAACTGCGGACGAAGCAGATGTCGTCGGCGATGCTCATCTTCGCCTTCCTGGTCATCGTGATCTTCGCGTTCGCCTTCGACCCGACCCGGCGCAACCTGGCCTTCATCCTGCCGGGGATCATCTGGGTGGCCTTCTTCTTCGCCGCCCTGCTGGGGCTGAACCGGTCGTTCGTCTCCGAGAAGGTGGACGACTGCCTGCACGGCCTCATGCTCGCGCCGGTCGACCGGTCGGCCATCTACTTCGGCAAGGTGCTGGCCAACCTCGTTTTCACGCTCGTGGTGGAGGCGGTCTCCCTGCCGCTCTTCTTCGTGCTGTTCAACTACACGCTGCAGGGGTCCTGGTTGCTCCTGCTGGCGGTGGTCTTCCTGGCGACGTTCGGGTTCATCGCCTTGGGCACGTTCCTCTCGGCCCTGTCCGCGAACACTCGCACGAGCGAGATCCTGTTGCCGGTCATCCTCTTCCCGGTGACCGTGCCGGTGGTCATCGCGGCGGTGCAGGCGAGCCGGGGGATTCTCACCGGGGCGGAGGTTTCAAGCTTCCTGCCCTGGCTGGGGGTGCTCGGCGTGTACGGCGTCGTCTTCCTGGTCGTGCCGTTCCTGCTCTTCGACTACGTCCTGGAGGGGTGAACCTGGAGGAGTGGATATGAAGCAGCGTCATACCTGGCTGTCGTGGGCGACGCTCCTAGCGGTGGCCGCATCGCTTTACCTGTCGCTCGTCTACGCGCCGGAAGAGGTCACGATGGGGCCGATCCAGCGCATCTTCTACTGGCACATCGGGTCGGCCTGGGTCGGGCTGCTGCTCGCCTTCACCGTGGTCTTCGTGGCGAGCGTCGCCTACCTGCGCACCCGGAATCGCCGCTGGGACACGCTCGCCTACTGCAGCGGCGAGATCGGGGTGCTCTTCACCACCATCGTGCTGGTCACCGGCCCGATCTGGGGCAAGGCCGCCTGGAACACCTACTGGACCTGGGATCCGCGGCTCACGACCACGCTCGTACTCTGGTTCATCTACATCGCCTACCTGGTGGTGCGGAGCTCGGCAGAGGGAAACGAGCGGAAGGCCCGGCTGGCGGCGGTCTTCGGGATCATCGGCTATGTGGACGTGCCGCTGGTCTTCCTCTCCATCCGGTGGTGGCGTACGATCCACCCCGTCCTCATCACCAGCAAGGGGATGAACATGACCGGTGAGATGAAGGTCGCCATGTTCGGCGGCATGATCGCCTTCACGTTCCTGTACCTGTGGTACATGCAGCAGCGGCTCCAGCTGGAGCGGCTGCGCCAGGGGGTTTCCGACCTCAAAGACCAGATCCGGGAGGGCTGAACATGCGGTTCCTGTTCATCGGTTTCCTGCTCGTCTGGGTGGTCCTGTTCGGCTACACGTTCTATCTGCAGTCCCAGCAGCGGCAGTTGGCGCGGGAACTGGCGCTGCTCAAGGACGTCGTCGGGAGGAAAGGGGCATGAGCCGGACCAACGCATTGCTGCTCGCCGGGGTCGTCGTGCTGCTCGTCGTCGCCGGGGTCGCCGGACAGTTCGCCTTCGTCCGGAACCACCCGGGCGAACTGGCCGCCCTCCCGCAGACGCAGGGCGGGCCGGCGACGGGGGATAACACCGCGGCTGCTCCGGGGGCGCCTCAGGGAGGCACTGACCCGAACAGCGCGCCGGCCGGAGCGCCTCCGGGCGTGCCGGTCACGCAGGACCCGAAGGTGGCGGGCACCATCGCCACCTTCGACCTCGGTCCCGGACCCAACGACGGCAAACCGCTTCCGGGCGAACTCGCCGGCCTGAAGCTGGTGACGCGCAACACCGGGGCGAAGGCCCTGGGCCAGATCGCGCAGCTGACCGGAAAGAACCTGCAGGTTAGCGAGGCTGAGGTGGCCTCTTACGGCGTCGACGCGGAGCGGGCGGTCCTCTGGGTGGCCACCGCTCCGGACAAGACGGCGGCGCAGGCCATCTTCCAGGACTTCCTTCACCTCGGACCGGCCAACTCGGCCTTCGCCGAGCCGAAGGAACTGCCGCTTAAGGGCAAGGCCATCATCATCACCAGCGGCAACGGGATGAAGCATTACTTCTTCCTGCGGGCCAACCGGATTTACTGGCTCGCGCTGGTCATCCCCGACGTCAACCGCCGTATGCAGGTGATGTCCTACATGCTGGACAACCTCTGAGCTGGCCAGCCAGCGCAAGGAGAGCACAGGCAAGGGAGCGGGGGACACCCCGCTCTCTTTTTTGCGCGCGCGCCCAGTGCAAGCCTTCGTCTACCAGCTGGTGAAAGTCCAGCCGGGGTAAGGGCCAAGCCGCCCCGTAGCTGACCGCCGGTGCGA
>JBLNBQ010000044.1:0-3196 GCA_050260095.1 Chitinophagales bacterium
GGGCCTCCCGGGTCTTCGCCAGCGTCAGGCTCTCCAGCCACCCGCCGAAGACGTAGAGGACGGTGACCGCCGCCGCCTCCCATGGTTCCCCGATCCACAGGGCCCCGAGCGTAGCGATGGTCACCAGGAGGGCGATGCTGAACTGCCGGGCGGTGAGCCTACCCACCGCCTCCCGGGCGATGGGCGCCCCGGCGATGAGGGCGGCGGCGGTGAGCAGTCCTGCGTGGACGGAGAGCGGGCCCCCCATGAGGCGCACCCCCCAGGCCCGGGCGATGAGCCCCCCCGCTCCCAGGACCGTCAGGAGGTCCCGGCGTTCAGTGAGCCACTGCTTGAACTGTTCGTGACGGCAGGCCATCGTGGACCCTCCTCTCTCGTTACCCGCGGTCCTCAGCTCCTGGGCGCCGGGAGGACCGTCGCCACGTCGACGCCGAACCGCCGGACCAGGCTCTTGATCTCGTTTTCGTTGAGCTTCGTCTCGTCGTACGCCACGTTGAGGGTCCCGCTGGCAAACGCCACCCGGGCCTCGGTCAGGCCGGGCAGCTCCCGGGCCGCCTTCTCCAGCTTCGCGGCACAGTTGGGGCAGTTCAGGTTCCGGAGCATCATCATTTGGCTTTCCATTCGAGACACTTCCTTTCTCTTCTCTGCTCCCATCATGCCATGACCGGCCCAGTGCGGGCCTTGATGCGCGTCAACGGAATTGGCGGTTTCCGGCGGGGTGGACGTAGGCCGGCGGCGGGGTGCACGAGAAGAGCCCGACCGCCGTCACGGCCGGGCTCACTGGCCTTCAGTCTCTGCTGTGGAAAGGCGTTCGACTACTTCCCCGCCAGGCGGGAGAGGCGTTCACGGTCCAGGATCAATACCTCGCGGGATCCCTCTTCGTGGGCGAGGATCCCCTGTTCCACCAGGGCTTTGAGGCGCCGGCTCAAGCTCTCGGGAGTGGTCCCGAGCTTCACGGCCAATTCCGTCCAGGAAACGGGCACTCTGACCAAAGTCCCCTCGAGCTGCACCTTGCCCGTTTTGGCCGCGCGGACCAGTTCCGCGGCCAGCCTTTGCCCTACGTCCCGGAGCCCTAAGTCGGCGATGAGCTGCTCCGCTTCGGCGAGGCGCTGAGCCAGCGTCTCCACGAGGCGGTGCGCCACCTGCGGGTACCGCTGGAGGAGGGCTTGAACGGCTGTCCGCGGCACCAGGCAGGCGGCCGTCTCCTCCATCGCCACCAGGTCCCCCTCCTGGCGGGTGGGCGCGAAGAGCGCCAGTTCGCCCCAGAACTGCCCCGGTCCAAGAGTCCGGACGATCTGTTCCCGCCCGCCGGGTCCGACGTGCACGAGTTTCACCCGCCCCCGGGCGACCACCACCAGATGCTCGATCTGACTGCCGTCGGAGACGATGGTCTGCCCCTTGGCGAAGGCGCCGTGGCGCATGGTTTTGGTCAGTTCGAGCAAGGCCTCGGGCGGCAGAACCTGGAAGATCGGCACTCCCGTAGCGCAGGTGGGAAGCGTTTGCATGCCGGTCACCTCCGCCCAATATTGTTCAGCGTGGCGCTGCCCCTCTCCTGGCGCTCGGTAGGTAGCGGCAGGGAACCATTAACTGCGAAGCCTGCAAGTAAATGGCAGCCGGTTCCAGCGTTTACAGTAACTGTCACTCGTGGTATACTGATTATAAAGCAATCGCACCTCCGCCAAAGGACATCTGTCTGCCGACAGTGTCCTTTGCGAGTTTCTTGGGCCGATTGACATTAAATGGTTGCGAGAGCGTGTGTAGAGGAGGTGATACCAGGTGAGCACGGATATTGTCTTGTCGCGCGCCGCCTTCGACCTGATCCTGGCGAACCTGGTCAGGCTCGAGGAACGCACGGAGGAAATCCTCCAGCAGTTCTTCCCTACGCCCTCCCGCGAGCGCGCAGAGACCATCCGGCTGATCGACCAGTACCTTACAGAACTCGAGCGGATACTGGGATCCGTCGCCGTGCGCGACGGCGCGTCCTCCGAATTCCCATACGCGGTCATCGGCGCTCAGGTAACGCTCCAGGAACTGTCCGGCCCGGAACTCTTCACGCATCGGCTCATCAACCCGCTCGATGAGCAGGTGGACTTCGCGGACGTCTCCTTCCTCTCGCCGATGGGCAGGGCCATGCTCCTGAAGAGGCGAGGCGACAGAGTCACCGTCGCTGCGCCGGGCGGCGTCTACGCCTACCAAATCTGCTCGGTAACCATGGCGGCGGAGCGTACGCCGCAGCCGGAGCAAGTGAGGGCTTAGTCCGCCAGGCCCCCCCTCTTCAGTTCGGCCTCCAGCGCCCGGTCGGCTTCGGTGAGCTGGCGGCGCAGGGCCGTCGCGCCGGGCCTCGCCAGCCGGGCGGCGAGCATCTGTTCGAGCAGCCGTATCCGCAACTGGTCCAGCCTCACCCGGGCGACCCGGATGCGGTTGGGGAAGCCGATCTGGATGGCCTCCCAGGAGGAGCCGCCCCCCTTCCCGGCAAGCTTTGCCAGTCCGCTCAGGAGGTCCATGCTTCCCTGGAGGTTGGTGATGAGCTGGAAGGCGTCCTCCCCGGGGTCGAAGGGCAGCCGGAGGTCGGGCGGCGCCGCCCGGTCGCGCACCTCCACCATCCTGGCCCAGAAGGCCCCACGCTCCGCCCGGAACTGCCTGAGTCGCCGCTCCTCCGCCGCCCTCCGCCACACCAAGCTTCCGGCCAGGATTCCCGCTAGGACCAGCGCCGCCACCGCCACGACGACGCCCTTTCTCCCTCGCATACCGACACCTCCCACGCCTGCTCGATTGCTCCCCCGTAGCTTGCCCCGGAGCAGACGGGAAGGCCCGGCGCCTTGCGAAAGGCTCCGGGCCTCGGTGCGGGGCCGCTCTTGGGCGGCCTTGCCCTGCTACGCCTTCTTCGCCTGCCAGGCGTGAAGGGCCAGGGCGACGGCGATCACTCCGTAGGCCAAAAACGACCGGAAGTACTCGCCGACCTGCGGCACCCCGAGGATGGTCTGCCCCGCCAGCGGGGAGACGACGAACAGGGTGTGGAAGAGGACGACTCCCACCAGGGCGTTCCAGATGGTCGCCTTGCGGACCGAGGCCCCACCGACCAGGAGCGCGGCGATCGAGAACGCCCCCACCTGCTCGTGGCTGTTGTAGGTGTTCATGGTTCCGATGTTCTGGAGGAAGATAATCTGGCCCCAGGCCGCCAGAACCGTCGAGATCAGGA
>JBLNBQ010000045.1:0-5660 GCA_050260095.1 Chitinophagales bacterium
CCACCAAAGAGGGTTGATAAGCCCAGGTGAGTGGCGGCGTCGCGGGCCGTCATGTGTTGAAAGCCGCTCACCCCCAGCTGGCGGCCGGCCGCAAGGCTGAAGGCGCCAAGGATCGCTCCCCCCAGCGCGCCCTTGACCACCTCGTTGCCGGGCGGCGTGTGCGCGTAGGTGTAAGAGAGGGCCGCGCCGAACGCTCCACCAGCGATGGTGTCGGCGAGCGAACCGACCAGCCGTTCGCCGGGGGTTCTGAGTCCCCCCTTGATGAGTCCGCCCAGCTTGGGCTTCTGTCCCATCATCAGGGTGCCGGCCAGGGAGTTGTACCGCTTGGCAGGAACCCCGGAGCGATCCGCCGCCCTCGCAATCAGGGACTTGGCGAGTGAAGAGCCTATACCGGTCAGCATACCCAGCAGGAACCAGTCTTTGACGATCGGGATGTTCTTGGCCAGAGTGAACCCTCCTCATCCGGCAGAAAGGTTTTCCCTGAGTATTGTTGGGAAATCTCCGGGGCGGTAGCACAGGAGGGTATTGGCAGAGCAGGCTGTGCGGACCGGGCATACGAAAGCGGGGCCCGGCGCCCGCCGGACCCCGCCCATCGGAAAAGCCTGTGCGCGGTCGAGACTAGAGCTGGAGCTTCAGGAACGACCAGAGGTTCCCGCCGAGCAGTCCCGCCACGTCGCGTTCGATCTCGGCCCGCTCCACCGTCCAACCAGTCTCCATGAGGTCGCGGTACTTGTCGAAGAGCGCGTCGGCGATGGTCCGCCGGGAGTGGGCCCACTTGTAGATCAACTGGTCGAGCACCCGGGCGTCGGAGTGCTGCGGGATCATGCTTAGTCCCAGGAGTTCCAGGCGCATCCGGGTGATCTCGTCGACCAGGCTCGGGTTGTTGAGGAACCACCAGCAGCCGAAGGGCATCAGGTTGCGGAACTTGCGCGCTGCCACCGCCAGTTCATGCTGATTCTCCCGGGCGAGCATGGTCACGAGGAACTTGTTCCGGGGGTAGGCAGCGCAGAGGTGCTCGACCGCCCGGATGTCGGCCTTGCCCTCGCCGTCGCCGGCCAGCCGCAGCTCGGGGTTGATGAGTTTCTTGACGCCGATCATCAGCGCGAAGGGCACGTTCCTCTCCCGGGAGACCGGCAGGACGCACTCGGCGATGAGGCGACCCCGGGCGCTCTCTTCCGGGAACGCTAAGGTGGGCGGCAGGGAGACCGCCATGTAGACGGCGCCGATCCGCTCGATCCAGTCCACCAGGAACCGGCGCACCTCGGCCAGCGTCACCCCGCCCAGCTTGGGTTCGACATCGTATCCCCACTGGCGGAGCGTCTCGCACGCCTGCGGCCAGGTGTTAAGCAGCACGTCGAGCCGGAGCGCGCCCCGGAACCGCGGGTCCACGCGGGCGCCGCGGTGCCAGTGCTGCGCCTCGTCGGGATCGAAGGGGTCGTTGGTCATGATGACCTGCTCGACCTTGGCCTGGGCGAAGACCCGGTCCACGTACTGGTCCACCGTCATGCGCTCGAAGTGGCGCCGGTAGGAGGCCAGGTCGCGGGTGGCCGGGTTCAGCCCCAACGCCTTCAGCGTGGTGAGGACGCCCCGGCAGGCTTCGCTCACCGGGGAGTGCTCAAGGAAGAGCGTCTTCCAGATGAGGTCGGCCTGCGCCCGCTTGTCGAGCTTCCAGAAATCGCCGTAGGGCAGGTTGGCCCACCGGAACGTCTCCGCCACCAGGTAATGGTACGTGATCAGCTCGTCGATGCCCCAGAGCAGGATCTTGCCGAAACTCGGCGGGTAAAGGTGGGTGTGGACATCGGTGAGCGGGGTCTCCAAGGCCACCTGGTCGATGACCTGTCGCAGTTCGTGCGCATCGCGGATGGTCATTCCCTCGTCATCCTCCTCCGAAATCGCCGGGGCATCAGCCGAGCGGGCCGTCGAAGACGAAGGCCGTCGCCGAGATGAGGTCGCCCAGGCCGACGGTCAGCACCGGGTTGGCCACCAGCCTGGTCGGGACGCAGGCCAGCTGCAGTCCGGCGTACCGGCCGAGCCCCGTCGCGGCCAACTGCTCTTCGCCGGTGAACGCGGCGAGCGCCGCCAACGCCTTCAGCCCGGGTTCGGCGAGCGGTTCGGCGAGGCCCGCCGCCATCTCCTCCGGCGTGCCGGTCCGCCCGCTGGCCGTGCGGGCCGCCGCCAAAACCGCTGCCAGGAGCAGCGAGTCGCGGGCATCGGCCAGGTCGCTGTAGCCGGGGCGGGAGAGCGTGAGGTAGTAGCCCAGGTTGTGGAGTTGGACCCTCTTCAGGCCGCCCCGCTCCAGGATGACGCGGACGCCCTCGAGGTAGGCGGCGGGCGACTCCTCGGCCTTGAGCCGGGCGACCAGTTCGTGTTCCCCGGCATCGCCCAGGAGCGAGGCGAGTTCGACCTCGTTCAGGCCGAGGCTGTCGACGACCGGCAGGATCCAGTCGAGGATGCCCTTCCGGATGAGGGGGCTGCCGATGGAGGCGAACTCATAGTGCAGTTTCAGCTGGGGATTGCGCGCCTTCAGTTCCCGGCAGAACTCGGCTACCGGCAGCAGGCACTCCTTGTAGGTGGTGCCGTCGGCGTAGGTCTCCGCCAGGATGTGAAAGCCGGAGATGATGAAGTGGCTGAACTCGTGCGCCCGCTCGAGCAGGCCCCGCCGGAAGACAGGATTGATGCGGAGTTGGCTGTTGGTCGGGTTCCACCCCGCGATGAAGCGGTTGGCCCGCGGGGTCTCGAAGGCCTCCCCCCCGCCCTCGACGCGGTAACCCTTCGGGTACTCGACGATGAGGTGGAGAGCATTGATGGTCTCCGGCGCCTCGACCTCCCGCGGGGTCAGGCGGCGGATCTCCCCGCCCTCCTCCGCCAGGACGGTCAAGTTGGGCAGCGGGACGAACAGGTCGGCCAGCTGCCGGCTGAGGGGATAGGCGTAGACCAGGAGCGGCAGCCCCAGGGGCGCCAGCGAGTTGGCCATGTTGCCGGAGGTGCCGCCCAGGCGCGGGCGCTCGTAGCCGATGGCCCGTTCCGACCAGCGGAAGAGCTCCTCCCGGCGCATCATCCGCTGCAGCGCCTTGCCGGCCCGCATCGACTCCAGGAGCCCAACCATGAGGTCGGCGGGAGACTCGAGCGCCAGCGGCACCTCGCCTTTCCGCTCCCGGACCTCCCGCATCAACTCCTGGTCCTTGAGCAGCGGGTCGAGCCACTCCGGCTTCACCCGCTGCAGGCCGTCGACCACCGAGTGGAAGCCGACGACCACGCCCTTGGTGGCCGAAAGGCGCGCCGGGAATCTCACCCAGGCGTCCTGGTACAGCGTCTCCCAGGAACTCATCAGGCCAAGCCTCCCAGCAGGTCGAAGTTGGCGCCCCGGACGCGGTCCATGTAGTCCAGGGCCGCCTCCTTGCCGCAGCCCGTGCGCACCACCCGGTTCACGGCCAGCGCGGCGGCGAGGGGATCTTCCTTTCCGGGATAGAGCACGTTGCGCCCGACCAGCGCCCCGCGGACGTTCGGCGCCGCCAGGCCGGCCGACATCTCGGCCAGGAAGCCGGAGATGTCGCCGGTCGACTCGCCGCCGAGCAGCAGGATGGGCAGGGTGGTGGCTTTCGCCACCTGCTCGAAGCCAGGCACGTACGGAATCTTGAGCCACGTGTGGGCCGACGAATCGCCGAGCGCCGCGGCCACGCCGATGATCTTGATGAACTCGTCGGCGGTCCGCTGCACCTTGAAGCCGGTCTCGACCTTGGTCACGGGCAAGGCCTCGAGGAAGACCGGCAGGCCCTCCGAGTTGCACTCGTTGATCGCCTCGGCGCAGTACTGGATGGCCTGAAGGGCGTCGCGGCTGGCCAGGTCGAGCCGGAACATCAGCTTGGCGCCGTCGAAGTGCATGGCGGCCAGCGCCTCCGGCGTGTAGGCCGTCATCCGGTCGTCGAGTTCGAAGACCGCGCCGGCCAGCCCGCCCCGGTTGAGGCAGCCGATGATGAGTTTCTCGTCGAGGAAGCTCTCTTTGCCGGCCTCGAGCATCAGGTGGTCCACCAGGAGCAAGTCGTCGACGATGTCGGGAGTCGCCATGACCCCGTCGATCTCGGGATGGGTCAGCACCCGGAGGATACGGCCGAGGTAGTCGTGGCGGTCGCCCATGGCCAGCGGAGAGTCGCCGACGCGGGTGACGTGGCGGGCGGGATGGTCGCAGGCCAGGATGGTCAGCCGGCCGTCCCTGGTGACCTTGGCCCGGCGCTTACGGGTCCGCGCCCGTTCCTGGATGAGTTCGGGCGCCATCACACGCAGGTCGGTGAGACGCGCGAAAAGCTCCGGCGGCGCGAAGCTGCCGGAGACGAACTTGTCGGACCGGTATTGACTGTGCGGGGACAAGGGTCACTCCTCCTCGAAAATCGGTCTTTACCTGGCGCGGGCGCCCTTGACTGCGGCGATGTATTTGGCCGCCGTCTCCGTCAGAACATTCCACTGCCCGGCCGCAATCGCCTTCTTGTCGAGCAAGTTTCCGCCAACGCCGACAAATGATGCGCCCGCCTTGATGAAGTCGCCCGCGTTCTCCAGGCTGACCCCGCCGGTCGGCGTGAGCCGGATCTGCGGGAACGGTCCCTTGAGGTCCCTGAAGTACTGCGGCCCCAGGGCGGTCGCCGGGAAGACCTTGACGGCGTCGGCTCCCCTGTCCCAGGCCTGGTAGATTTCGGTGGGCGTGAAGGCGCCGGGCACCACGACCTTGTCGTAGCGGTGGCACATGTCGATCACGCTGGGCAAGAGCACCGGGCAGACGATGAACTGGGCGCCGGCCAGCAAGGCAGCCCGGCAGCTCTCGGTGTCGAGCACGGTGCCGGCCCCGATGATGACCTGATCGCCCATCACCTTGGCGATGTTGCTGATGGCCTCGAGCGCCCCCGGAGTGGTCATGGTGACCTCCATCGTCACGACGCCGCCCTCCCTGAGGGCCCGGGCCACATCGACCAACTCCTGCGAACTCGAAGTGCGCATGACCGCCACCACGCCGGTGTCGATCATGGTCTGCAGGACGGAAATCCGATCTTTCATGTCTGTCCCCTCCCGAATTCGTGTTTCACGTCGTCGTAAAGGCTCTGGAACAGGGCGAACGCCTTCTGGTAGGCCGGCGCCGCCGCCGGATCGGGCTGGTAGGAGCGCTCGACCGTGATCGCTCCCTCCATATCCCGGTAATCCCCGATGAGGCCCGCCGACTTCAGGGCGACCATGGCCGCGCCGAAGGCCGAGGCCTCCGTCACGCGCGGCACCGCTACCTTCCGCTGGAAGACGTCGGCCTGTATCTGGACCCAGAGGGGCGAACGGGTATAACCGCCGTTGGCCCAAATCTCCCCCTCCTGGCCGGCCAGCGACTTGAGCGCCTGATAAACGCTGAGCATCCGGTAGATCACGGCCTCCAGGCCGGCCCGGATGAGGTGGGCTTTCGTGTGGTGCAGTTGGAGCCCGTAGAGGACCCCCTTGGCCGAGGCGTTCCAGTTGGGGCTGCGCTCGCCCGTCAGGAACGGGAGCATCACCAGGCCGTCGGCGCCGGCCGGCACCGCGGCGGCCAGCTCGCACATCACCTCGTAAGGATCGACCCCCCGGTCGCGGGCCGTGCGGCGCTCCTCCTCCCCCAGCTGGTCGCGGAGCCACCGCAGCACCAGCCCGCCGTT
>JBLNBQ010000046.1:0-8214 GCA_050260095.1 Chitinophagales bacterium
GGAGGTCTATCTGCCCGGGGTGCTGTCCCGCAAGAAGCAGGTCATCCCGCCGCTGGCCAGGGCCTTCGCCATGAAGGAACTCTAGACCGGCCGCCTGCGCCCGCAGGTCGCGCCGCCCTACCGGCCGGGCGCCAAGGGAGGAGAAAGCGTTGGCTGAGAAAACCACAGGCAAATCAGCGGTCCGGGAATGGGTCGAGACCTTTGTGATCGCGGCGGTGCTGGCCGCGTTCATCATGGCCTTCGTCGTCCGTTCGGTCTGGGTCGACGGTCAGTCGATGGAGCCTAACTTCCACAACGGGGAGCGGCTTCTGGTCGACGAGGTGACCTACCGTTTCCGCCCGCCCCAGCGGGGCGAGGTCGTCGTCGTGCGCATCCCGAGCAAACCGGCGCCATTCATCAAGCGCGTCATCGGGCTGCCCGGCGATAACCTCTACATCACCGACGGGCGGCTGCAGCTCAACGGCAAGCCGGTCGCGGAGCCCTACATCAAGGAGCCCATCGAACGGGAGTGGGGACCCTACGTGGTGCCGCCCGACACGGTGTTCGTGATGGGGGATAATCGCAACAATTCGGAAGACAGCCGCTTCACTGAGGTCGGCTACGTGTCCCGGCGGCAGATCGTCGGCCGCGCCGTCGCCCGCTATTGGCCGCTGAGCCGGATTGGGCTCATCCGCAAGCCGGCTCCCTGGAACGAGCCGCAAGGTTGAGGAGGACGCCACATGGCTCAGGCGCCGAAGTCCGTGTTTCAGGAATACGTCGAGGCCGTCGTCATCGCGGTGGTGCTTGCCGCCTTCATCATGACCTTCATCGCCCGTAGCTTCTCCGTGGAGGGCCAGTCGATGGAGCCGACGCTCCACAACGGCGAGCGCCTGCTGGTCGATGAGCTTTCCTACCGTTTCCGGGCCCCGGAGCGCGGCGAGATCGTCGTCCTCCGCTTTCCGGCCGACCCTCGGTACCGCTTCATCAAGCGGGTGATCGGCATTCCCGGCGACAATATCGTGATCCAGGGCGGGCGCGTGATCCTCAACGGCACCCCGCTCGAGGAAGGCTACATCAAGGAACCGGTGGCGGGCGAATTCGGCCCCTTCGTGGTGCCGCCCGGCACGGTCTTCGTGATGGGCGACAACCGCAACCACTCCGAAGACAGCCGGTTTCCTCCGGTGGGTTATGTGCCACGGAGACTGCTGGTGGGCCGGGCGCTCATCCGCTTCTGGCCGGTGACCCGCATCTCCTTGGTGCGCAAGCCGGCGCCGTGGAACACGCCGACGCGGGAGGCCACTCGCTGACAGGCAGGTGAGACGGGATGGCCCAGGAATCCCAAGCGACCGAGGCCCACAAGGAGCGGGCGGCGGAGTTACGCCGGCTCCTCTCGTACCACAACTACCGCTATCACGTCCTTGACGACCCCAAGGTTTCCGACGCCGAGTATGACCGGCTGGCTCGGGAGTTGGTCGCGCTCGAGGAGCGTTACCCCGAACTCAGGACGGCCGATTCGCCGACCGGGCGGGTGGGGGGCGCGGTCCTACCCACCTTTGCCGCGGTCACCCATCCCGTGCCGCTGCTCTCCCTGGCCAACGCTTACAGCGCCGACGAACTGCGCGCCTTCGACCAGCGTGTCCGGAAATGGCTCGGCACCGAGGAGAAGCTGGCCTACGTCTGCGAACTCAAGATCGACGGGCTCAGCGTGGCGCTGACCTACGAAGCCGGCCGGCTGGCGCTGGGAGCGACCCGGGGCGATGGGGCGCAGGGCGAGAACGTGACGGCCAACGTGCGGACGATCCGGGTCATCCCGGAGCAGTTGAACCAGAAGTGGACCGTCGCGGTGAGAGGCGAGGTCTACCTGCCGCGCGCCGATTTCGCCGCGCTCAACGCCGCCCGGGAGGCCGCCGGCGAGAGCCTCTTCGCGAACCCGCGCAACGCGGCGGCCGGTTCGCTCCGGCAGCTCGACCCGGCCGTCACTGCCGGACGGCCCCTGAAAGCCTTCTTCTATCAAATCCTGCAGCTCGACGGGGTGGCGCCGCGCACCCAGGAAGAAGTTCTTTCGTTCCTGGACCGCGCCGGGCTCCCCGTCAACCCGGAATGGCGCCTCTGCCCCGACATCGAGGCGGTCATCGCCTACTGCGAGGAGTGGGAGAAGAGACGCCCCGACCTGCCCTACGACATCGACGGCGTGGTCGTGAAACTCAACGACCTGGCCGCGACGGCCAGGCTCGGCGCCACGGGCAAGAGCCCCCGGGCCCAGATCGCGTTCAAATTCCCGGCCGAGCAGGTGACCACCACCATCGAGGACATCACGTGGACGGTGGGGCGGACCGGCGCCGTGACTCCGACGGCGGTGCTGACGCCGGTGGAGGTGGCCGGTTCGACCGTGGGGCGCGCCTCGCTCCACAACGAGGACTACATCCGCAAGAAGGACATCCGCCGCGGCGACACGGTGGTCATCCAAAAGGCGGGCGACGTGATCCCGGAGGTCGTCGAAGTGCTGGCCCACCGCCGCACGGGGCGGGAGGCCGAATTCCCGATCCCCACCGAGTGCCCGGAGTGCGGGGGCGCCCTGGTGCGCCCGGCGGGCGAAGCCGTCATCCGCTGCGTCAACCCGGCGTGTCCGGCGCAGTGGCGGGAGGCGCTGATCCACTTCGCCTCGCGCGACGCCATGAACATCGAGGGGCTCGGCCCGGTCGTGATAGGACAGCTCCTCGAACTCGGCCTGATCCGCGACCCGGCGGACCTGTACCGGCTCACCGCCGAAGACCTCGCCCAGCTGGAACGGACCGGCGAAAGATCTATCCAGAACCTGCGGGAGGCCATCGCCCGGTCGAAGGAGGCGGGGCTCGCCCGGCTGCTCTTCGCGCTCGGCATCCGCCACGTCGGCGAGACGATGGCCCGGACGCTCGCCGATCACTTCGGGAGCCTCGCGGCGCTGGCCGGCGCCACGCGGGAGGAGCTGCTGCAGGTGCCCGACGTCGGCGAGAAGGTGGCCGACTCGCTCCTCGACTTCTTCGCCGAACCCGGCAACCGGGAGGTCATCCGGAAGCTGGCCGAGGCCGGCGTGGTCATGGAGCAGGCGCAACCGGCGCAGGCCGCAGCTGGTCCGCTCGCCGGCAAGACGGTGGTCATCACCGGCACCCTCCCCGGGTTCGGCCGCCGGGAGGCGGAGGAGGCCGTGCGCGCCGCCGGGGGGAAGACCTCCGATTCGGTGAGCAAGAAGACCGACTTCGTGGTGGTGGGGGAGAGCCCGGGGAGCAAGTACGAGAAGGCGCTGAAACTTGGCGTCACCATCATCCCGGGCGACGAGTTCGCCGCCTGGGTGGGACAGAAGCCTTGACCGCGGCCAGCGGCCCCGCGGTGGTCCCCGTCACCCGGGATAATGCCCGGGAGTTCGTCGCGTACTGCCGGCGGTTCGGGCCGGAGCACGACGACTCCTACTTCCCGGGGGAGGGCTTCGTCCCCGGGGGCGCCTGCTGGAGGCGGTCCGGCCGCACCTCGCCGGGCTCGACGGCGCCTACCTGTTCGTCCCCGAAGAGCGGGCGGCGGGCGTGCCCGAGCCGGTCTTCCCCGACGGGTTCGCGCTGCGGGCTTTCCGCCCCGGCGTCGATGAGGCTGCCTGGTGCGGTCTCGTCAACATCGCCTTCGCCGGCCTGCAGGGCCATTTCCCGCTGACGCCCGACCGCCTAGCCCGCTGGTCGAGCGAGACCGAACACGTGGGCGAGGGCATGTTCATCCTTTGGCGGGGACGACTTTCCGGTGGGAACGGTCGAGGTGATCCGGGGCGAAACGCCGGGAACGGCCGAGGTGGCCGCCCAGCGGCCGCGGGCGCACCGAAGCGTGGACAAGATCCGGAGCCGCATGGTATTCTAAGGCGATGGAGTTAACGTTATCCTGACATGGTTCTAGGAGGGGTGAGGGGTTTGATCACCCGGGAACAGGTCGACCACGTCGCCAAGCTCGCCCGGCTGGCTTTGAGCGACGAGGAACGGGAGAAGATGACGAACCAGCTCAACAGGATCCTCGAAGCGGCGCAGGAACTGCAGGCCCTGGACACGGCCGGGGTGCCGCCGACGGCGTTCGCCGTGCCGATCCAGAACGTGTTTCGCGCCGACGAGGTCAAGGAGTCGCTCCCCCAGGAGAAAGTCTTGGCCAACGCGCCCGACCCGGAGCGCGGCTTCTTCCGCGTGCCCCGGATCATGGAAGAGGAGGCGTGAGCGGCATGGCCGGAGCAACCGAACTGACCCGCCTCACGGCCCATGAACTCTCCGACCTGCTGAAGAAGCGGGAGGTCTCGGCGGTCGAGGTCACGAAGGCCTACCTTGACCGCATCGAGGCGGTCGAGCCGCAGGTCAAGTCCTACCTGACGCTGACGCCCGAGCACGCCCTGGCCGCCGCCGAAGCGGCCGACCGGCGCCTGGCCGCGGAGGATCCGCAGGCCCTGCCGCCGCTGCTCGGCGTGCCGATGGCGCTCAAAGACAACATGTGCATGGAGGGCGTCCGCACCACCTGCGCCTCCAAGGTGCTCGACAACTTCTGCCCGCCCTACGACGCGACCGTGGTGAGCAAGATAAAGGCCGCAGCCTCCCCGATCCTCGGCAAGGCCAACATGGACGAGTTCGCCATGGGCTCCTCGACCGAGAACTCGGGCTACTTCACGACGCGCAACCCTTACGACCTGGAGCGAGTGCCGGGCGGTTCCTCGGGCGGCTCGGCGGCCGCCGTGGCCGCCGATGAAGCGGCGTGGGCGCTCGGTTCCGACACCGGCGGTTCCATCCGGCAACCCGCCGCGTTCTGCGGCGTGGTCGGCTTGAAGCCGACCTACGGCAGCGTCTCCCGGTATGGCCTCGTCGCGTTCGCCTCCTCGCTCGACCAGATCGGACCGCTGACCAAGGACGTCACCGATGCCGCCCTCGTCATGAACCTGATCGCCGGCAAGGACCACCGGGACGCCACCTCGGTCGCCCGTGAGCCCGAAGACTACACCGCCTACCTCGGCAAGGACATCAAAGGGCTCCGGGTCGGCCTGCCCAAGGAGTATTTCGTGGAAGGGCTCGACCCCGAGGTCCGCGACAAGGTGATGGCCGCCGTCGGCGCCTTGGCCGATCTGGGGGCCGAGATCGTCGAGGTCTCGCTCCCCCACACGCAGTACGCCCTGGCCACCTACTACTTGATCGCCCCGGCGGAATGCTCCTCCAACCTGGCCCGCTACGATGGCGTCCGCTATGGCCACCGGTCGGAGGTGGCGCCCGACAGCGTGACGATGTTCATGAAGACCCGCCAGGAGGGCTTCGGCCCCGAGGTCAAGCGCCGGATCATGCTGGGCACCTACGCCCTCTCCTCCGGCTACTACGACGCCTATTACCTGAAGGCCCAGAAGGTGCGGACGCTTTTCCGGCGAGACTTCGAGGAAGCCTTCAAGCGCTGCGACGTGATCGCTTCGTCGACCACCCCGACCGTCGCCGTCCGGCGCGGCGAGAAGACGGACAACCCGCTCGCCATGTACCTCTCCGACGCGTTCACCATCCCGGCGCCGCTGGCCGCTCTGCCGGCCCTCTCGGTGCCCTGCGGCTACTCCGCGGAGGAAGGTCTGCCCATCGGCTTGCAGCTGCAGGCCAACCACTTCGCCGAGGGCCTGCTCTTCCAGGTGGGCTACGCGCTTGAGCAGAGCCTTGGCCTCAAGCGCCGCGACCCTGCCTTGCCGGGCGCCGGCAGCCGGGAGGTGAAGTAGATGTCCCGCTATGAAACGGTCATCGGCCTGGAGGTCCATGCTGAACTGCTCACCGAATCGAAGCTCTTCTGCAGCTGCTCGACCAAGTTCGGGGCTGAGCCCAACACGCACTGCTGCCCGGTCTGCCTCGGGCTTCCGGGCGTGCTCCCCGTGCTCAACGAGAAGGCCCTGGCCTACGCGGCCAAGGCGGCGCTGGCGCTGAACTGCGAGGTCGCCGAGTACAGCAAGTTCGACCGCAAGAACTACTTCTACCCCGACCTGCCCAAGGCGTACCAGATCTCCCAGTACGATCTGCCGCTGGCCCTCCGGGGCTGGCTCGAGGTCAAGGTGAACGGGGAGCCGCGACGCATCGGCATTACCCGGGTCCACCTCGAGGAGGAGGCCGGCAAGTCGGTCCACTCCGGCGAGTCGATCATCGGCTCCGAGTTCTCCCTGGAGGACTACAACCGCACCGGCATCCCGCTCATCGAGATCGTCTCCGAGCCCGATATGCGCTCCCCGGCCGAGGCCCGGGAGTATTTGGAGCGCCTCAAGGCTATCCTGCAGTACACCGGCGTCTCCGACTGCAAGATGGAAGAGGGCTCGCTGCGCTGCGACGCCAACGTCTCGCTGCGCCCCGTCGGGCAGAAGGAGTTCGGCGTCAAAGTCGAGATCAAGAACATGAACTCCTTCCGCGCCGTGCAGCGGGCGCTCGAATACGAGGTGGTCCGCCAGGCCGAACTGCTCGACGCCGGCCAGCCCATCGTGCAGGAGACCCGCGCCTGGGACGAGGGGCGCGGCATCACCGTCTCGATGCGGGGCAAGGAAGAGGCGCACGACTACCGCTACTTCCCCGAGCCCGACCTGCCTCCGATGGTGCTGAAACGGCCGTGGGTCGAGCGGCTCCGGAGCGAACTGCCCGAGCTCCCGCTGGCCCGGGCGGAGCGCTTCGTCCGCGAATATGGACTGCCGGAGTACGACGCCGACCTGATCACCTCCTCGCGCCGCTTGGCTGATTGGTACGAGGCGGCGGTGAAGGAGTATCACGACCCGAAGACGGTGGCCAATTGGGTCATGGGCGAACTCCTGCGCCTGCTCAAGGCGGAGGGGAAAGAGATCGAGGAGCAACCGCTCACCCCGGCGCACCTGGTCGAAATGCTCAAACTGATCGACGCCGGCACCATCTCGGGCAAGATCGCCAAGTCGGTCTTCGAAGAGATGTTCCAGACCGGTAAGCGGGCCGATCAGATCGTTAAGGAGAAAGGGCTCGTGCAGATCAGCGACGAAGGCGAACTGGTCCGCATCATCGAGGCCCTGCTGGAGGCCAACCCGAAGTCGGTGGCCGATTTCAAGGCCGGCAAGGAGGCCGCGCTCGGCTTCCTGGTGGGCCAGGTGATGAAGGAGACCAAGGGACGGGCCAACCCGGGGCTCGTCAACAAGCTGCTCCGGGAGCGGCTTACCTGAGAAACCTCCGCCGAACCGCGATGAGGCGGCCCGCGTGGGCCGCCTTTTCGTATTCCGCGCGCGCCCAGTGCAAGCCTTCCGCCCCAAACGCTCAGCACACCAGGCCATCAAGGCGATCCGGAATGCCGGGCAGAAGTGCTCGTGGGTCGTGGATGCCGACATCGTCGGCTTCTTCGATAACCTCAACCAGGAGAAGCTGATGATCCTGGTTTCCCAGCGCATCAGCGACCGGCGGATGTTGAAGCTCAACCGAACAGGCGATGAAGTGCCTGGCGGCCATCCTGAAGCGGCTGGAGCTTACGCTTCACCCGGAAAAGACGAAACTGGTGAATCTGTGGGACGGCAAAGAGGGATTCGACTTCCTGGGTCTGCACCATCGCAAGCGGCGGAACCCTGGAAAGCCCATACCCATCCTGGAGAGCTGGCCGTCGAAGAAGGCCGTGAAAGCGATCCGGGAAAAGGTGCGGGAGATAACCGCCCCTCGGGCTCGACCCAAAGAGCCAGTTCAGAAGCTCATCGAGGCGCTGAACCGGAAGATACAGGGCTGGGCGAACTACTACGGAATCGGCCACAGCCACCGGCAGTTCGCCCAGCTTGACTGGTATATCTGCCAGCGCCTGACCTTGTTCATGAACAAAAAGACCTGCAGGAGGCGCAAGAGCAAGTCCCGGAAATTTACTCCCGATTACTTCGCCAACAGTGCTCCACTCTACCCGGCACGGGCGCACGACTAGCGGGTGAAAGTCCCGTGCGGAGGTTGGCTGCACCAACCGTTAGCCAAAGGCAAGGGTGTCCGCCGTGAGGCGGAATCTGAAGGAAGCCGGAGGCAAATCCCCGACCCGAGGACCACGAACCCAAGGAGAGGCTGTCGCGTCCGGGCGAGTCTGCAAGAGAAGACAAAGCCCCATGCAGCCAAAGGACGCGGCGGTAAATTGGGCGGGTACATGGGGAGAAAGTCGGCGCTCTTACCCGGGGAGACCTGCCGGAAACGTTGGGAACCCAACAAACGAGGCTGAAAGGTTGCGTTGGAGCCGGCAGGAGTCAGCAGAGGCCAT
>JBLNBQ010000047.1:0-8596 GCA_050260095.1 Chitinophagales bacterium
CTACATGCTACAGCACGACCACCTATTCGAGTGGCGGACCATCCTGGACAACGCCGTGCTGGGCCTGGAGGTCACTGGGCGGCGCACGCCCGAGGCGGTGGGGCGGGTGCGCGGCATGCTCTCCCGCTACGGGCTGGGCGGTTTCGAGCACCATTACCCGCGCCAGCTGTCGGGCGGAATGCGCCAGCGGGTGGCGCTGGTGCGGACGCTGGCGCTCGACCCCGAGATCCTGCTGCTCGACGAGCCTTTCGCCGCCCTGGACTACCAGACCCGCCTGGCTCTCGAAGACGAAGTCAGCCGCATCCTGCGCGAGGAGCGCAAGACCGTGATCCTGGTGACGCACGACATCTCCGAGGCCATCGCCATGTCCGACCGCGTGGTGGTGCTCTCCCACCGCCCGGCCGTCGTGGTCAACGAACACCTGATCGATCTGGGGCTCGGCGACAAGCACTCGGCGCTGTCCGCCCGCAACGACTCGCCGGCTTTCCGTACCTACTTCTCAGCCATCTGGAAGGAGTTGGAGGTAAGTGGCTGAACTGGCGGCGCAGCGGCCCAGCGGGCCGGAACCCGTTGCGACCTTGGTCTCGGAGGCTCACCTCCGGTACCTGGAGGAGCTCAAGCGGCAGCGGCAGTTGGTGGGCTTCGGCCGGACGGCGATCTTCGTGCTGCTTATGGCTGCCTGGGAGATAGGGGCGCGCCTCGGCTGGATCAACGCGTTCATCTTCTCGAGCCCCTCGCAAGTGGTGGAGCTGCTGGTGCGCATGGTCGCCGACGGTTCCCTCTGGCGGCACCTGGGCTGGACCGTCACCGAGACAGCCATCGGTTTCACGCTCGGCACCTTCCTGGGCACCCTCATCGCGGTCGCCCTGTGGTGGTCGAAGTACCTCTCCGACACGCTCGACCCTTACCTGGTGGTTCTTAACTCCATCCCCAAGGTGGCGCTGGGGCCCATCTTCATCGTCTGGATGGGGACCGGGATGAGGGCTATCATCGCCATGGCGCTTGCCATCTCGGTGATTGTGACGGTGCTCATGGTCTTCACCGGTTTCCAGGAGGTAGACCCCGACAAGGTCAAACTGCTGCGCACCTTCGGCGCCCGGAAAGGACAGATCCTGCGCCTGGTCGTGCTGCCGGCCAGCGTGCCGACGATCATCGCCGCCCTCAAGGTGAGCGTGGGACAGTCGCTCGTCGGCGTGATCATGGGCGAGTTCCTGGTGAGCCAGGCCGGTCTGGGCTACCTGATCGTCTACGGGGGCCAGGTCTGGAAGATGAGCCTCATTCTCGGCAGCCTCACCGTGCTCTGCGTCGTCTCGATCGCCCTCTACTACGGCGTCAGTTGGCTGGAACGGCGTTACCTCCGCTGGCGAAGCTGACGCCGGGGGCCGTCTCTCAGCTCGAAAACTGCATCTGGCTTCAGCCTGTGCGCCGGTCAACGCCGGCGCACTTCGTTTTCCGCGGTCCGGGTGCCTCGCCCGGGCGGCGCCGAGGAAGGGATGCCGCAATGACCCGCCGAACTGCTCGACCTGAGGACGACCGGGAGGGATCGGGCATGAAAGATGTGCAGAGCAGCTTCGACCCGCGGGGGATCGCCATCCAGAAGGTTGGCGTGAAAGAAGTCCACGTCCCTCTGTTGCTCAAGGAGCGGGACGGCGGCATCCAGCAGGTGTTGGGGCGCGTCCGCCTGGCGGTCGACCTGCCCCAGCACTACAAGGGAACGCACCTCAGCCGTTTCCTCGAAGTCCTGATGCGGTGGAGCGCCGAGGGCCTCTCCAGCCGGCAGCTCCGGGCGGTCTTGGAGGAACTCTGCGCCAGGCTGCAGGCCGAGCGCGCCGAGCTGGGCGTTCAGTTCAAGTACTTCCTGCCGAAATTGGCGCCGGTCTCGCACAGCCGGGCGGTGCTCGACTACGACTGCGAATTCCAGGCGTCGCTCGCCGGGGGCCGCTTCGACTTTGTGCTGGGCGTCGAGGCGCCGGTGACCTCGGTCTGCCCCTGCAGCCGGGAAATCTCCGCGTACGGCGCCCACAACCAGCGGGCGGTGATCCGGACCCGCTGCCGTTTCCATCCTGGCCAGTACCCCTGGATCGAAGATCTCGTCGAACTGATCGAGGGCCAGGGCTCGGCCGAGGTGTATCCGCTGCTCAAACGGGAGGACGAGAAGTACGTCACCGAGCGGGCCTTCGAGAATCCCAAGTTTGTCGAGGACATCCTCCGCGATGTGGTCGGCTCCCTCCGGGGCGAGCCCCGCATCGCCTGGTTCGAGGTCGAATGCGAGTCCTACGAGTCCATCCATAACCATTCCGCCTTCGCCTACCACGTGGAAGAGCCCGGACAACAGAAATAGCCAAAGAGAATGCTTTCGCATTCTCCCTGGCTATGGGCTTGTGGGGGAGGAAAACTGAAACCTCGTCGCCTCTTTGCGCTCATAGTAGTGCCCGGCGCAGGCGGCACTATACGCGGTAGGGCCTCAGGAAAATTATGCCATCCCCGCCGGGGACGCGGGAATCACCGTTGACACAAATGGCGAAGTGGGGTTACTATATAAGTGAAACCAGCGAACACCCGCGGGTGATCGCGGGTCGTTCAGCCTTGATGAAGAGGGGATTCACGTGGCCAGCGTCAAAGTCTACTCCACCGTCAGCTGCCCCTGGTGCCGGGTGGCCAAAGACTACCTCCGCTCGAAAGGCGTCGCGTTCGAAGAGGTCGATGTGGGCCTCGACCGGGCGGCCGCCCAGGAGATGATCGAGTTGTCGGGCCAGTTCGGGGTGCCGGTCATCGCGATCGACGGAGAGCCCGTGGTCGGCTTCGACCAGGCCAAGATCGACCGTTTGCTCGCGCATTCCACCTGACGCTCCGTTTGAGTTGCCGTCCGGCCACCCACCCCGTTCCGCGCCTCGCCGCCGTGGGGCCGGCGCCGTCGCCCCACGCCATCCGGGCGAATATCATGGGGTGATGGCACATGCCAGGCCTGTAGGGGGGTGGCGCAGGTGGGTTCGAATGATGGACGCTCCAAGGCGCTGCGCCGGCTCGACGAGCGCCTTTCTGATGTGGAAGGAGCGCTCGCCCGGCACGAAGCGCGGCTTGCCGAGCTGCGCCAGGTGCGGGAGCGGCTGCTCGCCGAGCGGGCGTTGCTGGTCGAGCCGGAGCAGGAGGGATCGCCGCCTGCGCCGGGCGGCGCGCCGGAGGAAGGGGAACTCCCGGGGGAGCCGGGGGGCGGGCTGGTGAGCGGCGGCCGGGAACGCCGCCTGCGGCCGTCGGGCCCCCCGCGCGAGGCGGCGCCGGTCGGCCGCCCGGAGGAACCGGCCTCACCCGGCCGGCCGTTTCGCCGGCCGGAGCCGCTCGACCCTGAGAAGGTCTGGGAGACCTTCTCGGCGTACCGGCAGTCCCGGGGACCCCGGGTGCTTTACGGGTGGGCCGTGGGTGGCGCAGAGCCGCGGCAAGCCTTGGACCCAGTGGGGGAGACCCCTCCGCCGCCGACCGGCCTGTAAGAAACGGGGCGGCTCATGCCGCCCCGTGAGTCCGTCCCGCTTCAGCCCAGTTGCTTGGCCAGGAAGTTGGCGGCCGTTTCGCAGAGCTTTCGTTCGACTTCGGTGACCGTGCCGTCCTTGGTGAGGAGCATGACTGCCCCGAGCACCTCCCCGTCCTTCACGATTGGGGCGATGACCTGGCCGGAGCAGGAATACCCGTCCACCGGGCTGTTCTCGGTCGGGGTCGTGATGAGTTGGCTCTGCTTCGTCTCCAGCAGGCGTTCGACGTCACCAGTGATGCGCCGGCCTACCAGCGTCTTCTTCGGAGCGCCGTTCACTGCGATAATCTCGTCCTGGTCAGCGATGACCGCGATGTGGCCGGTCGATTCGTGCAAGGCGTCCACGTACTCCTGCGCGAAGTCGCCCAGGTCGCCCATGGGCGAATACTTCTTGAAAATGATTTCACCCTCTCGATCGGTGAAGATCTCGAGGGGATCATTCTCCCGGATACGCAGGGTGCGCCGGATCTCCTTCGGGATGACCACCCTACCCAGGTCATCGATGCGCCGGACGATTCCAGTCGCTTTCATGCCCACCTCTCCTTGGTTCGTAGTCTCTCCATCCCCTACTGTCGTATACTTCTGCCAGCGGTTTTGCCGGGTCGAGCGTTGCTTCCAGCCGCTTTGAACCACCGCTGCACCGCGGTCAGATCCTGCTGGCGCGCGAGGACCGGCGCGAAGAGGTCGCCCACCCGTCGCAACCGTTCCGGCACCGTCGCGATACTGAACTGAGCAGGCTTGACGCGGAACAGCTCGTCCCAGGTCACCGGGGTCGAGACCGGAGCGCCGGGACGCGGCCGGGGACTGTACGCGGCGACGATGGTCTTGCCTGCCAGGTTCTGTAGATGATCAACGTAAACTTTGCCGTCCCGGTTCCGGATCAGCCGTTCGGTGGTCACCTTTTTGGGATTCCGTTCCCGCATCAACTTGCCCAGATAGCCGACGGCCCGGCTCACCTCCTGGTAGGAGTAGCGGCGAGGCAAGGGCAGGTAGAGGTGGATCCCCGTAGCGCCCGAGGTCTTGGGGTAGGCGAAGAGCCCCAGCTCGGCCAGGATGTGCCGGGCCAGCGCCGCGACTTCAAGGACATCGTCGTAGGTCGCTCCTTCGGCAGGATCCAGGTCGACGACCGCCCAGTCGGGGCGGTCCAGCCGGTCGCACCGGTGGTGGGCCGGGTGGAGTTCGAGCGCGCCCTGATTGGCTAGCCAGACCAGGGCCGCCGGCTCTTCGGCCATCATGTATGAGATCGGGTCGGCCTCTTCGGACGGCACGTCGCACCGGGGCAGCCACTCTGGGGCCGAGTCGGGCAGGTTCTTCTGGTAGAACCCCTCTCCGGCAATGCCGTCGGGGTAGCGGACGACGGTGAGCGGGCGGCCTTTCAGGTGGGGGAGCAGGTAGGGCGCGACGGTGAAGTAGTAGCGCACCAGGTCCGCCTTGGTTATCCCATCCTCGGGCCAGAGGAGCTTGTCAAGGTTGGAGAGGGTCAGGGTCCGGCGCCCGACGGTCACCGTGCGTTTGACGCTCACAGGCGAGCCGCCTCCTCTTCGTGAACGTCGTTCAACTGGTCCAGGGTGCACGTTTCCGGCGCCCGCGCGACGAGGCCGCGGTAAACTGCATGCCGCAGACCGTGCCGGCTCCGCTCCAGGTACTCCACCTGGCAGGTGAGGCGCGGCTGCACCCACTGCACGGCGCGGGCCACTTCCCGGGGAACTCCGCCGAGCGCCGGCTCCGGGCGGACGAGCGCCCTAAGCTGGGTGAGCAGCTCCCGGTCGGCCTTGGTCGGCAGGCTGACCCCGGCCTGGCCGGCGAACTTGAGCTGCCCAGCCGGATCATAGAGCCCGATGGTCACCGAGCCGACCCCTCCGTCGCTCCGGTAGCCGAAGCCCGCGATGACCCCCTCGAGCCGCCGGGGCTGTTTCACTTTCAGCCAGTCTTTGGTGCGCTTGCCCGGCAGGTACGGACTGTCGACCCGCTTGGCCATGACTCCTTCGAGACCCCGGGCGAAGACCGTCTCGGCGAAGGCCGCCCCGGCGCCGGCGATGTGCCGCGAGAGGACCAACTGGCCGGTCTCAGTGAAAAGTTGCGTCAAAAGCTCCCGCCGCTCGAACAGCGGCGCGCCCATGATGTTCCGCCCCTTCAGGTAGAGCAGGTCGAAGGCGACGAAGGTTGCCGGGTGGAGATCGGCCGCGGCCCGGATCCGGGCAGGCTGTTCGGTGCGATGCCGGGAAAGCAGGGCCGCGAAGTCTGGTTTCCCGTTCGTCAGGGTGATGATCTCCCCATCCAGCACGGCCGGTTGGCCGTCGACCACCCGGTGCAGGCCGGCCAGTTCGGGGTACTTGCGGGTGATGTCGTTCAAACGCCGGCTCTGCAGGCGGGTACCCCTGTCGAGGAAGGCCAGGCAGCGTACGCCGTCCCATTTCACTTCGAAGAGAAAATCGGGCGAATCGAACGGTTTCCCGCCCCCGGTGGCCAGCATGGGCGGGATGGCCGCCGGCAGCGCCCCGCCTGCTCCTTCGTTCACGTCTTGACCCGTTTCGGCGCGGCCTTGGCCTCGCCGTTAACCTTGCGCCGGGGGCGCCTGACCCTCGCCCCGGCCACGCTACCGGCGGGAACCTCCGCCTGGGGGGTCTTTCCGCCCGTCCGGGCGAGGCTCTCCTGCAAGGCCGTCATCAGGTCGATGACCTCGGCGCCGGCGCGGGCCGCGGGCGCCGCCGTGACGACCTCGCCCTCGACCTTCGCCTGGATTAGCTTGCGGAGCGCCTCGCCCGCCGTGTTTTCGTATTTCTCCGGCTCGAACTTCTCCCCCAGGTGGTCGATGAGCGCCACGGCCATCTTGAGTTCGCGCTCACCCACCGGCGCCTCCTCGGGCAGCCCGGTCAGTTCGCTCAAGGGGAGCACCTCGTCGTGGTAGAACATCGTGCTGAGCAGTAGCCCCGGGCCGTGCACCCGGACCGCCGCCAGCGTCTCCTTGGCCCGCAGCGCCACTTTGGCCACGCCGACCTTTCCGGTCTCTCGCATGGCCTGGCGGAGCAGGGCGTACGCGCGCCCGCCGCCGGGCTGAGGCTCCAGGTAGTAGGTGCGCTCGAAGTAGACTGGGTCGATCTCCCCGCTCCCGACGAACTCCAGGATCTCCACGGTGTGTGCGGTTGGAACGGGGAGGTTGGCCAGGTCCTCGTCGGTCACCACCACGTACCGCCCGTCCTCGACCGGAAAGCCGCGCACGATCTCTTCTTTGGTGACTTCCGCGTTGCATTTGGGACAGAGCTTGGCGTAGCGGATGGGGGAGTGGCAGGTGGCGTGAAGGAGGTTGAAACTTATGTCGCGGTGCCGGGTGGCCGGGTAGAGCCGGACCGGGATGTTGACCAGGCCGAACGAGATGTTCCCCTTCCAGAGCGTACGCAAGTCGATCACTCCTGCTCCGGGACAGACATATTTTCTCTCGCCGGGGCCAGAATACACAGCACCGAAGCCCCGCGGGCGCGCCCCGCCATCTCTTCGGGCGGCTCAAACCCAAGCGCGGCAAACGAATGTTCGCCTTCCCTTGGCCATCCTCTGGCAAGGAAGACTCGCCAGGGGCATATATTCTACCGACGCGAGGTGTCAGAGGTGAGGTGCGATGGCTGACCGTCCGGACAGGGACCCGGTGCTCACCGAGGAAGGGCTGCGCTTGCTCGTCGCCGAGCTTGACCATCTGCGCGGAGTTCGGCGGGCGGAGGTCGCCAGCCGGATCCGGGAGGCGCTGGAGTTCGGCGATGCCTGGGAGAACCCCGAATACGAGGCGGCCAAGACCGAGCAGGCCTTCGTCGAGGGGCGCATCGCCGAGCTGGAGAGCCTTCTGCACAGCGCCAAACTGGTGGGCGAGACCTCTCCGGCGGGCGACGTCGTCGCCTTGGGCACCTGGGTGCGTTTCCGCGACCTCGAATCCGGCGAAGAGAACGAGTACTGCATCGTCGGGGCGCTGGAGGCCGATCCCTTGAGGAGCCGCATCTCGAACATGTCCCCGGTGGCGCAGGCCATCCTTGGGCACCGGGTGGGCGAACGCGTATCGGCCCAGGTGCCCGCGGGCGTGCTTCAGCTGGAGATCACCGCCGTGCGCCCGGCCGAACCCGGCTTCCTCCCGCCTGGCGCCGAAACGGCCCGCCCGGCTTGACTGCCCGTTTTCGCCGGTGCTATAATTAGGAGCGCCTCCGGGGTCCCCGGGCGGGCGGGGCACGGGCGAATAGCTCAGTTGGTAGAGCATCTCCTTTACACGGAGGGGGTCGGGGGTTCGAGCCCCTCTTCGCCCACCAACCAGTACGAGATCCGAGCGGAAGTGGCTCAGCGGTAGAGCATCGCCTTGCCAAGGCGAGGGTCGCGGGTTCAAATCCCGTCTTCCGCTCCAATTTGCGAACAGACGGGAGCTGAAAGGCTCCCGTTTTGGTTTTCGATGCGGTAGCTGCTTCCGCCCTTCTGCGTGCGTCTGGTACTGCGACTTTTTCCTCGCCGGCCCCCGGTATCTCCAGTGCCTCAACTACCGCGACGACTGGCGGGGTTTCGTCAAGGCCGTGGCTGCCGCCGGCTACGCCACCGATCCCGAGTAGGCCGCCCACCTGCTCACTCGGGGCGTCGCCATCGAGAAGCTGATATACCGCCTCGGGTCAGAAAAGTAGAAACGCGATTGTATACTCGGGGGGGAACACCGTCCTGTCTCTTGACGGCGTGTAAGCAGCGTGTTACGTTGGCGTGAAGTAAGTGACAGATGCTACACGACGTTCATGGAGGTGTCCCAGGTGAGTAGACGAGTAGCGGTGGGGTTTGTGGTCGCGTTTCTCTTGGTTCTGGCAGTGGCGGGGACGGTTTTAGCTGGAGTTCCGAGCGGTTCAGTCACTGGAGGGGTTGGCGACGTCGCCGCGGTCAAGGTGGGTCAGCCGACGCTCTCAGAGGTGGCGGCGCAGGTCGGGAAGAACAAAATTGCCATCAACATGACATGAGTGCTCCTCACGGGGATGCTGGTCTTCTTCATGCAGGCCGGTTTCGCCTTGGTGGAGACCGGCTTCACCCTGGCCAAGAATGCCGCCCACACCATGACCATGAACC
>JBLNBQ010000048.1:0-12668 GCA_050260095.1 Chitinophagales bacterium
CCCTCTCCATTTTGTCATTCGGACTCAGGAGCGCAGCCCGTCGTACGGGGGCCGGGTTGCAGGGCGCCGACCAGCAGGCCGAACCCGAGCACCAGCGCCAGCAGGTGGACCAGGGGGCCGAGGAACGGCACTAGTCCCAGGAGGAAGAGGCCGGCCATCCCCAGGGCGGTGACCAGGGCCGGGTGGAGCGTCCGCTCAGGGAAGTACCTGGCCATCACCTGTCGGGCCACCAGCGAACCGGCCAGCGGCTGGGTAAAGAGGAGTCCGCTCACGTAGAGTCCGAGCAGGAGGATGGCGATCGGGATGCCGATGAACGAGGCGAAGGCCAACCCGATGGCGAGCGGTCCGGCTACCAGCCCCAGGAGCCCATAGAGGAAGCCCCGGGTCCAGGTCCGCTGCACCGGAACAGTCAGCTCCTGGAGACGCTCCGGATAGACCAGCCAGAGGATGACTCCCAGCACCAGGATCCCGAGGAACCAGGCCGCGTTGATCACCTGGCCCGCTCGGTGCCAGTTGACCGTGACGCTCCGGCTCGCCCGCCGCTCGAACTGCACGCCGCCGTGCAGCTTGGCCGAGCCGGGCACGCTGGCCTCTTGGGGGCTGCGATACACTACCTTACCGCCGACCTCCGCCTCGGGACCCACCTCGAGGCGGCCCACGTCGGCCCGGACGCCCCCGCCGACCTTGCCCCCGAGCACCACGGTCTCCCCGCCGGCGAGCACGTCGTCGGTCACCTTGCCCTGCACTTCCAGGCGGGTGGCGCCGGCGAGCAACCCGCCGCCCAGTTCAGCTCCGGAGGTCAGGACGACGTCGGAGCCGGCGAGCGATGCGTTGCGCCCCGCCTTGTTCGTCACGGTCACGGTGGCGCCGGCAGCCCGGATGTTCTCGCCGACCGGGCCGTTGAGGGTGATTTCGTTGCCGGCGGCGAGGATGCTGCCGTCCACCCGGCCGTTCACGATGATAGTCCGCGCCGCCGTGACCAGATCTCCAGTCACGGTGCCGTCGACGATCACCGACTGACCGGCGGCATATAGGTCGCCCTTGACGGTGCGAGCTTTGTCAAGAACGACCGTTGTCTTCCCGCCCATCACTTCGAAGGCGGCGAGGGCCGGCACGCTTGCGAAGGTCAACAGGCCCAAGAGCAGGGCGAGGGTCAGGCCATGGTTTCGCGTTCTCACTTTCATCACCTCATTCGCAGGATTGGGGTCACGAGGCGGTCGGACCGGTGTGTCGCAACGCCAGCGGCACGACGGCCAGGCCACCTAAGAGCAGCAGCGGGAGGAGGTTGCCTAGTCCGTAGGCCGCCAGGAGGAGCAGCGTGGCGACGGCCTTCTTTACGACCCACCAGACGAGGCCGAACGCGACCTCGACGGCGGGCACCCGGAGGAACCCGGTCAGACCGGGCCAGAGGGAGAGGCCCAGTTGCACCGCCATCCAGGCGAACATCAGCCCGGCGGCGACCAGTGCGGCCAGAAGGTGGGAACGCTGCGCCGACTGTGCCTGCCTGGCTGCGGCGTCCTGCCGCACCTGGCGCATCACCGCGGCCATCACACGCGCCGAGGGCTGACCGTAGGGTTCGTCGGCCAGCGCCGACCGGAGCAGGTTATCAAGGGCGTCGGAGCGGGTTTGGTCCTTCACGGCGCCTCCTCCTTCCTGTCTGGCTGCAAGATCGCGGTCAGCCAGCCTCGCAGCCGGCTGCGCGCCCGGTGCAGGAGCGTGCCGACGGTTGCGGCCGGCATGCCCAGGAGCCCCGCGATCTCTGCGTAGCTTAGGTCCAGCTGGTACCGGAGGACCACCGCGGCGCGGGAGGCCGGATCCAGCCTCTCCACTGCCGACAGCACGGTCTCGCGGGTTTCTCCGGTCAGCGCCAGCTCGGCGGGGTCCTGGGCGTGCCCGGGTGAGCCGTCCAGTTCCGCGCCCCCCTCTACGAGGTTGTCCAGTGAGGTCCAGGTGGGACGGGTCTGCGCCACCGTGACGGCCTCCCGGCCGGCGATCGTCATGAGCCAGGGCGCGAAGGGGCGGGACGGGTCGTACCGTCCCAGGCCGCGCCAGGCCTTCACGAAGGTCGCGATGGCTGCGTCCTCGGCATCGGCCCGGCTGCCCAGGATGCGTTCGCAGAGCCGTTCCACCCGCCGTTCGTAGCGGGCGACCAGCTCCTCGAAGGCTTCCGGCGAACCCGCCTGAGCCTTCCGGGCGAGCGCCTGGTCGGGCAGTTCCGACACCGTGGCCGTGGTGATCTCCTCCTCCCACCTCATATACCGGCGCGGTCACGAGTTTATTTCGCCGCCGGCTGCTGGAACCTTGTGGCAACCCGGAGTCCTTCCGGCAGGTGTAACCGAGTAGGGATAGAAGTGGAACACCGGGGGCGGCTTCTGACGCCAGTCCCGGACCGTCAGGAGGTTGAAGCGATGAAAGAGAACGGCGTGTCTGGCGGTATCTACGGCCTGGGGTTCCTCGGAGCAGCCGTCTATTTCGTACAGCATTCGCACACATTCTGGGGCGCAGTCCTCGGCGTGCTGAAGGCCATCTTCTGGCCGGCCGTGGTGATGTACCGGGTGCTGGAGCTTCTTAAGCTGTAGCTACGTTGCCCCGAACCCTTGTTGCGCCGGAAATGAGATGAATGATGGAGGCTGTCCCAGCGCAGTGGGGCAGCCTCTCCGCATTGTGTTTCCGCACCCCGTCACGAGCGCCGCTACCCCATCGCCGGGCCGGTGCCACTGGCGTAATCGTGGGTATGTCCCCGGTCGCAGGTGGTGGTTCCGGCGAAGCGATGATAGTGTTGGCCGCCGGGCAGCGGCAGCGCCCCACTCGTGGGCGAAGCGTAACGATGGGTATGCCCGCGGTCGAGGGAAGTCCGTCCTGCGAGGTCGTGGTAGTGACTCCCATTGGCACAAGGGATTACCCCGCTGGTGCAGCCGGCCATCCGGTGAACATGCTGTTTGGCCACTGAAGTCACCGTGGCGTAACCATGCACGTGGTTCATCTTCGATCACCCGATTCTCCGACAGGCAGTCAGGTGCCTTATGTTACGGGTCCGTCTGGGTGGCGTGCTGTGACACTCCTCCAACGTCCATAGGAAAGGCGTCCATCAACCGGCATTTGGCGGAGGCCGGAGCGCCCTCACGCCTGGCGTGCTTTGATCTGGACGAGGGCTGACCCCCGCTGCTCCGGGAGAGAGGCGCGAGGGTAGCTGACAGCCAGGTTGCTAGTGTGTTATCAGGGCGACCCGACCACGAGCCGTCACCAACGATTCCCGCGAACAAAGCCGAACACTTTGAGCTGGGAACATGTGAAGGCCGGGCGATGAATCCGCCCGGCCGTCCGTGCTGCTACTTAGGGTTGGGCTCCGTCGGCCGCCTACGCCCCCCACACGTTCCCCCGGTTGTCGACCACCCGTTTGGCCTTGTGCGTGGCCCGGGGGAGTGTTTCGGGGGCGAGCACCTCGACCTTCGGCGAGATGCCGATAACTTTGTGAATCTCCCGGGTGACCTTTTCGGCGAGGGCGGGTAGCTGGCCGCCCTGGCTGGCGTAGTCCGGGGTGTGCTCCACCTGCACGGTCAGGACGTCGAGATGGTTCACCCGGTCGACCACCAGCCGGTACTCGCCGGTCAGCTCCGGCAGGCGGCGGGTGATGTGTTCGATGTCGCTCGGGAAGACGTTGACGCCCTTGATGATCAGCATGTCGTCGAGCCGGCCGTGGACGCCGTGCATGCGCAGGGTGGTCCGCCCGCAGTTGCAGCGCTCGGTGGTGATCGAGACGATGTCGCCGGTGCGGAAGCGGATCATCGGGCGGGCGTCCTTCTTGATGCTGGTCAGCACGAGTTCGCCCCGCTCGCCCTCGGCCACCGGCTGCTGGGTTTCGGGGTCGAGCACCTCGACGATCATGTGGTCCTCGGCGAAGTGCAGGCCCGCCTGCTCCTCGCACTCGCCGGCGCAGGAGCCGAAGATGTCGGAGAGGCCGTAGTAGTCGTACACCTTGGCGCCCCACAGCTCCTGGATGCGTTCCCGGGTAACCGGCACCGACCCTCCCGGCTCGCCTGCCACAAAGATGCGCCGGATGGAGAGGTCGCGGGCCGGGTCGATGCCGGCTTTGAGGGCGGTCTCCCCCAGGTACCAGGCGTAGGACGGCGTCGTCCAGGTCACGGTGGGCCGGAACTGCTGGAAGATGGCGAGCAGGCGGTCGCTGGGGATGGTCCCGGCGTGGATGCAGAGGGCGCCGAGCTTCTGCGCGCCCAGCACGCACGGGCCGCCCACGAAGAGGGAGAAGTTCAAGGCGTGGCAGTAGCGGTCGGTGGGGCGCATCCCCGACGACCAGAACTGGCGGGCCTCATAGTCCATCCAGGCCTCGAAGTCGGCCGCGGTGAACGGCGAGGCGGTCGGCATCCCGGTCGAACCCGACGAGGCGGAGATGTAGACGATCTCCTCCTCGGGCACCGGCACCAGGTCACCCCACGGTGGGGCAGCTTCCTGGCGGGCGCGGACCACCTGTTTGTTGATGAAGGGGAGTTTCTGGAGATCCTCAAGGTGCCTCACGTCGGACGGCTTGACGCCCGCTTCGGCGAAGGCCTGGCGGTAGTAGGGCGAGCCGTGGTACGCGAGTTCCAGGGTGCACTTCAGGTTCTGCAGTTGAAGCGCCTGGCGGGCCGGGCGGGTGAGCGTCTCCAGTTCCTCGTCCCAGTACTTGCGCCAGCCACCTGACTCTTTCGCTCTGAGTTCGACAGCCATCTTCTGCTTCTCCCTTCAACAAAAAAGTCTCTTCGATCAGAAGAGGCTTTCGGGTTCGTCCCGCCCCATCGAAAAAGCGAAAGGCCTCTTCGATGGGAAGAGGCCTCACGATGCAGCACGAGCCTCCTCTCATCTCTCGGGGTTTCCCCCGCAGGAATTGGCACCTTCCAGGTCTCCCTGGCGGTTGCCGGGCTTCATCGGGCCAGTCCCTCAGCCGCTCTTGATAAGAGTTGGTGGATATTCAATTGATTTTAGCGTGATGTTACCACGTGGCTGGTCGCGGTGTCAACCTGTATCTCTGTTGTCAGCTGTTGGCAGATAAGCTGAGGCGTCGGGCTCACCCAGGACGAGCGGCGTGATGTCGGTGGCGACGAGGAGCGCCTCGGTGGAGTCGAGGGGGAAGAGGCGCACGTGGTACACCTGGTTGTCGGGCGAGATCACGTAGGTGCGCAGGGCTTCCGGCGCGCCAACGCCGGCCTGGCCGAGCCGTACCAGTTCGCCCTGAAGATGCTGGCCCCGGATGTTGCCCGAGAGGTGGCGCAACACGCCTTCCCGGAACGAGTAGATGGAGGCGGTCGGCGAAATCTGACGGGCGACGCTCGACTTTCGCAATAGGTCCTCTAGGGAGAGTTGGGGCGGTGGCGGTTCGGCCACGCCGGTCTCCGGTTCCTCCGGCCGGTGGGCGGCAAAAAACAGGGCGGCCCGGCGGGCGATGGCCGGGTCGAACTGCACGCCGGTCCCCCGCCGCAGCTCCTCCACGGCCTCCTGCCAGCCCAGAGCCGTGCGGTAGGGGCGGTGCGAGGTCATGGCGTCGAAGGCGTCGGCGACCGCGATGATCCGGGCCCACAGCGGGATGCGCAGGCCGGCGAGCCCGGCGGGGTAACCCCGGCCGTCGTAGCGCTCGTGGTGGTGGCGGACGGCCGCGACCACCCGGGGGGAATGGTCGAAGCGGGCCACCAGCTCGGCCCCGGCGACAGGGTGGCGCTTGACCAGGCTGAACTCGTCCCCGGTGAGCCGTCCGGCCTTAAGGATGACGTACTCCGGCACGGCGATTTTTCCCAGGTCGTGCAGGAGCGCGGCCCGGTACAGCTCCTCGAGCTGCCACGGCGGAACGCCGACGAGGGCCGCCAGCGTGACGGAATAGGCTGCCACCCGTTCGGAGTGGCCCCGGGTGTACGGGTCTTTCGACTCGACGATGGACATGAGCAGCGACAGAATGCCGTGCTTCATCTCCTGCAGGCGTTCCAGGCTGGAAAAGGTGAGGGCGGAGAGACTCACCAGCAGGCTGCCGCCCAAGAGGGCCAGGTAAAGGTGCCAGTGCCAGAGCACGGCCAGGACGAGCCCGAGAAAGGCGATGGTGAAGTAGGAGAGCGGTTTGCCGCGCAGCAACCGGGCGACGAGGAGTTCGGTGGCCTGCTCGGATTCTCCGTTGCCCGGATCGCGATAGACCAAGGTGTAGAGCAGCGTCGTGACGGCGCCGAAGAGGAGGGCGGTGAGCGTGGCGGCTGCCAGCCAGCCGGGCAGGTGAATCATTCTCCGGGGGCCTCCGATGGCCAGGAAGAAGTGCTCGGCGAGCACTACCGGCGGCACGTGCAGCAGAAAGAGCAGCGGGTTGCCCCGGCGGCTCCACCAGAGGTACGGGAAGACGAGGACCAGGCTGAAGATCCGGGCGAGGGAGCCGAGAGGGTGCCCGTAGTGAAAGACGGCGCCCAGCACCACGATGGAGCTGAGGGAGAGGAAGCCCCGGTTGGCGAAGGACGCGTAGGCGATGTCGATGCCGGCCACGATGAGCGAGATCGCTAGCACCGGGCGCAGGTCGCGGACCTGCGACAGGTCGGTCAGGTCGAGGAGCATGCTGGCGACGATTAGGGCCGCGACGAACAGCCGGCTGCGCCGGCCGGGGAACCCTGTTCGCATCGCCATCCGCCTCCTTGCCTGGACAACTGCCGACCTTGGTTTGTTCCAATTCAGCAGGCGTTTTGCCAAACCCTTCCGGACCTGAGCCGCCTCCGGGCTGGAAATCATCGCATATCAAAGCGGGAAGACTAGCCGCGGGAGGTTACGCAGAGATGCCCGAGTATGAGACGCAGTTGAGCCGGAATCCCGAGGTCTTGGACGAGCGAAAGGAGGAGGCCAGGGCCGGCTACGGTAAGGTCCACGGCCTCAGGGAGGAGGACTCCCTCCACCGGGTGGGGGTGGAGGAAGGCACCGTGTTGCCCAGCCTGATGGGTTGGGGCGGTTCGCTCGACCCCAACGACACATCCCGCGTCCGGTACCTGGAAGAAGTGGCGGCCGAACTCGGAACCCCGGTGGATGGCCCCGGGCGGGAGCCCCGTTCCAAGTCGCACCGGCCAAGGTAGGTCAGCCCAGGCCCGCCAACCCCAAGTCGCCCTCTCCCCCCTCCGCATCGGCAGGAAATCCCCGCCGGGCAGGGAAACACCCTTACATCACGGCCGGCTTCCCGCACGGCCCAGGCAGATGAGGGGGATGAGGGAGTGGTCAGCTTTGTGGCTCAGCCCGAGGACGCCGAGCGCGAAGTGATGCTCGATTTCGTCTGGGGGACGGAGAGTGCAGCCCTGCGCGCCGGGCGCGGGATGGGCTGGGGCAACAAGGAGGCGGCCGACCCGGCCGCCGTCGACGGCATGCGGGGCATGCTCGATCTGATCAACTTCCACGGCGTCGTGGTGATCGGCGAGGGCGAGAAGGACCGGGCGCCCATGCTCTACATCGGGGAACACGTCGGCAAGAACCGGACCGTCGAACCGGTCGACGTGGCGGTCGATCCGCTGGAGGGAACCCGGCTCGTCGCGAACGGTCTGCCCAACGCCATGTCGGTCTTCGTGGCCGCGGCGGCCGGGAGTCTCGCCTCGCCGCCGGCCTACTACATGAACAAGATCGCGGTGGGTCCGGCGGCGGCCGGACACATCGACATCAACGCCCCGGTGCGGGAGAACCTCCGGGTGGTGGCCGCGGCTCTTCGCCGGAAGGTGCGCGACCTCACCGTCGTCATCCTGGGCCGCCCCCGGCACGATTGGCTGATCCAGGAGGTCAGGGAGTGCGGGGCCCGGATCAAGCTCATCAGCGACGGCGACGTCTCGGGCGGCATCTCGACCGCCCTGCCCGAGACCGGCGTCGATATGCTCATGGGGATCGGCGGCGCCCCGGAGGCGGTCCTGACCGCGGCGGCCCTGAAGTGCCTCGGCGGCGAGATCCAGGCGAAAGTCTGGTACCCGACCGAGCAGGAGCAGGCGCAGGCCGAGGCGAGGGGGGTCGACCTGGCGAAGATCTGGGAGACCAACGATCTGGCCGCCGGCGACAGCCTGATCTTCACCGCTACCGGGATCACCGACGGGGAGTTGCTCAAGGGCGTCCGCTATTACGGCGACAAGGCGCGCACCCATTCCCTGGTGATGCGGGCGAGAACCCATACCGTCCGGTTCATCGAGGCCTACCACGACCTCCGGTTCAAGACGACGCGGTCCCAGAAACGCCAAGGGGAACAGAAGATCTAGTCCGCCAAGGCACAGTAGAGAGTAGGGTGTAGGCGACATGAACTTGCTCGCGCTGTTCGGGTCCTCGCTGGTGCTCGGGTTCTCCGGCGCCATGCCCCCGGGTTCGCTCCTTTCGCTCACGGTTTCACAGGCGATGGCCCGGGGCTTCTGGGCGGGCCCGCTCCTCATCACCGGGCACGCCCTGCTCGAGTTGCTCATGGTGGTGGGGCTCGGCCTGGGGCTATCGGCCCTGCTCCGGCGCAAAGGCGTGGCGGGCGGCATCGGCCTGCTCGGCGGGGCCTTCCTCCTCTCGATGGGGTACGGCCTGCTGCGCGACGCCCCCCACGCCGGGCTGGCCTTGACCGGTTCCGGGGCGATGGTGGGCGTGGGGCGCCTAATCTTCCTGGGGGCGCTGACCTCGCTGGTCAACCCGTACTGGGTGATGTGGTGGGCGTTCGCTGGAGTGACCTACGTGACCGAGGCTGGAAAGCACGGTTTGCCCGGCCTGGCGGCGTTCTTCACCGGGCACGTCCTCGCCGACTATCTCTGGTACAGCCTGGTCTCCGGAGCGATCGCCGCCGGGCGCCAGGTGATGCCGGTCTGGCTTTACCGGGGCCTGCTCGGCGGGTGCGGGGTCTTCCTCCTGGCGCTGGCCGTCTACTTCCTTCGCTTCGGTCTCCGGACGCTGCGGGGGACGGCGCCGGCGCCGTCGCTCGGACAAGCCGAGTAAGAGCCCTGTGTACTTGGGGAGGCGTGTGGCATGGGTGACCTGCTCGCAGTGGACGTGGGGACAGGCACTCAGGACATCCTGCTGTATGATCCATCCGTTACCCTGGAGAACTGCGTGAAGCTGGTTCTCCCCGCGCCCACCGTGATAGTGGGCCGGGAGATCGGCGCGGCGACCCGGGCGGGCCGGGACGTCTTCTTAAGCGGGCGCCTCATGGGCGGAGGGCCGAGCGTGGGGGCGATGCGTCGCCACCTGGAGAGCGGGCGCCGGCTCTTCGCCACACGGCAGGCCGCGCTCACCATCCGGGACAACCTGGCCGAAGTCGAAGCGATGGGCGTGCGCCTAGTGCCCGACGACGCCGAACCCGGGCCGGAGGCGGTCGCCATCCGCTTGACCGACGTCTTCCGTGACGAACTTGCGCAGGCGCTCTCCCTCTTCGGGGTGGCGCTGCCCGGCGATTGGGCGGTGGCGGTGCAGGACCACGGAGAGTGCGCGGAGGGGAGCAACCGGCGCTTCCGGTTTCAGCTCTGGGAGGAGTTCCTGGCGCGGGGCGGCGCCCTGACCGACCTGCTCTACGCCGAGGCGCCCGCCGTGTACACCCGGATGCGGGCGGTCCAGGCCGAAGCGCCCGGCGCCCGGGTCATGGATACCGGCGCGGCCGCCGTGTGGGGCGCGCTCTGCGACCCGCAGGTCGCGGCTCATCTGGACGAGGGCCTCACGGTGGTCAACGTCGGCAACGGGCACACGGTGGCCGCCGTAGTGAAAGGAGCGCACGTGACGGCGCTCTTCGAGCACCACACGCGCTGCCTCACCCCGGAGAAGCTGGCCGCCCTGGTCGGCCGCCTGCAGAGCGGGAGCATCACCTTCACGGAAGTCTACGACGACGCGGGGCACGGCGCCGCCCTCGGCGCCGGGCACCGCCCCCCCTCCCCGTTCGTAGCGATGACCGGCCCCCGGCGGGCACTGGCGCACGGACTCGGCTGGCATCCGGCCGTCCCCGGCGGCGACATGATGCTCTCCGGCTGCTTCGGCCTGGTGGCCGCCGCCTGCCTCAAGGAAGGCCGGCCCGGGCCGTTCCCCTTCCTCGAACAGGCGCTCCGGGGCTGAGCGGCCGCCACCCGGCGCGCCGGTCGACCAGCCGCCGTCCGCTCTTAGGCCAGCCCGCCTCCGGCTTCGATCGCCCGGGCCACCTGTTCGGCCTGGCTATCCGAGTCCACCACGACGGCCAGCATGAAACCGTATTGCCCCGGGAACTCGCCAGGATTGCTCCAGCCCGAGGCCGAAGGGTCGGCGGCCAGGAGCGGCCCGGCGTTGTCGGTGGGGTCGATGTCGGCGCCCAGCGAGAGGTTGGCCAGGCTCCCGAAGCGGCCCTGGGTCGGGTTCTGCCGGCGCTCCACGCCGTCGCCCGGATAACGGTGAATCTGGTCCACCTGCAATTCCGTGAAGCCCTGTTCCCTGAGCCGCTCCGCCACCGCCGCCGCGGCCGGGTAGGACGGGAAGAAACCCATCACGCTCCGGGGCACTTGCGCACCACCTCCGGCAGGTAGCTTGCCCGGGCGCCCGCCCGGAATCGGAAGGCGCTCGCCTGGGAAAACTTCCCCCTGCGCGTAAGGCAAGGAAGGCGGAACTACGCCGTGCGCCTACCCAGAGCCCCCCGCCTTGGACCGTCGCAGACCGGCCCCGAGAGACCGCCTTGGCGAAGGAATCTTCCAGTGGACGAGAATCCTCTGGATCTCGCCTTGGCGGCCAACCTCACGGCGCTCCGCAAGCAGTTCGCCGGCGCCGACGACGTGGTGTTTCGCGAACTGACGCTGGGCAAGCGGAAGCTCCCCGCGCTGATGGCTTTCTTTGACGGTTTGGTCAACCACCAGGCCCTCGACCGGCTCACCGCCGTGCTCACGGTGGACTTTCCCGAGGAGACGGGGGGCAAGACGCCGCCGCAGCAACTGGCGGAGTTGATGCGCAGCCGGGTCATCCCCGTGGGCGAGGTGCGGGAGGTGCCGACCCTGGGCGAGGCCGTGCAGGGGATGCTCGAAGGGGAGGTCCTCGTCTTCTTCGACGGCTGCCCGACCGCCTTGGCGGCCGCCGTGCAAGGGGGCGAACTCCGCAGCATCTCCGAGCCGATCAGCGAGCCCGTCGTCCAGGGTCCCCGGGCCGGCTTCATCGAGGATCTGGCGGTCAACCTCTCCCTCGTCCGGCGTTTGCTCCGCGATCCGAACCTCAAGGCCGAACGGAGTTCCGTCGGAGCCCGGACCCGCACCAGGGTCGCGGTTCTGTACCTCAGCGATCTGGTGAATCCGGAGGTGCTCGGGGAGGTACGGCGCAGGCTGGCCACGGTGCAGATCGATGGCACGGCGTCCGCAGGCACAGTCGGTCAGATGATCGAGGACCGCTGGACCTCCCCGTTTCCACAGATCGAGGCCACCGAGCGCCCCGATCGGATGGTCCTGGCGCTGCTCGAAGGCCGGGTCGGCATTCTGGTCGACAACACGCCGTTCACCCTCATCGTGCCCTCTACCTTCAATTCGATGATGCACAGCCCGGAGGACTACGCCATCCGCTGGCCGCTCGCCACCTTTTCCCGGTTCATCCGCTTCTTCGCGGTGATCATCACTCTCGTCCTGCCCGCTTTCTACCTGGCTCTCGTCACGTTCCACCCGGAGATGCTGCCGACCCGGCTGCTCGTCAGCATCGGCGTCTCCGCCGAGGACGTCCCCTACCCGATGATGGTCGAAGTGCTCCTGCTCCAACTGGCGATCGAACTGATCAGAGAGGCCGGCCTGCGCATGCCTACCCAACTGCGGCAGAATCTGGCGGTGGTCGGCGGGCTCATCGTGGGCCAGGCCGCGGTCCAGGCCGGACTGGTGAGCACCGTGACCGTTGTGGTGGTCGCCGTCACCGGGCTATCGATCTTTGCGGTGCCCACGTTCCCTCTGGCCTATGCCCTACTGCTCTGCCGCTTCGCGCTCATCCTGGCCGCCGGCACGCTGGGGCTGTTCGGCCTGGTCACCGGGCTACTCATGCTGCTCACGCATCTGGTCAGCCTCCGGACTTTCGGTGTCTACTACACCGAGCCCGAGGTGCCCGCACACTTCACCTCCTGGAAGGACACGGTCCTCCGGGCCCCTTCGCCGGCCTTGCAGACCAGGCCGGCAGAGTACCATCCTCAGGACGCCCGGCGGGCGGCCGACGCGCGCCCGGAGGTGGGCGGCGATGGCTGACCGCATCACCCCCTACGGCTTTGTCCTGTTCATAGTGGGGCTCTTCCTGGAGAACTCGGTGCTCATGCGGCCGGCACTGGTCGCCAAAGTGGCGGGGGCGGATCTCTGGCTGGCATTGGCTTTGGGGGCTGTGCCGGTGTCCGCCGTGGCCTTGCTGGTCACCTGGCTCGGCGAACTCTTCCCGGAGCAGACCTTCGTGGAATACGCCCGGCGGGTCTGGGGGCGCTGGCTGGGCACAGCCTTGGTCGTGATCGTCCTCGCCTACTGGGTAGCCAAGACTGCCGAAGCGGCGCTTGTCATGCGCCGGGTCGTCTCTCTTACCTTGCTGCCCCGCACGCCCGATTGGGTGCTGATCGGCGTGGAGCTGCTGGCGACGGCGTACCTCGCGTGGCAGGGCGTCGGCCCGGCCGTCCGCATGGCCGAATTCGTGGTCGTCCCTGCCCTGGTGGCCTTGGTGGCTGCGATGGCGCTGGCGCTGCCCATGACCGACCTGGGCCGCTTGCG